>JAKAYQ010000031.1 GCA_021826725.1 Actinomycetes bacterium
CCGACGGCTACGTGCCCGGCGGGACCCGCCGCAACCTGGACTGGGTGACCCCCCACCTCCAGTCGACCCTCGACCAGCAGACGCTGCTGCTCCTCGCCGATGCCCAGACCTCCGGAGGGCTGCTCGTGGCTGGGGAGCTGCCGGGCTATCCGGTCATCGGCCGGTTCGTGCCGGACGCCGGCCCCACCCTGGTCGTGCGGTGACGCCTGGCCTGGATCCGAGTGCCTGCATCCGAGTGCCTGCATCCGGTCGCCGCACCGGCCACCGACCCGTTCGCCGTTCGCCGGCCCAGGACCGACTCGACGATCGCAGGTCCCGGCTATGGTCGGCGGCGGAGGTGTTCGAGCACCTGGTGGGCTCCCCCGCCTTCAAAGCGGGCGGGACGGGCGATCCCCGTCCGGCGGGTTCGATTCCCGTCCACCTCCGCTGCGACCGCTCGCCCTGCGCCAGGCACGGCGCGGCAGGCGCGGTGCGCACGGACGTGACGAGGACAGCATGCCTCGGCCTCGATGAGCTGTTGGAGTGCCCATGGGGCGAGCTCACGGAAGATCGGTGCCGTCTCCGGCGCGGAGCGCGTCGACCAGCCTGACACGTAGGGGTGGGCTCTTCGGCATCGCCTTCCCCCACCTGGCCGCGCTCAGCATCTCGACGGGGGTCCACGTCCACAACCTGGACCGTCTCGGGCTCCCTTTGGTGCTCGTCGTGGTGTCGGTCGCAGGCGTCGGTGTGGGCTCGCTTGTCACTGAGCTGCACCGGATCCCCCGGTCCCTACCTTCCCCAGCTCCGCCCGAGCTACCCGGCTGAACTGGTCGTGTATCCATCTGCCCGGCTCGCCCGTCCATGGGATGAGTTTCCGAGCAAAGGAGCCTGCGATGCACAAGACGGTTGGCAAGACGGACCGGGTCCTGCGAGGTGTGCTCGCCATCGGAGCGGTGGCGGGAAGCGCAGTGGTTGGCTTCTCGAGCGGTTGGGGCATCGTGCTCTTGGTGGTGGCAGCAATCGCGGCGCTCACCGGAGCAAGCGGGTACTGCCCGGCCTACAGCTTGACCGGCGTTAACACCTGCGGCGACAACAAGCCACAGGTCGGCCATGAGGGAAGGTCTCACCTCCACCAGGCAGCCTGAACCCTTTTGCGCCGGGCAACCACCCGGGAACCGTCGTCGCGGTGCGCTGACGGTCTACGGTGTGGCACCGGCCTGCATGCCAGCCCTGGCAGACTGGAGGCAATGGCCGCCGAGCGCGAGCAAGAGGTGACGCGGGGCTCCGAGGGAGACTTCGGAGCCCTGGTCGCGGCGGAGACCCCAGGCCTCTATCGCTACGCCGTCTCGCTCGTCGGAGACCAAGGCGAAGCCGAGGACCTCGTCAGCGCCACCGTGGTGCAAGCCCTCGAGCACCGAGGGCAGTACCGGGGTGAGGCGACGCTTCGCACTTGGCTGCACCGGATCCTTTACCACCTCGCCATCGACCGAGGCCGCCACGGTTCCCACGAGGTGAGCGTTGCCGAGGTGGAGGACTCGTGGCGCGACGACAGCTACAGCATCGACCCGTCGGTAGCGGTCGAGCATGCTCAGTCCATCGACGTCGTGCGCGACGCCCTCGTACATCTCCCGCACGGATACCGGAGCGTGGTCGTCTTGCACGACGCCGAAGGCTGGACGTCGAGCGAGATCGCCCACCTGCTCGACATCTCGCTTCCCGCGGCCAAGCAACGCCTGCGGCGAGGAAGGATGATGCTGGTGAGCGCCTTGGCAGACCGAGAGGAGCGCAGGACGGCCAACAAGGGGGTACCACTCAGCTGCTGGGATGCCCGACAGCAGGTGTCTGGCTATATCGACGACGAGCTGTCCGCCGACGAGCGAACTGCACTCGAAGCACACCTCGGCGGTTGTGCCACCTGCCCACCGCTCTACCACGCGCTCGTCAGCGTCACCGCGACGCTCGGTGCTCTGCACGACCCCGACAGCGTGATCCCAGCCACGCTCGCAAAGCGGGTCCGGGAGCGAGTCGCGCAGCAATGAGGAGAGCCGTCACCCAGGTGGAGAGTCGGCATGCGCAGGGCATCGCTGTGCTCGAACGCCAGCCACTCGATCGCGCTGAGGACCAGAGCGGGAGCCGATCCCCGGATGCCGAGCGCCGAGCCAGGCGTCGGCCCCGTTCACCCCTTGTCGGTCAGCAACCGGTACCCGAGACCATCCTCACCGGCTGTGCCTCCTCTCACGCCCACATCGTCGCCAACGGCACCGATGCTCATCGCAAGGCTGCCTCCCAAGCCTTCGTCCACCGCCTCGTCGTCATCGAACCCGGCGTCATCCAACCCACCTACCTCATACCTGGCGGCATTCCCACCGACCCGGCCGAAAACCCCGGCCAAGCCGCCTCCACGTCGGCATCTCGCTCCGTGACGAAAATGGTGGGCGCTGCGGGACTCGAACCCACGACCTCAGCCGTGTGAAGGCTGCGCTCTAACCAGCTGAGCTAAGCGCCCGGGGGAAGTGATGGTAGCGGGTGTGGAGCGCCCGCGCGACACGCCTGTCGCCGCACCCGTCGACACGCCCGCCGCTGCATGCCAAAGCCTTCGGACCGCCGGGATCGCACCCGAGCACCCGAGCACCCGAGCACCCGAACGACTGCGGCCACGTCAACCTGCCCGGAACCACGTGTTCGTCCACAGGCTGCCCTAACGGCACGACCGGTCAGGCTGGTTCACTGCACTGCCCGCGACCCTCGCCCCACGGGCTCGATAGCCCGGTCCACAGGCTCGACAACCGAGCGGCTCGGCAGCCAAGCCCCACAGGCTCACCAGCTCACAGGCCCGACCGGTTCGACAGATCGCCGCTGCCTCAACCAACCTTGTCAGATGACCGACGTGGGCACCGGACAGTCGATCCCTGTTGTCCTCGATCACGTGGCCGTCGCCGCCGAGACCTGGCAGCACGCATGGCAGCGGTACGTGAGCGTCCTGGGCGGGACCTGGCAATCAGGGGATGTCAGCCCGGGGTTCGCTCCCTGCCAGCTCCGGTATGCAAACGGTGCCCGGCTCGAGATCCTCGCTCCGCACGACCCCGACGCCAACCCGTTTCTCCGGCGGTTCATCGACCGCAACGGCCCTGGACCCCACCACCTGACGTTCAAGGTGCCGGACCTGGACGAGGCCATCGAGGCGGTTCGGCAGATGGGCATCGAACCCGTCGGCATCGACCGCTCCGAACCCTCCTGGCAAGAGGCGTTCCTTCACCCGGCCGACGGCCTGGGCATCGTCGTCCAGATCGCCCAACAACGAGGAGACTGGGGCCGCCCGGCACCTGCGGACTTTCCCCGGCCAGCGCAGCCGGCCGCAACGCTGGTGCGAGCAACCCATGCCGTAGCGGACCTCGCTTTCGGCGAGAGCGTGTTCGTCGGGCTCCTCGGGGGCACCGTCTCCGCACGAACAACGTCACCCGACGGGACCATCGTCGCCGTCGACCTGTCCTGGCCCGGCCCGCTTGGCCTCCGGCTGGTGGGCCCCGTCCTCCATCCCCCCCAGAGCACTCCACGCCGTGCCGCAGGAACAGAGGCCGGGACGACGCCGGAGGGCACCCCCCACACGACCTCGACCACATTTGATGCGCGTCACACCACGGTTCGTGCGCTTCATGCGTGGCTCGATGGGCGACCTGGCCGGCTCCACCATGTGGTGTTCTCCGTCCCGGACCCGCTGGCGACCCCCGGTTCACACCCGGTGACGCCGGTGCACCCAAGCGATCCGCCGGCGGCCGAGATCGGACCCGGCGACCTGGTCGGGGTGCTCGCCGACGATAGGGCCGTCGCGCTCGTCCCGGCCAGCGCCAACCTCGGCACCCGACTCGTGCTCACTCGCACGAACCCGTAGCCTGTAGGGGTGACCCCACCCGCGCGGCCCGCCGGCCGCACCCCGGTCGCCACCGGCGACAAACTGTCCGCGACCAAGCTGACCTTGGGCCAGCGAGTCTTGACCGCATTGCCGCGTCTCCAGCCCAGGAGCACCACAGCGAACGACACGCCCGGGGGGCAACACGGAGGTGGCACCCCCGGCCCCCCGGCGAAGACGGCAGCGACGAAGACAGGTGCGGCGAAGGGGACCGCGACGAAGACAGGTGCGGCGAAGGGGACCGTGACAAAGACGGGTGCGGCGAAGGGGACCGCGACGAAGACGGCTGCAGCGAAGACGGGTGGGACAGCGACAGGTGCCACAAGGCGGACCGCCACCGCGACCGCTGCGACCGCTGCGACCGCGGGGGTCGACACGCAGGCTGCTACTACCGACCGCACCACCCGCACGAGTCCGAGCAGAGGTGCCGCAGCAGGCACATCCGAGTCCGGCTCTCCTGCCGGCGGCGCCCAGGCAACGGACCCCACCCTGGCAAGAGGAGCCACCACCGCTCCACAGCCGCTCGGTGCCCGGCTGCGTGCCGGCCTGCTGAAGCCCGCTCCGACGACCCCCTCGGCCTCCGGCAAGGGTGGGTCACGGGCTCCAACCAAGGCGGACCCCTACCCCGACAAGTCCTCGGCGGAGCTGCGGACTTGGATCCGAACCCTCGACGATCGCGAGCGGCTCTACACCCTGATCGCCGCGCCACTGGGGGCAGCCGTCGGCATCGTGGGCATGATCGTCTCGCTCCAGCGAAACCCTGCTGTCGGCGTCAAAGGGCACGCGAGCCCGGGGTCGATCGCACTGGTCGGCGGTGTCGCCGTCGTCCTGGCCGTTGTGGCGCTCGTGAGCGGCCTGATGCGCAAGCGCTCGTTCGCTGCCTTCTCGATCATGTTCCTCGGTTTCGGGGCGTCGCTCGCCGGCGGAGCGTTCGGCAGCATCCCCTTCCTCGGGCTCGGTCTGTGGCTGATCTTTCGCTCCAACAAGATGCAGAAGGCACTCGTCAGCCGCGGCGAGAGCATCCGACAGCAACGCACCCGTACCAGTGGTGGTGGCAGTAGAGGTTCGGGGTCCGCCGGCGCACGCTCATCGACCGCCGGCTCCCGGGGGCGAGCGCCACGCCGTCGCAGGGGGTCGGAGCCGGTCGCTCCGACCCCAAACAAGCGCTACACACCGCCCAAGCCCAAGGACGACAACGACCGCTGACGACAGCTCGGTCGCCGTCAGACAGCAGGCTCCGCCCTAATGGGCTGGAACACAGGCCGCTGTACTGGAACCAGAACAGCGGGCTCCGCAGCAGCGAGCCGGAACCGGCCGCTGCGCTACGAAGCGGGTTCGAGCACCAGGGCGCTCCGCAGCAGCCGCAGGATCTCCTGTCGGCGGCGCACCAGGGAACGGGCGTCGGGCTCCTCGCCAAGCGCCCGCAGCACGTCGACCTCCGTGATCATGCCGACCACGGTGGAGTAGATGGCGAGCAGCAGCAGGCGAGGCTCGTGCTGGCGCATGTGCCCCGACGACATCTCCACCTGCAGGAACGCCGCTGCCCGGTCGACAAGCGGCCCCAAGGCGCCGATCAAGCGAGTCGCCGCTGGCGGTCCCAGCCGGACCGCCTCGCGCACCAGCCCGAGCAGCTCGGGCCGGGCCGACCCGAGCCGGAACACCGAGCGGACCACCGCCTCCACTCGGGCCCAGCCGTCGCCCGCCCTCGACAACGATGATTCGAGGGCATCCGACAGGTCGGCGGCCGCTTGGTCGACCACCGCCTGCAGCAGGGCCTCCTTCGACGGGTACCAGTACAAGATGGACTGCTTGCGGATCCCCAGCGCATCGGCCAGTGCGTCGAACGACGTGCCCCCGTAGCCGCGGCTGGCGAACGAGAGCAGGGCGGCTTCGAGGATCCGATCGGCGGTGCGGGCCTCGCCTCCGACGACATCTGTGGCGCCACGGCCGCCCGCACCAACCAGGACGGGACCGCCGGAGTGCGCCATCCCTCTGTTCGACCCGGCCACCTACCACATGGTAGACAGTGCGGGTGCCGAAGGCCACCTCGCCGCCCCGAAAGCTGCCAGACGAGTTTGGCACCGGGACCGGGGACACCGCCAGGCCCGCGAGGACGGCATCTCGGAGAGGCGCAGGGAACACACCCGGGCCGACGGCCGCCCGAGGCAGCGACACCACGCACACTGCCGTGGTAGCGGCCACGACCCCGGGGACCTGCCTCGCGGCTCCGGCCACCACCGCCGAGCCCGGAACCGTCCCGCTCGATCCGGGCATCGCCGAGCGCCTTGCCGGCCGCCGCCTGTTCGTCACCGGCGCTACCGGCTTCCTCGGGACGGCCCTCGTCGAACGGCTGCTTCGCAGCGTGCCCGGCTGCCACGTCACCGTCCTGGTCCGGCCCACCCGCCGATTGGACGCCACCGCCCGGGCACGACGGGAGATCATCGCCAACGACTGCTTCACCCGCCTGCGCCGCCAACTGGGCGACGGCTTCGACGCCGCGGTGGCAGACCGGTTCGCTGCGGTGGCAGGCGACGTCGCTCGTGACGGGCTCGGGCTGGACGATGCCGGCCGGGACGCCCTCGCCGCCGCCGACGTGGTGGTGCACTCCGCCGCCACCGTCTCCTTCGACGCGATGTTCGACGTCGCCGTCGAGGTCAACCTGCTCGGACCCACCCGGGTAGCCGCGGCGGTCGCCGCCGCTGCAGATCGACGCGCCGAGCTCCACCCGGACGCACCTCCGACCCATCTCGTCTCGATCTCGACCGCATATGTCGCAGGAACGCACCAGGGCTACGCCACCGAGACGCTGGCCACCGATGCCATGGCCTCGGGCGCTCGCGCCCGGACGCACACGACGGTGACGACAGAGGTCGACATCGCCGCCGAGATCACCACCATCCGGCGCCTCCGAGCCGACCGCGAGGCCGAGTCGCGCCGGCCTGAACGGCTCACCGACTTCACCCGCCGGGCGCGCAAGGATCTCGGGTCCGCCGGCGTTCACCTCATCGCCGAACGGGCCGAACGGCTGCGCGACGACTGGGTCCGATCGGAGCTCGTCGAGGCCGGCCGCGCCCGGGCCCAAGCCCTCGGCTGGCCCGACGCCTACGCCTTCACCAAGGCCCTCGGGGAGCGTCTTCTCGTCGGCGAGCACGGCGACCTCCCGATCACCGTGGTCCGGCCGTCGATCATCGAGTCGGCACTGGCCGAGCCGCACCCCGGATGGATCCGTGGGTTCCGCATGGCGGAGCCGATCATCGTGTCCTACGCCCGTGGGCTGTTGCGAGAGTTTCCCGGTCTCCCCGAAGGCGTCGTCGACGTGATCCCGGTGGACCTCGTCGTGGCCGCCATCATCGCCGTGGCCGCCGCCGGTCCGGATCCTGGCGGACCCAGCGTGGTGCAGGTCGCCTCTGGCGTCCGCAACCCGCTGCGCTACGGCCAGCTCGTCGACTTGGTGCAGCGCTGGTTCACGGACCACCCCCTGTACGACAGCGATGGCCAACCCATCGTCGTCCCGGAGTGGTCGTTCCCCGGACGGGGGCGGGTGCAGCGCCAGTTGAAGCGCGCTACCGACATGCTCGAGCTCACGGAGCGGCTGCTCACGATCCTGCCACTGCGCGGGGAACGCGCCGAGGTCGCCGGACGGCTCGAGGATCGCCGGCTCCAGGTGGAGCGCGCACGGTCGTACGTGGAGCTGTACGGCGCCTACACAGAGACCGAAGCCCTGTTCCGTGTCGACCGGCTCCTCGCCTTGTGGGAGCGCCTGTCGCCCGCCGACCAGCAGGCCTTCTGCTTCGACCCCGGCGCCGTGGACTGGAACGCCTACGTCCACAACATCCACCTGCCGTCGGTGGTCCAGCATGCCCGGGTCCGCACCACCCCCGGAGGATCCCCCGTGGCGAGCCGCTCGGAGCGAACCCTCCGGGCCATCCTCGCCCCCGATCGCCACCTGGCCGCCTTCGACCTCGAGAACACGCTGGTGGCGTCCAACGTCGTGGAGTCCTACACGTGGCTCGCCACCCGGCACCTCCCTGCCGGCGAACGCGCCGCCTTCGCCGCTCGCGTCCTCGCGGCCGCCCCGGCGCTCGCGGCACTCGACCGGCGCGACCGGGGCGACTTTCTGCGCAGCTTCTACCGGCGCTACGACGGCGCGCCCGCTGACCTCCTGCGCCGCGACGGCCAGGAACTGGTCCAGCAGCTCCTCCTGGCAAAGTCCTTTCCCGCCGGCATCGCCCGTGTCCGCCGCCACCGCGCCCTGGGCCATCGGACCGTCCTCATCACCGGGGCACTCGATTTCGTGGTCGAGGGGCTGCGACCCCTGTTCGACGAGGTCGTCTGCGCCGAGCTCGGTGTCGACAGCGACGGCCGGTTCGACGGCCACCTGGTTCGCCTGCCTCCTACCGGCGAATCCCGTGCCCTGGTGCTCGCCGAGTACGCCGAGGCCGAAGGGCTCGACTTGGGCGAGAGCGTCGCCTACGCCGACTCGGCGTCGGACCTGCCACTGCTCGAGTGCGTCGGGTTCCCCGTCGCCGTCAACCCCGAAGCCAGGCTGTCCGCCATCGCCAGGCGCCGAGGGTGGCACGTCGAGCAGTGGTCTCGGGCCGCTACCCGGCCACCGCTGCCCATGGGTCCGCTCGACGGCGGCATCTCGCGCTGGTGGACCCGTATCGACCACGTACTCCGGGAGAGCCGGTGAAGGCACTCGTGTTCGAGCGGGTGGTGCCCCGCTTCGCCGCTGCACGCGTCGCTGCAACGCTGCGCGGGAGCGGCCGGGGCGCTGCTGTCGGGCCGTTGCGCCTCCTCGACCAGGACCCGCCGGCCACGCCCGGACCCGACTGGATCCATGTGCGGCCACGGCTCGCCGGGATCTGCGGCTCCGACCTGGCCACCGTCGACGGGGCAACCTCGCGGTACTTCGAGGACCTGGTGAGCTTTCCGTTCGTGCCCGGCCACGAGATCCTCGGCGTGGTCGAACCATCGCCCGGTGCCGGCGCCAGTGGCTCCGGGAGCGCAGCGGGCACCGGGGCCGGGGATCCTGGTAGCGCCGGGGACGGTACGGCCGCCGGTCGTGCTGCAGGCGCCAGTGCTGCAGGCGCCAGTGCTGCAGGTTCCAGTGCTGCCGGTGCGGGCGCCTGGGCCTCGCTCCAGCCCGGTGAGCGGGTGGTGGTCGAGCCGGTCCTCGGCTGTGTGCCGCGTGCTCTGGAGCCGCTGTGCCCGGCCTGCGCCGCCGGCGACACCGGCAGCTGCCAGCACGTCGCATTCGGCCACCTGTCTCCTGGCCTGCAGATCGGCTATTGCACCGACACCGGTGGCGGCTGGTCCACCGCCGGGCTGGTCGCGCACCGCAGCCAACTCCACCGCGTTCCCGACACCATGAGCGACGAGGATGCGGTCATGGTGGAACCGACCGCCTGCGCCGTGCATGGCGCGCTGTCGGCTGGCATCGTCGGCACGGACACCGTCGCGGTGATCGGCGCCGGCACGCTCGGCCTGGCGACCGTGGCAGCCGTCCGCCGCCTTCAAGCGCCCAGCACGCTGCTCGTCGGGGCGCGGTACGCCCACCAGCGTTCGCTCGCCGTGGAGCTCGGCGCCGACCGGGCTGTCCCTTCTGTCCAGTTGGAACGCACCGTCCGACGGGCCACCCACTCGCTTCGCAGTGCCGGGCAGGTCACCGCCGGCGCCGATGTCGTCTTCGACTGCGTCGGCAGCGTCGACTCCATCGCCGCCGCGCTTGCCATGGTCCGCCCCCGTGGGCGTGTCGTGCTGGTCGGCATGCCGGGTCGGGTGACACTGGACCTGGCTGGCTTGTGGCACCGCCAGGTGGCCCTGACCGGCGCCTATGCCTATGGGACCGAGACTGTCGACGGCACGCGCCGGCGCACCTTCGACCTTGCCTTCGACGTCGTGGCCGATGCCCACCTGGGCCGCCTCGTCTCCGCCCGGTACCCGCTCGAACGGTTCACCGAAGCCCTCGCCCATGCCGGGTCTGCGGGCAGCCGGGGCGCCGTCAAGATCGTGTTCGACCTCGACCAGCAGCCCCCGAGAGCCGCTCCGGGCGCGCCTGCGGGCCGCTCCACCCCGAAAGGACGCCGCGCATGAGCCCGAGGCCTGGGTACGTCTTGGAGGTGGACCGCACCACCCCGCCGACCCTCTTCTGGCACGGCGAGAGCTTCCGGCTCGAACGGCTGCCGACCGGCAGCCGTGTCGTGTACGCCCCCGAACCACACGAGCCCCTGGCGGACCCCGTCGCCGCCATCCGCGACGCGCTCGACAACCCGCTCGGCGACAGCCAACCGCTGCGCAGCCTGCTGCGACCCGGGATGCGGTTGACCATCGCCTTCGACGACGTGTCGCTCCCGCTGCCCCCCATGCGCCGGCCCGATGTTCGCCAGCTCGTCATCGAGCAGGTCCTCGACCAGGCCGCTTCGGCCGGAGTCGACGACGTCGTGCTCGTCGTCGCACTGGCACTGCATCGCCGGATGACCGAGAGCGAGCTGCGCCACGCGCTCGGGGACCGGATCTACGACGCCTTTGCCCCCCACGACCTGCTGTGGCAGCACGACGCCGAGGACCCCGACGGACTGGTGCACCTGGGGGTGACCGACCGGGGCGAAGACGTGGAGATCAACAAGCGGGCCGCTACCTCCGACCTGATCGTCTACGTCAACATCAACCTGGTGGCGATGGACGGCGGCCACAAGTCCGTCGCCACCGGCTTGGCGTCGTACCGGAGCCTGCGCCACCACCACAACGCCCACACCATGCGCCACAGCCGGTCGTTCATGGACCAGGACCACTCGGAGCTGCACAGCAGCAACTGGCGGATGGGGCGCCTCATCGCTGCGAGCGGGATCAAGATCTTCCAGATCGAGACGACGCTCAACAACGACGCGTTCCCCGAGCAGTTCCGCTTCCTGCAGCGGCGCGAGTGGGAGTGGAGCATGCGGGACCGGGCCGCCTACATGGGCGCCAGCTCGGCACTGGCGCGCGTGCCGGCCCGCCTGGCCCGGTCCGTCCTGCACGGGGTGGCCGCGCCACACCGGATGACGTCGGTGCAAGCCGGCGAGGTGGAGGCCGTCCACGCGGTCACCACCGCCAACGTCTACGCGCAGCAGCTCGTCGAGGTGGACGGGCAGACCGACGTGCTCACCATGGGCCTGCCCTACATCTCGCCCTACAACGTGAACTCGATCCTGAACCCGATCCTCGTCGCCTGCCTCGGGCTCGGCTACTTCTTCAACCTGTACCGCGGCAGGCCGCTGGTGCGACCCGGCGGTGTGCTCATCATGAGCCACCCGACGACACCAGACTTCCATCCGGGCCATCACCCGTCGTACATCGACTTCTTCGAGGAGGTCCTGGCCGACACCACCGACCCGGCCGAGATCGGCAAGTACGAGGAGGGGTTCGCGACCGACCCCTGGTACGTCCACCTCTACCGGACCGGCAACGCCTACCACGGCGTGCACCCGTTCTACATGTGGTACTGGTGCGCGCACGCGCTCGACCACCTCGGCGCCGTCATCGTGGTCGGCGGGCATCGGGCCACCGTCCGGCGCCTCGGCTTCAAGTCCGCCTCCACTATGGCCGACGCGCTCGAGATGGCAGCCGACGTGGTCGGGCCCGGCCCGAGCATCACCCACCTGCACACTCCACCGCTCATGATCGCGGACGTGCGGTGAGCAGCTCACCTCGCCACCGCTCCGAGCCGGTGGTGCGCTCCGAGCGGGTGCTGGCAGCAGGACGAACCATCCCGTCCGCTCGCGCGCTGGTCTCGCTCGCCCGCCACAGGGGCAGGTCGCTGGCCCGCTCCGGCTCGTTCCCATGGGCAGCGCCGACATGGCCCGGCACCGTGCCCCGGCCGGCTCCTCGGCTGCGGACAGGGGAGGACTACCCCACCGAGTGGGCCCGTCGCTACCCGGCCCGCCTCTTCCGGGCCGTCCTGACCGACAACATCACCCGGCCCGCCATGCACCTGCTGGCCACACCGCTCGTGCGGGGATCCGAACTGCTCTCCCTGGTCGACGCCCCGGTCATCTTCGTGGCCAACCATGTGAGCCACCTCGACACGCCAGTACTCGTGTCGGTCCTCCCCTCGCACTTCCGGCATCACACCGCGGTAGCGGCAGCTGCGGACCACTTCTTCGACCGCCGGTGGAAATCGCACCTGTGGGCTCTGGCGTTCGGTGCCATCCCCATCGAGCGGCACCGCGTCAGCCGGAGGTCCGCCAACACCGCCGCGGCGCTCATCGACGACGGCTGGAACCTGGTGATCTTCCCCGAAGGCGGCCGGTCCCCCGACGGCTGGCAGCAGCCCTTTCGGGGCGGCGCCGCCTACCTGGCCGTTCGCACGGGACGGCCCGTCGTCCCCGTCCACCTGGCGGGAACACACCAGATCCTGCCGAAGAACGGCCGGCGTCTGCGCCGGGGAACCACGACCGTGACGTTCGGGTCACCGCTCCACGTCGAGGATGGAGAGGATGCCCGGCGATTCGGTGCGCGCGTCGAGACCGCCGTCGCCACCCTCGCCGCCGAGACACGCACCGACTGGTGGACAGCACGGCGTGACGCGGCTCGGACCACGGCGTCAGGTCGGGCGGGCATCCCCGACGGGCTCGTCGCCGCTGCACAGGGCCCCGACGCATCGCCGTGGCGCAGGGCTTGGGATCTTGGCCCGAGCGACGGCGGTGACGACGACCCCGGCCGCTGGGCGGTCCACCGGGACTGAGCCGGGGCGGAGAGCGGACCGGCACCACCAGCGGACCGGCACCACCAGCGGCCTCAACCCCAGTGCCGACGACGCGCCGCGCAACCAACGATGTCAGTCAGGTCCCCACCGTCGAAAAGAGGTCACGCCGGTGCCATCGCGTCCACTGGCGACCTGGTCCACTGGCAACCTGGTCCACTGGCAACCTGCGCCGTCGGAGCGCAAGGTTGCGGATCGACAACGTCGAAGCTGCTTGCGACGACGACAGTCACCGGTGCCGGGCGTGTCGAAGCGCGACGCCATGCGTTCGGAGATCACGCGAAGCACGTGCTCCGCGGGCCCAGCCCCGGACCGCGCTCACAGCGGCAAACCGTTCCCGCCGCAGATCCTCTTCCTCCACGTCCGAAAGCGGACCCAGTGGCGACCCGATGGCCATGACCAACAGCGCGTCAGCCAGCGCTGGATTGCGGGCCAGCACGGGCCCGTGCAAGTAGGTCCCAACTACCGTGCCGCTCCACGCGCCCTCGCCGCCGGTCCCATCGTTCCCAACACCGACCACCACTCGGGCCAACGGCCTCACACCGCTGCCCAAGGTTGTGGCCCCACTGTGGTTCTCGAATCCCGTGAGCGGTCCCCCGTCGTGCACCACCTTGGCCGCGATCGCCAGCACCTCACGCCCTCCGGATGCCGGCGAGGAACGGATATCCCTTCCCGGCACGGTGGCAGGTGGCATACCAGAGGAGGTTCCGGTCGCGATTGCGTCGGGACCATCGGAGCCAGATGCCTCCCCACCATCACGCCTGGCACCATCACGCCTGGCACCATCACGCCTGGCACCATCACGCCTGGCACCATCACGCCTGGCACCATCACGCCTGGCACCTTCGATCTCGCTGTCGCAGATCGGCTCGGCAAGCAGTTCCCCAACGGCTCGCGGCCCCGTGCGCTTTTCAGTTGTCACATCGAGAAGACCGAGCCCCCGACGGGGTTGGCCGTCGGGTCCCGGAAAGGAGGTCCCGACAATTTGAAAGCCTGCGCAGACAGCCAGGACCACCGCTCCACCGGCCACTGCGCGTTCCAGCGAACCTTGAGCAAGGAGATCCGCAGCTTGCACCTGCGGTCCGTCCTCACCGCCGCCAAGCACATAGATATCGCCACTCTGAGGCAGCGGATCCTCAGCTCCAGCGAGAACCACCTCGACGGGAAAGCCCCTCCAGGCCGCTCGTGCAGCCAACACCGTCCCGTTCCCGCCATCACCATAGGTTCCGAGAAGCTCTGGGTGCACGACCACGATTCGGAGGGCAGACGCCCTCGAAGCCAGACCACCGCGACCGGCCGGGATGCCCGTACCACCGTCGGCCAGTGCACCTCTTCCGTTGCCGGGCAACCCCCCTCCCGACCCGCCAGGTGAGCTGGCCTCCACGGCGACCATACCTACCGGCCGATCTGCAATATCCGTGCCTGGTCCAACCCCCACTGCCTCGGTTCCACGATGCGGATCCGTTCCCGCTGCCCAGCTGTCGGTCGCAACATCCGCCGGTGCTCCTGGCATCCCGGCCCGAATTCGTCCAGCGACCGAACCTGTCTTCGTTCGGCCAGCGCGATCGAGCGACCGCCGCAGATCCTGGAAGGCGGTGTAGTTGCCCACATAGTCAACTATGGGCAACCCGGCGCGGTGCAACGCCGCGACCTGATCGACCTCGACCTCATGGTCGACGCGGGCATACCGCAGGCGCACCGCAAGGTCCCTGGCCCGCTCGCCGGTCGCCACCACGAACCGCCCCCGCAACCGCTCGAGCTCGACGTCCCATAGCCACGACGGATCGTGACCGTCCGCGACCCGGGCGTTGATACCCACGACCACCGGGTTCGACTCCCCTTCCAGGAGATCCAAGAGCTCGGCCCACCCGGCCGGGTTCTTCGCCAGCAGCAGCCGGGCACGCACGGACTCGTGCTCCACCACCGCGTAGCGACCTTCGACGTCGGCGACGTCTGCCATGGCGGTGAGTGCCCGGCCGGCATCGACCCCGAGAACCTCGGCGGCCATGGCGGCCATGGCGGCATTCGCCAGGTTGAAGCGACCAGGGAGGCGACTGGCGACGTCCAGGCGACGCCCGTCGCTGATGGCGAGCGTTGCACCTCGGAGGACGGCGTCGGGCTCGGGCCGGCTCAGCCCGCAGGTCGGGCACCGCCATCCTCCGTCGGCGTCGAATTCGATCCGACCGTCACACGAGGGGCATCCGGTGGCATCCGCCCGCCATAGCTGACCTACCGCCACCCAACGGATGCTCTCCGCTGCCGATGCCGCCCACGCCACCAGTGGATCGTCGGCGTTCGCCACCACCGTCGCCGATCCGAGGCGGCTCATCGCCGCCCGCCAACGCGTTGCGATGGCCCGCACCTCGCTGACCCGGTCGAGCTGATCGCGCGACAGGTTGAGCAAGGCCACGACCGCAGGTCCGACCGCGTCAGCCACAGACGCCAGGTATGCCTCGTCGACCTCCAGCACCGCAGGGCTGTCCGGCGGCGCCGAGGCCAATGCCGCAGCGATCCCAGCAGGCAGGTTCGCCCCTGCCGCCGACGTCGCCACCCGTCCAGTTCCACCGAGCGCGGTTACGAGCAGGCGGGTGGTCGTCGTCTTGCCGTTGGTGGCGCTCACCAGCGCCACCTGGCGGTCCGCTGCCAGCGACCGGACCAGGTCGGGCGCGATAGCCAGCCCCACCCTGCCTCCGACGACCGACCCGCTCCCCCGCCCAAGCCAGCGAGATGCCCGACCGACGGCGACCGTGGCGCGCGCCGCCAGTCGAACCCGAGCGGCGCTCACCGGTACGGAGGGAGACGATGCTGCTCCCTGTCCATCCGAGGGCGCTCGGTCACCTCGCCCGGCGCCCAGGCGGCATGGCCCGCGTCACCTCGCTGTCGCTGGGAGACCGCATGTCGCTCGCCTCGGGCGGGAGCTGGGACGCGATCGCCGCCATCAGGCGTTCCGTCGCCGCCACGGGATCGCTGGCTGCTTCCGAAGCCACGTCGATCGGCTCTCCCACCCGGATCCGCACCGTCGGCGGCTTCGCCACCGCAGTCACGGCGGGGACCCGGGCGGACCGAGGCCAGACGGCCTCGGTCCCCCACAGTCCGATGGGCACGACAGGCGCCCCGGTCATTGCCGCGAGCCGTGCACAACCGGTCTTGCCGTGAAGGGCCGGATCGAAGAACGCCCGGCCCCGCGGGATCGTTCCCTGCGGCATGATCAGCACCGGCTCACCGGCCTGGAGCGCCTGGCGTGCCGCTGCCAACGCCCGTGCCGGGTCGTTGTCCCGATCGACAGGGATCCCGCCCAGCGCCCGAGCTACCCACCCAAGCCCGGGAGCCTCGAACACCTCGCGCTTGCCGAGGAACCGCACCGGGCGGCCGAGGCGGGCTGCGACGATCGCCAGGGCCGCCACATCGAAGTAGCTGCGATGGTTGGCCGCCAACAGGACTGGCCCCCGGACCGGGATGTTCTCGATGCCGGCCAGATCGAAACGGGCGTAGGGAAACGCTTCGGGACGGACGGCCAGCCGGAGAAGATGATAGGTCTCGAGACCGGCCATCTTGGGGACGCCCCCCGGTCGATCCCAGTGCTCGATGGGCCACCGCGCCAACGTCGCCACCATGCGCAGCCTGATATCGGGTTGCACAGCGTGCGGGTGCCCGATGCTTCGC
This sequence comes from Actinomycetes bacterium, assembly GCA_021826725.1. Lineage (GTDB taxonomy): Bacteria > Actinomycetota > Acidimicrobiia > Acidimicrobiales > UBA8190 > JAJZYI01. Next base: position 16,293 of record JAKAYQ010000031.1, read on the forward strand.
AACAACGGCACGTCGAACACGCTGTCGGAATAGGCGTGACTGGCCGACAGGTCGACGGAGTGCTCCCTGGCCCATTTCCGGACGGCGGCGAGCTTGCCGACACCCCAGACGAAGGGACCCTCGATCCGGCCCGTGTACCTGCCCTCGTTGCGGTCGTAGCGGGTGGCGATCACGTCGTCGAAGCCGAGGAGCCGTGCGAACGGCGCGACCAGGTCCACCGGCGAGGTCGTCGCCAGCACGGTCTTCCTGCCAGCAGAGCGATGCTCCGCCAGCACGCCAGGTGCGTAGGGCTGCAGGAGCTCCAGGAGCTCCGGGGCGGCGAGCTCCCCAGCCCGCTGTACCGACTCGACCGGCCACCCTCGCACGAAACGGGCGGCTGCCCGGACCATGGCCATGAACGGCAAGCTCTCACCCAGGGCGTCGTAGACGCCGTAGAAGAACCGCTCGCCGGGAAGGTTCGGACGTCCCTCGAACAGCCCCTCGGCCCGCATCGCCGCGCTCAGGACGAGCCCGCTCGCACCCGACAGCAAGGTGCGGTCCAGGTCGACGAACACCGCCCCACTCGATGACGGCCGCTTGCCCCGGCCGCCGGTCGGTCTCCGCCCGTTGTCCCGGGCTGTCCCGGGCTGTGCCGTCGCCATGCACCAGACGATACTGCGGCCGTACCACCCGCCGAAGAGGCCGGGTGGTACGGCCGGGTGGTCAAACTTCTGCCCGGACGCGGCGAAGGGACCGGAGGGGGGGAGCCCGGTCCCTTCGCATGACTCAACAGGTAGTGGAGGGGGGGGAATCCAGCTCCCTGTGGTCTGATGACCATTGTGCTCCCCCGCTCGCGATCAGTCAAACAGGTATGAGCGATATCTGATATCGTTTTAAGCGATGGAACTCCGACATCTCCAGGCTCTGGTCGCCGTGGCCGAGCACCGCTCGTTCTCTGCCGCAGCAGATGCCCTGGGTACGGTGCAGTCGAATGTCTCCGCCCACGTCGCTCGCCTTGAGCGCGAGCTCGGCGCCACCCTCATCGAGCGTCCGGGCGGCCGCCTGACCACTGAGGGTGATATCGTGGTGAGCCGTGCCTACCGCGTGCTCGGTGAGGTGGACGCCCTGACTGCAGATATCGGGGCCCTCCGTCAGGAACTGGCGGGAACGGTGCGCTGCGGGATGATCGGAACCATCGCCCGGTGGGTAGTTCCCGCCCTTCTTTCGGACCTGTCCGTGCGGCACCCGAAGCTCCGCCTGGTCGTCTCGGAGGGCTCCACGGCGGTGCTCGAGCCGGCGCTCAGCAGCGGCCGGTTGGACCTGGCGCTCCTGAGCGCTCCAGTGCCCACGCGGGAGCTGAGCTTTGAGCCCCTTCTCCAGGAGGACGTCGTGCTCGTGGTCCCGGTCGACAACGATCCCCTCCCCGGATGTGACGTCGTCGACCTCCAGCAACTGGGCGATCTCGACCTGCTCCTCCCCGCCAATGGCACGCCGTTCCGCAGCGAGATCGACGCCACCTTCAAGCGTGCGAACATCGCACTTCGCCCTCTGGCCGAGCTCGACGGCGTCCGCCTGATGGCGTCACTCGTTTTCGAGGGATATGGACCGGCGATCCTGCCGGCCACGGCCGTCCCGGGCCACCTCCGGTCCCGGTTCCGCTCGCTGCGAATCGACGGCATGCCCCCGCGAACCGTCGGGCTAGCCGAGCGGAGCCGAGGTTTACCGGCCGCCCCCTCACGCGCCGTGATCGATGCGATCCGGCGTCTCGCCCGGATCACCGATCCCCTGCCCGACGGGATCCGGCCCATCGAGCCCGAAGCCGTCACGAAGGCAGAAGGGTCACTGCGGATCCTCGGCGTTCCCAACGGCTGAGCCGTTCACGACGAGCGAGACCCAGCGTGCTCCGCCCGAGGAACCCTCCACGACCGGTCCGGCTCGCAACGCAGGTGACGCGCCTGTCGGTGCCCGATCGCTCGCATCCGCCGTCCACTGGCATCTCCACATCCCCCAGGATCCGGCCCGCGGCGACCGGTTCAACCACCCGGCGGCCTCGGCGACCGCCACATGGGCCACAGCGAGACCGCGCCGTCGACAGACCGGACGACTCCTGTGACCTCGAAGCCATGACGCATGTAGAACGGAACGTTCTGCCGTTTGGACGACTCCAAGTACGCTGGCATCCCCTCGTCGTCGACGGCCTTCAGCGTGGACCGCAGTAGCGCCGATCCGACGCCACGGCCCTGCGCTCGGGGGTCGGTGCCCAACGTGGCGAGGTACCAGTGCTCCTGTGTCGGCCGTGCCCGCTCGACATCGGCAAGAAGTCGGAAGCTGGCAGATGCACGACCACCGAGGACAACGTCGGCGAACACGGGAGCCAACCGTACGGCGTCTCGCCAGGTGGCGGCGCGAGGTGCTCCGGGTCGCACCCAGATTGCAGCACCCGACGCCCTCGACGTCGTCCACACTTCCCCAGGTCCCATCATCATGGTCCGCAGCTGCGCGCCGAAGAACCTTCGGAGCCCACGGGCCCTGGCCCGTTCCCCGTCGAAGAGGTAGCACGCGACCGGATCATCGGCAAAGGCCCGGGCGAGCACGAGGACCAAGGGCTCGATGTCGTCCCGCCCGGCCAACCGCACCTCCGGCTCCCCCCGAGACCAACCAGCAACGGCCTCCCAGGGTCCGATGCCACTCACTGGTCGCGCACTCCAACTCGGCGCCCGGCAGTCCGCCATGCGAGCACGCAGCCTCGCCGTACGCAGGAGCCTGCAAGCAGTGCGCACGAGCCGGCGACGCACACACCGGCCGCATCGAGATTCCCGCCGAGACCAGCGAGGCGAACCATCACCCTCATGCTATGACCGGCATAGGCTCGCCGCGCAGGTCCCAGGTCCTGGGTGGACCGACGTCCCCGGCCGACTCCTGGCACTGGCACTCGTCGCAGCGAGCCGGCGCCCGAGACATGACGCTCCAGGCCCTCGCGCTCCTTCGAGCGCGCGCCGCTGCGCTGCTCGACCCTGCGTGCTCAGTTGAGGGTCACGTCAGCGGGGAACGCTGCCAGCATCCGGAGACCATCTCCCTGCCGGCGCAACACGCTCCGCCAGAGGTCAGCCGGTTCCTTGGCCACAAGGTCTTGGGCTTGGGCATCGACCACGAACCACGCTCCCTCGGCCATCTCGGCTCCAAGCTGCCCCGGTCCCCAACCTGCGTACCCGGCGAACACCCGGACCGGCATCACGGGCAAGGCCTGCGTGGATGGTGCCGTTGACAGATCGACGAGCCCGATCCTCCCGACAACGGGGAGCGAGCCCGGATCATCGCTCGCGGTCGACAGCCCGGCGAGACCGACAGCGACATCGGGCGAGACGGGCCCTCCACCGAACACCACCGCTGGCGGCGCCTGGTCTGCGCACTCGGCCCACGGGGCCAGGATCTCGGCCACGGGCGTGATCGTCGGGCGATTGAGCACCAGGCCGAGCGTGCCGTCCTGATCGTGCTCCAGCACCAGGACCACACTTCTGTCGAAATTGGGATCCTGCAGGCGGGGCGACGCTACGAGGAGCCGGCCCCGAGCAACCACGCGTGAAGCGTCGGGCACGACAGGTTCGGGCGGGGGGCGACCGGGCACGGGAAGATGATGGCCCGTCTACCGCATTCCTGTGGGGATCCGGCTCCATGGCCGCAGCTCGACCCTCGTCCCGCCACTGCCCTGGGCGCCCCGTAGGGCTGTACTGCACTCGGGTTCCAGTCGTTCCACCAGCACCTAGACCACACGCGACCCACAGTGGGTATAAAGGATGTTCACAGGTTCGTCCGATCTACTGGTGGTCATCAGCACGCGCCAGGCCATAGGCGACCAGGACGCACACCGGGCCGAAGCGGCCGAGGAGGAGCCATGACGGACCCCCAAGCGCAGGACCCCCAAGCGCAGGACCCCCAAGCGCAGGACCCCCAAGCGCAGGACATGACTACGGCGCAGCGCTCCAGTCCGTCCGACAGGCCCAACGCGTCATCCGTGGGTCCGGTCGACGAAGTCCTGCACGGGATGTCAAGTCCCATGATCGAGTCGAGTCCGACGACCGAACAGCCGGTGACGGCCACCTACCCGGTCCAGCCCACAGCAGCATCCAGCCCAGACCAGATCGCTGCACAGGACCAGACGACGGTGCCGGACCAGGCCAGCGATCGTCACGCCTCCCACACTCTGGCCGTTCCGCCGGGAGCGCCAAGCCAGGCTGGCGGCTCGCCATGGGCAGGATGGGCCCCGGTGGCACCCGAAGTACCCGCCACACCACACGCCCACGGCACGCCGGGTGGCACGCCAGGCACCGAATGGGCAGCGACGACCGGCACCGACAGCGAGAGTGCCGGCACAGCCGGTCCTGGTGCTACCCACCCTGGACCAGCATCGCCTGGAGCAGCGTGGCCGGCACCGGGTTGGGGCTCCTCGTTCGGTCCGTGGACCGGACCAGGGACAGGGAGCCCCGAAGCACCCGGCGGCCCCTGGAGCGCTCCCTGGGGCGGCCCCCCAGGTCCCACCAGCCCCGGAGGCCCCTGGATGGGCGGCCCCCCGGGTCCCAACAGCCCCGGCGGAGCGAATGGCCCCTGGGGTCCGTGGTGGCCGCAGGCCGGTTCGTACTGGACGCCACCCCCAAAGGTCGTGTCGCCACGGGCGCGACGGATCCGGACAACCCTGGCAACAGCTCTGGCGGTCGTTGTGGCAGCCGGCGCCGGAATCGCTATCGGCCGAAGCGCGTTCTCCTCGGTACCTGTCTCGAACAATTCTTCTGTGACCTCGCCCCTCGTGCCGTCTGGCAACCCGGGGACCACGCCGTCGTACGGACCCAGCAACTCGGCGAGCATCGCCTCCGGGGTCACGCCGGGCCTGGTCGACATCAACACGACACTCGGGTACGCCCAGGCAGCGGCGGCCGGCACCGGGATGGTCGTGACCTCGAGCGGTGAGGTCATCACGAACAACCACGTGATCGACCAGGCGACCAGCATCAAAGTGACCGACATCGGCAACGGCCAGACCTACAACGCCAAGGTCGTTGGCTATGACCACACGACGGACATCGCGGTCCTGCAAATGCAAGGCGCGTCCAACCTCAAGACGGTCAGCTTCGGCAACTCGTCCAAGGTGACGGTAGGGACCTCGGTCGTGGCCATCGGCAATGCCGGCGGCGTCGGCGGAATTCCGAGTCATGCCGGCGGCGTCGTGACGGCTCTGAACCAGTCGATCACCGCAAGCGACTCGGCGGATGGCACAAGTGAGCAGCTCTCCGGGCTCATCCAGACCAACGCCAACATCCAGCCCGGGGACTCCGGCGGTCCGCTCGTGACCACCGCCGGCAAGGTGATCGGCATGGACACCGCTGCATCAGCTGGCTTCCAGTTCCAAGGCGGCGGCAACCAGGGCTACTCGATCCCATCGAACCAGGTGCTCGCCACGGCTCGGCAGATCGAGGCAGGGCGGGCCTCGACGTCAGTCCATATCGGCGCCACGCCATTCCTCGGTGTCGAGGTGTCGACTGCTTCCAGCCAGGGCGGCGTTGGAATCGGCGGTCTCGGTGGAGGCACGGCCGCATCCGGGGCTGTCGTCGAAGGGACGGTCGCTGGTTCTCCGGCCGCACAGACCGGCCTGACCCAAGGTGACGTCATCACAGCGGTCAACAGCACCACGATCACGTCGGCCAGCGACCTCACCGATGCGCTGATCGCCTACCACCCTGGCAACCGGGTGAAGATCACCTGGGTGGGCCCGTCGGGCAACCAGCACACGGCAACGGTGGCTCTCGCACAGGGCCCGCCACAGTGACCGGGTGGCGT
>JAKAYQ010000240.1 GCA_021826725.1 Actinomycetes bacterium
CGCGCATTCCAGCATGCCCAGAACCTACCACAACGAGCAACAGAATTGATGCTCTTTCCGGCATCCCTCCAAAAAATGTTCTCCCAGCTCAAACGGGGTGCGGCTCACCTACTCCCGGAGGTCTGAGGCTGGCTGGTTCGCCAGGCACTTGTACCGGCCGCGGTCCATGTCGCGCCCGGATCGGGGATCGCCGGCGCGACCTCGGCGTCCGACGTCGAGCGGAGCGGCGCGACGGCAGGCATCCGGGTGGTGCAGGTGCCTCCGGAGCAGGCCAGCGACGTCTGGGAGTCTGGTGCGGGGCCGGCTGTGGGGGCCGAAGGCGAGCGGCCCGGGGCCGCTGTCACCGACGTTCCTGCGGTGCTGCTCGACGAGCTTCGCCATGCGGCCGGACCGGGCCCCGAAGGGATTGGCGAGCTGGCTGCCCTGGCCACACGGCTTGTCGAGGAGGCCCGGCTGCGGCGTCACACCGCTGCAGAGACGGTGCGGCCCGTCGACGTCGTACCCGAGCCGGTGGGAGCTGAGCCTGGACCGGCGCCGGGAGCGGGGCATTCGCCGGGGGCTGGGCCGTCACATCCAGTGGGGCCGTCGCCGGGGGATGATCGCGGACCGGGAGCGGGGCATTCGCCGGGGGCTGGGTCTGGACCGGGGATTGGGGCTGGACCGGCAGTTGGGTTTGGGTCTGAGCCGGCACCAGTGGTTGGTCCCCTGGCCGGTGGGCGCGCCGGGTTCCCGAGTCCGGAGACCGGGGCGGCTGACACGCCTGCGAGCAGCCCGAGCGCGCTGGCGCTTGCTGCGGTGGCCGATGCTGCCGCCGAGAGCGCTCGGCACGGGCGTACGGTCGTCGGGTTCGCCGACGTGGTCGGCGTTGCGGACCCGGGCACAGCCACCAGGATCCTGCAGTCCCGGGTCCTCGGGGCGCTCGTGCCGGGGGACGTGCCGTTCATGGTGGGTCCCGGTCAGGTCGTGTTCATCCTGCGAGATGCCGACCTGGTCGAGGCGGACCGGCGGTTCCGGCACATCACCGCATCGCGTACCGCCTCCGCTCCGGTGGTCCGCCTGGGGTTCGCCGTGCCGCGCACGGGAGACGATGCCGCTGCCGTGATGGCGCGCGCCGCCGCAGCTGCGACAAGTCGCTGGGGGCGCCGGGCGATGGTTCGGGGCTGATCAGACCGCTGTCGTCTCAGCCGATGCGGCCCCACGCATGGGTCACTGGCGCGTTCGTCGGCTCGACGGACCAGGCAACGCGCCCCACGCCTGGCCGCGTGAAGCCGGAACGCTCGCAGTCCGTTCTGGTCGCAGTCCGTTCTGGTCGCAGTCCGTTCGGGGACGCGGGCGACCGGAGGACGCTGTCGAACCGTCTTCAGGAGCTGAGGGCCTGGACGTCGCAGGGAAGGTGCTTGATGCCGTTGATGAAGCTCGACTGCAAGCGGTCGGGCGCTCCGGTTACCGCCAGGTGGGGGGCCCGGGTGAGCAGCTGTCGGAACATGACGTCGATCTCCCGGCGCGCGAGGTGCGCGCCAAGGCAGAAGTGGGGTCCGGCCCCGCCGAAGCCGACGTGCGGGTTCGGTTGCCGGCGAACGTCGAAGTGCTCCGGCTGCTTGAACACCGTGTCGTCTCGGTTGGCCGAGGGGTAGACGAGCAGGAGCTTGTCGCCCGCGCGCAGCTGCTGGCCGCCGAGGACGGTGTCGACGGTGGCCGTCCGGCGCATGAAGATCACCGGCGACGCCCAGCGGACGATCTCCTCGACGGCAGTGCCGGTCACATTGTCGATGTCGGCGGCCCACATGGCGCGCTGGTCGGGATGCTCGGTGAGGGCCAGCAGGCCATGGCTGATGGCGTTGCGTGTCGTCTCGTTGCCTGCCACCACCAGCAGGATGAAGAACGAGGCGAGCTCGCCATGGTCCAACGCCTCACCGTCGACGTTGGCGTTCACGAGCGCGGAGGTGATGTCGTCGGTCGGCCGAGCGAGGCGCTCTCGAGCCAGATCTTCCATCAGATCGGACAATGTGGCGCCGGCCTTCAGAAACGCGGCGATCGGGTCGGCGCCCTCGGGGACGAAGTCGGGGTCGCCGTTGCTCAGGATCACGTTGGACGCATCGAAGACGGTGTGGCGGTCGCTCTCGTGAACCCCCATCATGTCGCAGATGATGGCAAGGGGTAGGGCGGCGGCCACCTCGGAAACGAAGTCGCACGAGCCGAGCTGCAGAAGGTGATCGACAAGGTCGGTGGCGACGTGTTCGATCCCGTCCTCGATGGCACGGACGCGCCGCGGGTTGAAGGCGTTGGAGACGATCCGCCGAAGCCGGGAGTGCCGGGGATCGTCCTCGTTGATCATGCCGCCGAAGTACTCGAGCATTTCGCGGGGCATGTCGAAGATGCTGGTCGCACCCTGGCCCGAGCAGAAGCGCTCGGGGTGGCGGCTGGCTTCGACAACATCGGCGTGACGGGTCACGGCGTAGTAGCCGTTGCCCGGTGGCAGCATGTCGGCGAGCGCACCGTCGAGGACGGGGTCGTCGAAGTGCGCGAGGGACGGGAGCGCACGCAGCGCGGCGAAGGCGGCGTAGCGCTTTGGCCAGGGCTCGGTCCAGAACGCGGCGTCGGACAGGTCGATCCCGTCGACGTGCGGCGGGGTGGTCTGCGACATGGTTCCCTCCGTGTGAAGCCGTGATCGGCCGACGGTCACAGCGACAGCTGCCTGGCGAGCGGCGCCGTGCCCGCCGCCATGCTCGCACCTGCAGCCCAGTCGCGCACGGTCAGGCCATGACGAGTCGAGCGGATCGGTGGTGCCGGTCGTCCGCCGGTGCCGATGGTGCTGGTGGTGGTGCTGGTGGTGGTGCTGTCGTGGTGCCGTGGTGGTGCTGTGGTGGTGCTGTGGTGGTGCTGTGGTGCCGGTCTGTCGCCGGTGCTGGTGGTGTGCGGAGCGGCGGTCAGCTCGGGCCAGTGCTGCTGACGGTTGCCGGAGCGGTGGCCGCCGCAGGGCCAGCTCCTCCAGCGATCACGCCGGAGCCGTGTGTGTGCACCCGCCCGTATCGGGCCGCCCGGCTCTCGGCCCGGGTCTCGCGGACGAGCGTGCCGAGACCGACGCCCATGACCGAGCCGATGGCGAGCACGACAGCGATGCCCAGATGGTCCAGGTTGTGGACGTGCAGGCCCGTGACCACGGCGAACCCGGTGGCGGCGGGGAATGCGAGCCCGAGTGCCCCAGCGATCACGAAGGCGACACCGCCCCAGGTCAGCGTGTTCCCAGCCGTCTTCAGCGCGACTCTCCGGACCGCGTCGGGATCCAGGCCACGGCGTGAGGCGATGACGCCGAACAGGCCGCCGACCAGGACCTGGACGGCCATGGTGCCGAGCCCGAAGAAGGCACCGGGCACCCAGCCCCACGCTGCGCTGTGCTCGGCTGGGGCGAGCACCGTATAGATGATCACAGCGAACGCCCCGAACCCCCACCCGGCAACGAAGCCGTGCACGGCGGGCATCCACGGGCGCGGGTCCTGCAGCACGGGGAGCGGCGCGTGCTCGTCGGCATGGTGGGGGCGAAGGCCCGGCAGGTGCAGGTGAATGGTTCGCCGCTTACGGACGATGGCGACGCCGGCCACGGCCATGAGCACCCCGACGACCATGTACACGACGTAGTCGACCGACGCGAAGGTGAAGGCGTGCGACAGGCCGAGGTAGGCGAGCTCGCTGGCCAGCGCCCGCTGGAGCGTGAAGGCGGCCGAAAAGGTCAGACCCGCCCGCAAGCCGCGACGGCTGGAGTACCCGCCGACCGCGTAGCTGAAGGTGATGGGCCAGGTGTGCTCGTCTGGAGTGATCCCGTGCACCGCGCCGAGGAGGAACGCGGTGACGATGATGGCTAGCCCGGCCACGTGGGTCGGGTTGAAGAGATTGACGGTGGCGAGCACGCTGCTCACCGGACGCTCCCGGTGCTCGCTGCTGCGGCTTCGCCTGCGGCGTGGCGGTCGTCTTCGTGATCGCATGCCTGGCATGTCCCGGTCAGCACCAGCTGGTGGTCGGAGACGACGAACCCGGATCCGGCACGTACCTGGTCGGCCAGTGCCTGCACGACGGCGCAGGCCAGCGGCTCCACCCCTCCGCACCGTGCACATACAAGGTGGTCGTGATGCCCGGCAGCGACCTCGTAGTGGGCACGCCGGTCGTCGATCGGGACACGGACGATCTGCCCTTCGCCTTCGAGCCTGGTGACAGCTCGGAAGACCGACGATGGGTCCGACGCCAGACCGCGCCCAGCCAGGCCGCTGTGGACCTCGTCGATCGTCCAGCAGTGGCGGCTGCCCTGTTGCATCAGCTCGAGCACGTGGTGGGGGATCACGGATCGACGTCCCATGGCGCCAGGGTACATTGCGCAACAAGATTGCACAATAGGTTTGCGCAATAATGTTGCGAATGTCGGACCTCGGGGGAGGCGCCCTTGTTGGGTCGTCCGTAGCGGCTCAGGGGGACAGGCAGGCCCTGCTCGCCGCTCCCCATGCGTCGTCTCGCGGCGGTGTCGTGGCCGGCCAGGCAGTCCAGTCGGGCCTTGCTCCTCCGCCGAGCGCTGCTCGCCTGGCTGATCGACTCCCTGGTCACCACGCCTATTCGGC
>JAKAYQ010000032.1 GCA_021826725.1 Actinomycetes bacterium
CGTCGCCGAGGAGGTCACCTTGCCGCAGTACCGGGCGCTCGTCGTGCTGGTCTCGCGCGGGCCGCAGCGCGTGGCATCACTGGCTGAAGCCCTGGCTGTCACCCCGCCGACAGCTACCCGCATGTGCGACCGCCTCGTTCGCAAGGGGCTGATGCGCCGACGAACCTCGAGCGAGGATCGGCGCGAGGTGCATCTGTCGATCTCCGCGACCGGGCGCGATCTCGTCTCCCGGGTCACCGCACGGCGTCGGCAGGAGATCGCCGAGCTCCTGCGAGGCATTTCCGCCCAGGACCAGGTGGCAATGGTCGAACTGTTCGGCACGTTGACCCGCGCTGCCGGCGAGGTCCCCGACCAGGACTGGGCCGCAGGCTGGGAGCTCTGATCGGCCTGTCGGTCTGTCGGCCTGTCGGTCCGGCGGTGCGGCTCAGGGCATCGGCCCGGCGCCGCGGGCGTCCTCCGGCGGCCCCCCGACGCCGCTCACGAGGGCACGCAGCGGGCCCACGGTGCTCGGGCTGGCCAGTGCGCTGATTACGTCACCCTGCTCCAGGACGGTCGACGAGGTGGCGAACACCAGGCCGTCGCGGCGCTGGACCGTCACCACCACACAGCCGGCAGGAAGCCCGGCGTCGCGGATCTCGAGCCCGACAAGCGGAGAATGGCGACCGATCCGCTCCTCGACCGCCACTGCGTGTGCCGTCACCTTGGAGATCCGGCCCACGTCGCTGTCGAGCGCCCCCCGGTAGGCGCGGACGAGGTCGCCGACCGACAGGACGCCCACCACGTGGCGGTCGGCGCTCGTGACGGTGACCCAGTGCCCACCGGCCTGGGTGAGGGCCTCCAGACCGACGTCGAGCGTGGCGGACACCGACACCGTGGTGGTGGTGGTGTCCACTGCCGGTCCCAGCCCGACGCCAGGAACGCCGGCTACCAGCTCGGCCACGCGGGCGGTCTCCACCGTCCCGACGTAGGATCCCCGGGCGTCGACCACCGGAGCACCCGGCACCCCTGCTCGCTGCAGCTCGACCAGCGCCTCCGCGCCGCTCGCCTGATCGCCGATGACAACGGCCGGGTAGCCGGCCACGGTGGCCACCCCCAAGCCGGACAGCAGGGGGAGGCCGAACTGCAGGCGACCGGTGGCCGAGTCAGCCCGGGTCCGCAGCTGCGAGCGGTAGATGCTGTCGTCGTTGCGCCTGACGATGAACCAGGCGATGGCCACCGCCACCATGGCGGGTGCCACGATGTCGATGTTGCCGGTCATCTCGGCCACCATCACCATCACCGCCAGCCCGGCACGCGAGATCCCACCGAACACCGCCATCATGCCAACGACCACAAACGGGGCTGGGTCGTGACCGACACCGGGGGCGAACGGTTCGAGCACACGCCACACCGCCAGACCGGTGAACGCTCCGATCACCATGCCGGGACCGAACACCCCGCCCGACCCCCCGGTGCCGATCGACAACGCGGTGGCGAGGATGCGGGCGAAGGGCAGCGCCAGCACGATGACAAGCGGCGTGTGCAACAGCTCGTTGCCCAGGCCTTTCTGCACCCAGCCATAGCCGGTGCCGAGCACCTGCGGCAGCGCCAGGGCGACCAGGCCGACGAGGAGCCCGCCGAGCGCGGGGCGCAGCTTCCGGGTGAAGGGTAGGCGGGCGCTCAGGCCCACAACCCCGTAGAAGCCCTTGGCGTACAGCAGGCCGATGCCGCCGGCCAGCACGCCGATCACCGCGAACCACAGGAGCTGCGGCGCCTGGAAGTGGTAGGCGGGGATGGCGAACAGGGAGTGGTACCCGAACACAGCGCCGAAGATCGCGTAGGCCACGATGGAGGCGAACACCCCAGGCAGCAGCGCCGGGTACTCGAAGTCGTCGCGGTAGACGATGTCGGCGGCCAGGACCGCTCCGCCGAGCGGCGCGCCGAAGATGGCCCCGATCCCCGAGCCGATCCCCACCGACACCGCGATCCGGCCGTCCTCGGGCGACAGGTCGAGCAGGCGGGCGAGCAATGAGCCGAACCCGGCGCTGATCTGGGCAGTGGGGCCCTCGCGTCCACCTGAGCCACCCGAGCCGATGGTGACGGCCGATGCGACCATCTTGACCACCACCGCTCGCAGCCGGATCCCCCGGGGGTTGTGGTGCACCGCATCGATGGCCGCGTCTGTCCCGTGACCCTCTGCCTCGGGCGCCCAGGTGAAGACGATGAAGCCGGCGATCAGGCCCCCGAGGCCCACCACCAGCGGGATGGCCCAGGGCCGGGTGAAGTGCGCCGATCCGGCGGCGTTCCCCTCGCCGGCTGGGGTGGGCACGTGGTAGCCGGCCAACCCGCCCAAGAACCACCCCGTAGCCAGTCGGAGCGCCTCGTAGAAGACGATGGCCCCCAGCCCGGCGATGGTACCGATGACCGTGGCCAGCAGCAGCCACTTGGCCAGGTAGGACATGGAGTTGACCCGGCTGCCGAGACGAGCCCCGACGGTGCGCCAGCCGGAGCGGCCGGCCGCCAGGCGACCCCAGCCCCTGGGCGGGGTGAGCCAGCCCGGACCGGGCATGTGCCCGGGGCGCCGCCGGTGCCCACCGGGGTTCCCGGAGACGTGGCGGCCGTCACCGCCCGGGGACTGCCCCGCACCGCTCACGGGCGGTGACGTAACGGCCGGCGGCGAAGCGCAGCGCTCCGCTCGGCGCTCGATCGGCAGTGGCACGGCAGGTGCGACGACGCCGGCCGGCCGTGCACCACCCCCGACACCACTACGTGCATTGCAACAGTATTACACAGACTAAGCATCGCGGCTGCACCGGAAGGAACGGGGTCGTTACACGGGAGACATGGGACCTTGGGCCCTTCCGCCCGCCGGGGGCGGCGCTGACAATGGGAGAAGACGCTCCGGGACGAGGCTTGAGCCGACGCAGCGGACCGGTGCGGCACCGGGGCGAGGCTGCAATCGAGACCGAGCCCTGGCGCGACGCCGAAACGAGGTGGATGGCTGTGAGCGACATGGTGGCGAAGCAGATCAGCGGGACATGGACCAACCAGCTGGGTTCACGGCTGGTGGTGGAGGTCGACGAGCGCGGCCGGGTCACCGGGACGTTCGCACCTGGGGTCAGCGGGGACGGCAATTGGCACACGGTGAGCGGGTACGTCGATCCTTCTCCTGGGGAGGGCGCGGCTCCGCTCGGCCTGGTGGTGACGTGGCAGCCGGCGCACTCGGTCACGGTGTGGTCGGGTCACTACCACCACGACGAGGACACCATCAACGCGACCTGGCTGCTGGCGGGCCACCCCGCAGACCACCGGGACTGGCACGCGATGACCCTGGGGCACGACAGCTTCCGCCGCGAGGCGGAGCGGGGCAGCCCGGACGACGCCGGTGCCGACGTCGACGACGAGCTGCCTGCCGGCTTCTGACGGCAGATCGAGGACATGACCCCGATACGACCGTCGGTTGCGGTCCGATCCGGCGCGACCGCGCGATGCGCCCGCCTCCATACCATGGGGAGGTGACCCCCACGCAGCCGTTGACCGACACCGGCAAGGCTCCGGAGCCGGAACCGCCCGCCAACCTGCAGTCCGACGACCCTGGTGCCTGTCTGGAGCCGACCGGGTTCATCGATGCCGACCATCCTGCCGTCCTGCAGTTCGCCCGCGAGGTGACAGCCGGCGCCAGCGGCGACGAGGAACGTGCCGCTCGGCTGTTCCGAGCCGTGCGCGACCGCGTGCGCTACGACCCGTACTCGGTGACCACCGACCCCGCGGACTACCGCGCCTCCACCATCACCGGCCGATCGGCTGCCTACTGCGTCCCGAAAGCGGTGCTGCTGGCTGGCGCGGCGCGAGCCGTGGGCATCCCGTCGCGTGTCGGGTTCGCCGATGTCCGCAACCACCTGCAGAGCGAGCGGCTTCGGGAGCAGATGGGAACCGACCTGTTCATCTGCCACGGATTTACGGAGCTGTACCTGGGTGAACGCTGGCTCAAGGCGACACCGACCTTCAATGTGGAGCTCTGCGACCGCTTTGGGGTGGAGCCGCTGGACTTCGACGGGACGGCGGATGCGCTGTTCCACGAATTCGACGCCACCGGCCACCGCCACATGGACTACGTCCGGTACCGCGGCGCCTTCACCGACCTGCCGCTGGCCTGGCTGGTGGCCATGCTGCGCCACCACTACGGCACCGGGCTGTTCTCGGACGCCACCGGTTTGGAGCCGACACCGGACAAGATGTTCGATTCCGAGCCGCCCTCCGCTCGCTGACGAGTCCCACAGGTCCACAACACCTGCCGGGACCCGTAGGGACGCCGCCTCGGCACGACCACCGCCTCGGCACGACCGGCGCGTCGGCACGACCGCCGCGTCGGCAGGGCGGGAGCATCAGGGGAGCGGCACGCCCAAGAACGCCGCGAGGTGACCGTCGAAGATCTCGGGTCGGTCCCGGTTGGGGAGGTGTCCCGCTCCGGGCACGACGACCAGCCGGGCACCGCCGATGGCGGCTGCGAGCTCCGCCGCGGCGCGCGGGGGAGCGATCGGGTCGTCCTCGCCCACGACGACGAGGGTAGGGACGTCGATCCGGGCGAGCGGTAAGTGCTCGTCGTGGTCGACCAGGGCGAGCATCCCGCGGGCCAGAACGCCGGCGTCGTTGCTGGCCAGGTCCCGCTGTTGCCACGCGACGCCGTCCGCCCGCGCTCGCCGCATGGCCTCCGCCCCCCACGGCTGGCCGGCCATCCGGGCGATCCGGTCGAGGATGGCGAGCGCGGCGGGCACGCCGCGGGAGCTGACCTGCCTGGCAGCCACACGCAGCAGCACCGCAACTGCCCGTGACACCGCCTTCCTGGTGTCCACCAGCACCAGGCGGTCGACCAGTGCCGGGCTGTCGACGGCCAGCACTTGGGCGACCAGGCCGCCGAGCGACAGGCCGACCACGGTGGCGTGCGACACGCCGAGGGCGCCGAGCACCGCCCGGACGTCCGCGGCGAGGGTGCGTGTCGACATCGGCCCGTCGGTCGGCGGGGTGCGCCCGTGTCCCCGCATCTCGGGCACGATGCACCGGACATGCTCCGGCCATCGGTCGAGCTGTGGCGCGAAATCGCGCCACGTGCCGCCGAGCCCGTGGAGCCAGACCACGGGCTCCCCTGCTCCCTCGTCGATGACATTGCACCGGAACCCCGGCGCGTCGATCAGCACCGCCGGCCTCGCCACCACCGGCATGCCAGAGGCTCCTGACGCGGCCAGGCCGCCGGCCGGATCGGGATGTCGGGGAACGTCGGAGCTCTCGGGGACAACGGACACTCCGAGCCGGTCGGACCGGTTGGACACGCCAGGCCGGTTGGACACGCCAGGCCGGTTGGACCCGCCAGGCCGGTTGGACACGCCAGGCCGGTTGGACACGCCAGGCCGGTTGGACACGCCAGGCCGGTTGGACCCGCCAGGCCGGTTGGACACGCCAGGCCGGTTGGACACGCCGATTCCGTTGCAGGCACCGACGATGCGACCGTCATCGGGGCCGAAGGTGGAGGACGACAACCTCGTTTCCGGGGCTGGCGGGGGTAGCGACCTCGTAGGGGTTGGTTGCCGAGGGCCAGCCGACGTAGTGCGCCGTGCTGTACTCGCCCCACGCGACGGCGCCAGCGAACGGGATGACGGGCACCTGGTTGACCATGATCTGCTCGAGGCCGTCGAGCGCAGCCTGCCGTGCCGTCGGCGTTGCCGCCGCCGCGTACTGAGCCAGCAGCGTGTCGGCGCGAGGGTTGCTCCACCGCTCGAAGTTCCCCAGCGCGAGGTGCCCAATCGGCTGGAAATAGGAGCTGCTCAGCAAAAACCGGTACGTGTAGTACGGGGAGGTTGTCGGTTGACCGGTGGCCGGGAGCTCCACCATGTCGAACGTTCCCTCGGTGACGTCGGCCACGAACTCGGCCAGCGACACGGCTTTGACCGCAGCGTGGATGCCGAGGGCGGACAGCTGCTGGGCGATCACCTGGTAGTCCGCCAGGGAATCGGTCCATCCCGACGGCGCCACCATGGTGATGTCGAACGGCGTGCCGTCAGGTTGGAGCATCGTGCCGCCAGGGGTGCGGTGGAACCCCGCTGACGCCAGTAGCGCTGCAGCACCACCGGGGTCGGGATGGTAGGTGAGCGAGGCGTACTGCGGGGCGAGGAACGAGCGGTACAGCGGCAGGGCAAGGCCCGTGGGTGACGTCGCCGCCGGCACCAGGCCCTCCTCGCCGCTGGCCACGACCGCCGGTCGGTTGATGGCCTCGCTGATCGCCTGCCGCACGGCGGTGATGTCGAAGGGGTAGCGCGCATCCTGGGTGAGCAGGAAGGCCTCGCCGTCGGTCGGCGACCAGTACCGGTTGTGCACCGGATCGCGGGCCACGAACTGCTTCTGCACCTCCGGGATGTACTCGCCGGTCCACTGGAGCTGGCCGTGCTCCAAAGCCAGGTTGGCGCTGGCGACGGAGTCAAAGACCTCAAAGCGGATCTCGGGCACCTTGGGCAGCCCGGGCTGCCAGTAGTGGGGGTTACGGTCGAACACCAGGCCCTGCGAGCTGGCCGACGCCAGCAGGTACGGCCCGGTCCCGACAGGATGGGGGTTGGTGAAGGTCAGGGGGTTGGCGCCCTCCCAGCCATGTTTCGGCAGCTGGTACATCGAAGCGATGGCGGGAAGCTCGGCGTATGCCGGGGTCGGGAAGGTGAGCACCACCGTCCATGGCGTTGGCGCCGCGACCGACGTGATGACCGTGCCCCCGGCCAGCACCGGACTGGTCCGCAACAAGGCGAAGGTGAACGCCACGTCGGCGCTGGTGAACGGCCGGCCGTCGGACCAGGTGACGCCATGGCGAAGTGCGAACGTGAGCGTCCGGCCACCGTCGGACCAGGTGTACCCGGTGGCAAGCCACGGTTCGACAGCACCGGGCCGGAGGGCGTCGTACTGCAGCAGCGGCTCGTACAGCATCGAGCTGGCGCCGAGAGCGTTCAGGCCGCTGGTGGCGGAGTACGGGTTGAAGTCCGAGGTAATGGGACCCGACGGGCTGAAGGTGACGGTCAGCGGGACCGCGGCTGTCGACGTCGGCCCGGCCGCAGTCCCGGCCGTCTGCGAGCATCCCGAGACGGTCCCCAGCAGGGCGACCGCCGCGCCCATGAGCAGCACCCCGGGCGCCCGTACCGCTCGGCGAGCGCGCCCGTGCACCCGCTCGGGCCATGTCCCGCGTCCACCGGTGTGCCGCCTGCGTGTCATCGATAGCTCTCCATGGTCGTGGTCTCCATCCCCCACTCCGCCCGTGCAGCAGCACTCGTTGCCGGCTCTGCGTCGGCACCGCCCGCTCCCGTCCCGGCAGCACTCGTCCGCCGCCGCGCCGGATCCGGCTGCGCGTTCACCAGGCGCTGCGTTGCCCGGTGACTGGGGTTGCCGAGCACCCGGTCCGTCGGGCCCGCCTCCACCACCCGTCCCGCATCCATCACGACC
Organism: Actinomycetes bacterium; assembly: GCA_021826725.1. Classification (GTDB taxonomy): domain Bacteria; phylum Actinomycetota; class Acidimicrobiia; order Acidimicrobiales; family UBA8190; genus JAJZYI01. The sequence continues at coordinate 7,453 of JAKAYQ010000032.1, forward strand.
ACGGTGTCAGCCGTGGACCAGGCGGCGGCGATGTCATGGGTGATGTGCAGCAGCGCCATCCCGTGCTCGGCGCGAAGTGCGTCCAGCACGGCGAGGATCCCGGCCCGGACGGACACGTCGAGCATGGACACCGGCTCGTCCGCGATGAGCACCGCCGGACGGGCGGCGAGCGCCCGGGCAATCGCGACGCGCTGACGCTGGCCGCCGGAGAGCGCGCCAGGCTGGCGATCGAACACGACATCGGGCTGCAGGCCAACCTGGGTGAGCAACACGCGGGCGATCTCGTCCGCGGACGCCCCGGGCGCCACTTCCGTGGACCCTGCCGACCACGCGCCCCGGTGGAGGACGACGGCTCGCCGCACGTGGTAGCCCGCGGTGTGCACGGGGTTGAGCGATGCGTAGGGGTCCTGCAGGACGAGCTGCACGGCCCGCCGGTAGGCGATGGTGGCCGCTCGGGTGCGTCCGGCGGGTCGCCCGTCGACGAGAACCCGGCCGTCGTCGGGGAGCTCGAGCCGGGCGAGCAGCCGCGCCACGGTCGACTTGCCGGATCCGCTCGCGCCGACGAGGGCGGTTGCCTGCCCCGCGTGCAGCTCGAGCGACACGCCATCGACGGCCCGCACCACGTGGCCCCCGCCACCCAGGTGGCCGGCGACACGTGGCGCCGTGCGCTGCCGGTAGGCCTTGCTGAGGCCGTCGGCGGCCAGCACCGGCCCTGCCGCCGCACCCATGGGTGTGGCATGTCGGCGAGCACTCGCCGCGAGCGGTGGCGTCGCGGCCGTGCCATGGACGTCAGTTGCAGCGGCAGTGTGTGCCACCGGCAGGGAGGCGAGCCGCTTGGCTGCGGTCACCCGAGCGGCGAGCAGCGCTGCGGTGTAAGGGTGTGCCGGGCACCGGTGGACGTCGGCTGCCGGGCCCACTTCGACGATCTGACCGGCGTGCAGCACAGCGACGGTGTCGGCCGTCTCGAGGAGGAGCGACAGGTCGTGGGTGACGAGGACCACGGCGAAGCCGATCTCGTGGTGGAGGCGCAGGACCTCGTCGACAACGGCTCGCTGGGTGACCGTGTCGAGCGCGGTCGTCGGCTCGTCGAGCACGACCAGATCAGGACTCAAGAGCAGGGCCATGGCGATCAGGACGCGCTGGCGCATTCCGCCGGACAGCTCGTGCGCATAGGAACGGAGATGCCGCCGGTCCAGCCCGACCAGCTCCAGCACCTCGGCCGCTCGCCGAACCGCTGGCGCACGGCCAAGGCCGGGTCGATGGGCCCGCAGCGCGTCGACCAGCTGGGCCTGGACAGTGAGCACCGGGTTGAGAGCGTGGAGTGCTCCCTGTAGTACGACCGCCAGCCGCTCCCACCGAAGCCGGCGCAGGGATACGGCGTCGAGGGCGACAAGGTCGACCGGCGGCTCGTCGGCGTGCACGTTGCCAGCTGCAGTCGGCATCCCGGTCGCCGCCGCGCTCGATCTCTCAGGTCGGTCTCCGATGCCGGCGCGCGGATGAAGCCACACCTGCCCGGCGGCGACCGCAGCGGGGGGTCGGAGCAACCGGGTGATCGCGTGGACGAGCGTGCTCTTCCCGGATCCTGTCTCACCGGCGATCCCGACCACCTCGCCGCGGCCGACCTGCAGGTCGACACCACGCACGGCGGGCACGGTGCCGTGGACCACAGTGAGGCCCCGAACCTGCAGTAGCGGGGCGCGCACCGAGCCAGTGCCTGTGCCTGGCCCACTCGATCGGTGCCAGGACGCGACCTGCGGCAGCGCCGTGCCCGAGGACAGGCCCCGAGCCACGCTGACTGCCATGGTCCCAGTCGGGTTCGGAGCCGCGTCCGGAGCCAGGCCGGGGGCCAGGCCTGGCGGAAGAAGGGCAACCGCTCCCCCCGCCGGTGCCGGCACACCGCCGGGGACGCTGGCGGGCGCGCCCGGGCGATGGCCGGCACCGGATCTGGTGGGACCGACGACCGCGTCGACCCCGAAGTTGACGAGGACCAGCGCAGTGCCCAGCAACGCCAGGCACGCACCGGGCGGCACGATCCACCACCACGCCCCGACGCTGAAGGCGTCGGCGTTCTGCGCCCAGTAGAGCATGGTTCCCCAGCTCCACTGAGCGACGCCGCCGAGGCCGATGAAGGCGAGCGATGCCTGGGTGACGACGGCGAACAGCATGGACGTCACGAACCCCGATGCCAGGACCGGCATGACGTGCGGCAGCACTTCGGCCCACAGGATGCGCACGGACCGCTCGCCTGAAGCCCGTGCTGCAGTGACGAAGTCGCGCCGCCGCAACGACAAGGTCTGCGCCCGCACGACCCGGGCGCCAGTGGCCCACCCCACCACGACGATGACGACCACCACGCCGAGCCAGCTGGCGGACTGCAGGTAGGAGCTCATGACGATGACGAGCGGGAGCACCGGCAGCACGAGGAAGAGATTGGCGAGCGACGACAGCGCCTCGCCGGACAGCCCCGGTAGGTAGCCGGCCGCAAGCCCCATGATGGCGGCGACGGCGGTGGTGAGCACGCCGGCGGCGGCGCCGACGAGCAGGGTGATGCGCCCGCCTGCGAGGACCTGCGACAGCACGTCCTGGCCGGTCTGGGTGGTGCCAAGCAGGTGGCGCCACGAGGGGGCGGCGAGCACGGCAGCCGTCGTCGCCGACGGGTCGTCGGGGGCGAGCAGGGGACCGACCACACCCAGGACCACGAAGAAGCCGAGCAGCACGACGCCAACGACTGCGGGGATCGGAAGCGTGCGCACTCGGCGCCGCACCATGTCCGCCAACCGGCTCATGATGCCTGAGCGATCCGGGGGTCGAGCACGGCGTACACCGCGTCGGCCATGAGGTTCGCCGCGAGGACAGCGACCGTGATGACGAGGAAGACGCCCTGCATCAGGGGGAGGTCGTCGTTGGAGACGGCGTTGAAGAGGACGAAGCCGATACCCGGGTAGGAGAACACGATCTCGGTCAGGACTGCGCCGCCGACGACGAAGCCGAGCGAGACCGCAAGGCTCGCCACGTTCGGGAGCACAGCGGTGCGCGCCGCATACGCCAGGAGCACCCGCCGAGTGGGCAGTCCCTTGGCCTCGGCCAAGAGCACATGGTCCTCGGCCATGCTCGCCACCATCATGTTCCGCATGCCGAGCAACCAGATGCCGACCGAACTGGCCACGATGGTGGCGGCCGGAAGGACGGCGTGGTCGACAGCGCTGACGACGAACGGCCAATTCCAGCCGACGGTCGTGGTCGCACTGGACCCCCCGCTGAGCGGGAACCAGTGCAAGCCAGCGGCGAACACCGTGAGCACCACCAAACCCGTCCAGAAGTAGGGGACCGAGGCGAGCAGCCCGGTGGCCGGGACCACGGCGTCGAACCATGTCCCCCGGCGCCAGGCTGCCACCACGCCGAGGGCGGTGCCGAGCCCGAAGCTGAGCACCGTCGCCACGCCGACCAGGCAGACCGACCACGGCAGGCTCTGAGCGATGACGGCGGACACCGACGACGGGAAGTACGTGATGGAGACCCCCAGGTTGCCGTGCAGGAGCTGAGCCCAGAAGGCGACGTACTGACCGGCAAGGCCCTGCCCGGCATGCACGCCGAACGCGTTCTGCAGGACCCGGATGGTCCCCGGCGACGCCCGCCCGCCCAGCCGGAGCAGCTCCGACGCCAAGGGATTGCCCGGCATCATCCGCGGCAGCAGGAAGTCGAGGGTCACAGCCGCCACCAAGGTGGCGGCCGACAGCCCCGCCCGCCGAGCGACGAAGCGGACGCGGCCGCCACGTCGACGTCCGGCGCCCCCCCACCGGGGTCCCGATGCCCCGAGCGGCAACCTGACCGGCCTTGCCGTCGCAGTGGGTGCGCTCCGCAGCACGAGGTCGAGCATGCCGGTCCCGGTCGAGCCGGACTCTGGACTGCCGCTACCACCGGGTGCCGCGTGCTCACCGCCCGGACCGGCAGCGCTCGCGAGGTGCTCGCCGTCCCCGGTCCTTCCACCGGTGCATGCGAAGCAGGGCCCAGGATGGTCGCCGCTGCCGGCTGGACCATCGCTGCCCAGACCGTCGTCCCGCGGCGCGCTCTCGCCACTGTCGCCACTGTCGCCACCAGAACCGACACCAACACCGACACCGCCCGCCACCGCCATGCCAGCCATTGTGCTGAAGAGGCGGATACTTGTCAATACCTGATGCGACTGTTCAATAGCGTCCCGAGCACATGTCATGACGTGTTGCCGACAACGGCCGCATGTGGGACGGTACGGAATGACCCGACTCACTGGCTGCGCCTCCGTCGGCCACCTCGTGGCGCTCCACTTCCACGGTGGGCCGCTGGTCGACAGCCTCCCCACGCCCCAGCACCCCGTGGACGCCGGCGACTCCATGGTCATGGCGCACCGCCCCAGCCCGGTGCCCGCAAGCCACGCCGTGGCCCCCATCGCCACCCGCCGAGGAGATGTCACACCCGGGTCGATTCGGGAGCCCGGGTGAGCAAGCCCGCCGGCACCGCAGCGCCGGGGTCACCCGGGTTGCGGTTCGACCTGCTCCGACGCGACTCGCCGCTTCCCCTGTACGTCCAGATCCGCGATCGGATCGTCGAGGCGATCGGGACAGGAGACCTGCCACCCGGCTCCCAGGTCCCGTCGGAGCCGGAATTGGTCGCCGCGTACGGGGTCGGCCGGCCGACGGTCCGCCAGGCACTGGCGCTCTTGCGCCGCGACGGCTGGGTGATCACCCGGCACGGCCGAGGCACGTTCGTGGCCAGCGACCGCGCCAACGTGTCGCTGCTCGACGCCGATGGGCTCGTCAGCTCGGCCAGTGGGAGCGAGCTGGTCCTGCGCGACGAGCTCGTCGACTCGGGGGCGATGACCCGCCCGCCGCTGGAGGTGCTGACGGCCGACGGCGGGGGCCCGTGGTGGGCCGTGACGCGGCTTCGTCACCTGCTGCGCGACGGCGTCGAAGCACCCTTGTGCGCTCGCACCGACGCATTCTCGCTGCCGCTGGTACCGGAAGCCGAAGCTCGGTTCGCGGCATCTGGGTCGACCGACGCGGCCGCAGGCGATCTCGACATTGCCAGCAGCCGGGTCGCGACCCGGGCGGTTGCGGTGCCCACGACGTGGAAGCGCTCGCTCGGTGTTCCCGCCGGCACCCCGCTCCTTGCCATGGAGAAGGTCGACCGGACGGTCACCGGTGCGGCATGCCACGTCGCGACGGTCCTGCTGCGAACGGACCTCGTCCCCCTCGTCTACGAGGTCACCGATCCGGCCCGCCACCTCTGACGGACCCAACGCCGTTCGCAACCGTCCGGCGAACCCGCGTCCGCGGTGCGAACAGCCGGCAGCGCTCCTGTGCCGCCTGGCCATCGCACGGCGGGCGATGTGGTCAGGACCCCCGTCGGCGCCGGCCCAGGTCGACGAGTGCCGGCGCCAGCTCCTGCCATTGCTGGCGGGGCACGCCACGGCGGTCCGGGTCGATCGCCTGCACGCAGACGTGGTCGGCGCCGGCATCGAGATGGGCAGCCACCCGGGCCGTGACGTCCTCGACCGTGCCCCAGGCCACCAGCGCGTCAACCACCGCGTCGGTGCCGCCGGCGGTCAGGTCGCTCTCGGCGAAGCCGAGCCGGACCAGGTTCCGAACGTAGTTCGGCTGGGCCAGGTAGATCGACGTGTAGGTCCGCCCGATCTCCCGGGCTCTCGTCGGGTCCACCTCCAGCACCACGGCTTGCTCGGGGCAGAGCAGGGGTTCGCTCCCGAGGATGCTGCGGGCGCCGGCGGTGTGCTCGGGCGTCACGAAGTAGGGGTGGGCGCCGTCCGCGCGTCCAGCCGCCAGCTCCAGCATCTTCGGGCCGAGCGCGGCCAGCACCCGGCGCACCGGCACCGACGGCCGCTTCGCCGTGTACGGCGCCGCGTCGATGGCTGCCAGGTAGTCCCGCATGGCCTGCAGCGGCCGGTCGTAGCGGTGCCCGCGGAGGTCTTCCACCAGGTTGCGGTGGCTGACGCCGAGCCCGAACACCACTCGGTCGGGGAACGCCTCGGTCAGACCCTTCATGGCGCCTGCCATGGTGACGGCGTCACGGGCCCAGATGTTGGCAATGCCGGTGGCGCCCACCACATGCGACGTGGCCGACAACAGCAGCGCCAGGTGAACGAACACGTCCCGACCGGCCACCTCGGGAAGCCAGATCGCCCCGTACCCGAGCTCTTCGAGCTCGCAAGCGAGCTCCTGGGCCTGCGACGCGGGGACGGCGTCGAGCGCCCCCGTCCAGATGCCGATCGGTCCGAGCACACTTCGGAGGTCGTCGCCCATACCGGCGATGCTACGCACGATGCGGGCGCACCGCCCGAACGACAGCTCCGGACCGGTCACCGCACGGCAGGCGGTCGACGGCGCTGACGGTCACCGCTCCACGGGGCCCATGCGGTCGACGGCTGGGGCGGTCGCCGGCCTGGGGCGGTCGCCGACGCCGGCAGCTGCCTTCGCAGCTTTCCACGCCCGTCAGACCAGGTACCGGAACACCGGGCTGTCCGGCGGCAGGTGCCGTGCCTCCAGGCCCGACCGGGTGATGCGCTCCATCAGCGGCGCCAGGTCCTGGCGCTCGGCCAGCTCGATCCCGACCAGTGCCGGCCCGAGCTCGCGGCTGCTCTTTTTGGTGTACTCGAACAGCACGATGTCGTCGGTGGGCCCGAGGCAGTTGTCGAGGAAGCGGCGCAGCGCGCCGGGCTGCTGCGGGAACTCCACGATGAAGTAGTGCTTCAGCCCCTGGTGCACCAGGCTGCGCTCGATGATCTCGCTGTAGCGTGCCACGTCGTTGTTGCCGCCGCTCAGGATGCACACCACGGTGGCGCCGGCGACGCGATCTTGGAGCTGGTCGAGCGCGGCCAGGGCGAGGGCGCCGGCCGGCTCCGCCACGATCCCGTCCGCCTGGTAGAGGTCGAGCTGCTCGGTGCAGACCCGCCCCTCGTCGACCACCACCACGTCGCGCACCAGGTCACGGGTGACGGCGAAGGTCAAGGCGCCCGGTGTCCGCACCACGGCGCCGTCGACGAAGTCGTCCACGATGTCGATGGTGACCGGATGCCCACCGTCGAGCGATCGCAGCATGGCGGGAGCACCGGCCGGCTGCACGCCGACCACGGTCGTCGGCGCGCCCAGACCGTCGAGACATGCGGCTGTCCCGGACACCAGGCCGCCACCGCCGATCGGTACCACCACGACGTCGGGCGCCGCGCCAAGCTGCTCCACAGCTTCGAGCATGACCGTGCCCTGACCCGCAACTACCCGGGGGTCGTCGAAGGGCGGCACGATGGTGGCACCGCTCTCGACCGCATAGGCGACCGCGGCAGCGTTCGCCTCGTCGAAGTCATCCCCGACGAAGCGCAGCTCCACCAGGCCGCCGGCGAACGCCACGATGCGAGCCACCTTCTGCCGGGGGGTGCGAACCGGCAGGAAGACCACCCCACGGACCCCCAGGTGCCGGCAGGTCCACGCCACGCCCTGCGCGTGGTTGCCGGCGCTGGCGCACACGACTCCTGCCGCGAGGACGTCGGGCGGGAGCGAGGACACCAAGTTGAATGCACCACGGATCTTGTAGGAGCGGACGGCCTGCAGGTCTTCACGCTTCAGATGGACCGCAGCGCCATAGCGTTCGGACAGACGGTCGCTGCGTTGCAGCGGGGTGCGGACGCCGAGCGCCGCCAACCGGCCGGCCGCCGCCCGGATGTCGGGCAGACCGAGCAGACGCCGCCACGCGCCAGGCACGTCGAGACCATCGATGTCGCCGCCCATGGACCCGATGATACGGCCGCTCGGTCGTGAGCCGGCCTGAGCCACCGGATCGATGCGGCGCGGGGCGACACCCTGGCACCGGACCGGCACGGCCGCGACCCGGCACGGCCGCCACTCGATCGCAGACCGGCAGCCGACCTGGCGCGACCCCGCCAGGCGCGCGCTGTCAGCGGGCAGGCGGTTGCCAGCCCCTCGCTTCGGCGATCTCCTTGCAGGTCGGGCACAGCGGATAGCGCCGAGGGTCGCGGTTGGGGACCCAGACCTTGCCGCACAGCGCTACGCAGGGCGTGCCGTTGACGATCGCCTCGGCGACGGTACCGAACCGCTCGTCGACGATGTGCGCCATCCGCTCGTGATCGCCGTCGGTCGTCGGATCGGCGACCTCGGGCTTGGTCCCCAGATCGGTCACGGCATGCTCCTCCTCGATGGTCGCAGGCACCACCAGCCAGGTCGCTCCGAGCCGTGCGCTCGGACGACCACCCTGCTCACAGGGGGCCCAGGTCGCTGCCGGGCGCCTGCCCCGACCCCGGCGGGCGGTCGCTGCCGCCCGGATCCCGACAGCCGGTGCCGACCACCACCGTGCCGCCTGGAGCCCCCCACGTCAACCCCGTGGCAACAAGCACGCACCCGGCACCAGTAGGTTCGCGGCGTGACCAACGATCCACCCACCATACCCACCACCTCCGGCTTCGACGGCCTGATCGGCCTGCGCTACGACCAGGTCGGACCTGACCGGGTCGAGCTGTCGTTGCCCGTGACACCTCACCTCCTGCAGCCGTACGGGATCCTCCACGGCGGCGTGCTGTGCACCCTCGTCGAGACGGCAGCAAGTGTGGGGGCCGCCGTGTGGTTCGGGGATCGAGGCAACGTGGTGGGGACGGCCAACCACACCGACTTCCTGCGGGCCATCCGGGGCGGCACCGTGTCGGCGGTGGCAACGCCGATCCATCGGGGGCGGACACAGCAGCTGTGGCTGGTCGAGATCCGCGACGAGCAGGAGCGACTGATCGCCCGCGGTCAGCTACGCGTGGCGAACGTGACCGACGCCAGCCACCTCGGCCAGGGCGGGCAGCCACCGCCCGAGTAACAGCCACCGCCCGAGTAACAGCCACCGCCCGAGCAACGGCCATCGCTGACGCAGCCGGCGACGCCCCCAAAGCAGGCGGGGGCCGCTCGTCGCGGCGCGTCACCAGCAGGGATCGAGGTGCTGTCGACGACCGCACACTTCGGTGACGACGCCAGGCGCTCGGGGGCTTTGCTGCGGCTGCCGTCTCTCAGCGGCTGTACAGACCGACGACCACCCCTCGGGCCAGGGTGTGGAAGCCGAGGTTGAAGCCGACGTATGCGGGACTGGCGGTCTCGTCCACACCGAGCGAGGCCACGTCGAGGGCGTGCACCGCAAAGTAGTACCGGTGCGGTGCCGACCCCGGTGGGGGCGCTGCACCGCCGAACCCCCGGTAGCCGTAGTCGTTGCGTACACAGAAGGCGCCGGCGGGGAGGTCGTTGCGGTCGCCGGTGCTGGCCCCGGCGCGCAACTCGGTCGTGCCGGCCGGAAGGTCCACCACGATCCAGTGCCAGAAGCCGCTCATCGTCGGCGCATCCGGGTCGTAGCAGGTGACGGCGAAGCTTGCCGTCTCGGCGGGGAACCCGCTCCACCGCAGCTGCGGCGACCGGTTGTCGCCGGTCAGGCCCATACCGTCGAAGACAAGGGCGGGCGGGAGCGTGGCGCCGTCCGTGAGGTCATCGCTCTCGAGCGCGAACGACGGCACGGGTGGCAGCAGCTGGAACGGATCAGGACCCTGGGTCATGGGCACCGCCAATCTGGATCGCGGGCATCGGGCTCCAGGCAGCCGCCGGGTTCGCCCGAATGGTACGGGGTCGCCGGATCCGGCCTGGTGCCACTCGACCGTGATCATACTGTCGAGCACCTCGGGCACCGACTCCAAGCGGGCTGTGCTCGGCGAGCGCGCAGCTGCCCGATCGACGGACGGTGCCGCGGCCCGATCGAGAAGGCTGTTTTGTGGAGCGTACCGTCGGGCCTGGGGCTGCCCGGCGATCCCCGGCAGCGCCGACGGTCCTGGCGTGGCCGATCCGTCACCTGCCAGTTCAGCGTGGCCGGCGCTCAGGCGTAGACGGCGTTGTCGCAACGAGACGGCATGCAGGGTGTCCCCTCTGGATCGGCCCCGACGACGCACATCCTGGAGCCAGCGGTATCGGGCGTCGACGACCACGAACGCGAACCTGCAATGGACGGCGGCGGCCAGTGATCCGGGGTCGCCCGGGTCGAAGCCGAGCACCAGGCGGGTACTTCGATAGCGAAGTCCGCCCCCTCGCTGATGCACGCGCGTACCGTGAGGAATTCCGACTCGCGACCCCTCTCCGAGTAGTGACGCCGGCTCGATCGCTGAGCTGACCGCGGCGGTCGTCTTCCTGGAAGCTTGCGTCGCCGAGCTCACTGAGGCGCTTGCTGCACGTGACGAATCACTCGCCACCCGTGACGCGCGGACCGCCGAGCTGGAGAAGCTGCTGGAGGACAGCCGGCGTTCGGAGAAGCACCGGGCGGCACCGTTCTCCAAGGGCGGGCCGACGGAAGAGCCAAAGCGTCCAGGACGTCGATCCGGTGAGAACCACGGGCGTCACGGTCATCGGTTGGCACCGATGGGTCCGGTCGACCGGGAGATCGCAGCCCTCTTGCCGTCGTACTGCCCGGACTGCGGCGGTGCGGTGGTCCATGAACGCGAGAAGAGCGGTTCCACACCGAGCTGCCCGTCATGACCCCGGTGGTCACCCGGTTCACCGTCGGGGTGGGCCGCTGCACCCGGTGCACGAAGCGGGTCCAGGGCAGGCATCTCGAGCAGACCTCGGATGCCTTGGGGGCTGCCGCCAGCCAGATCGGCCCCCATGCCAGAGGCCTTGCCACCTGGCTGCACGACGCCCTCGGGCTCAGCTTCGCCAAGACCTCGGCGGTGCTCTCCCACCTCGGGGTGCCCGTCACCGCCGGTGCGCTGTCACAGGGGGCGCAGTCGACCGGAACCGATCTGGTGCCGATCCATCAGACCATCGTCGAGAAGCTCAACGACGCAGCCATGGTGGCGACGGACGAGATTGGCTGGCGGGTGGGGGGCCGTGGCGCCTGGCTGTGGGCGGCGACCTCGAAGGAGGCGACGGCCTACAACGTGGCCGAGGGGAGGGGCTTCGAGCCAGCCACCGCCCTGCTCGCCGAGGACTACGACGGCACACTCGTGCGCTACGGCTGGGTCGTCTACCCCAACTACGACAAGGCCGCCCACCAGACCTGCGTCGCCCATCTCGTTCGCCGGTGTGCCGAGAAGGAGAGCGACCTGCCGGACTGGGCGAGGGGCACGCCCCGCCAGGTGAACGAGATCCTGCTCGTCGCCATCGACGCCCGCGAGCTGTCTGCGGCCCAGCGCAGGCCGTGGTCGAAGACCTCACCGAACGGGTCGAGCTTCTCGGGCAAGGCCCCCACCCCCACGACGCCAACCGCCGGCTGGTCAAGCACCTCGTGGCCGAGGCCGATGCCCTCTTCACCTTCCTCGACAACCCGAACGTCGACGCCACCAACTGGCGGGGCGAACAGGCCATCCGGCCTGCGGTTATGTTGGTTTACCGGCCCTCGGGGGTGGGTCTCCGCTCGGCAGCTTCAGCTACACGTCGTGGGACGGCTTCAGGTCCACGTTCGGACCTGACAGGTCGGCCCATGCCCGCTTCGCCACCGCCACCACGGTGGCGGCCAGCCCGGACAGGTCGACGTGGTCGGGAGCCTCGGGAGGGACGAAGTGCCGGCGGGTGATCTCGGCATCAGCCGAATGGCAAAACCGGTCGACCGTCCGAAGGGCCGTCGACGTCACCGTGCCGGGGTCGAGGCCGGGTCCCGAATCGAGTGGCACGAAGGGGGCCCGCAGCACGCTGGCCGCCTTCTTGGCGGTCACGCGAGGACCCTTCAGCCGAGCGCTCATGGGCGCGCAGAAGGTGCGGTAGGCGAGACTGTGCGCCGTTCGACAGTCGACGTTTCGTGGGAACGACCGCTCCGCCTCGGTCTGGATAGCCTTGTTGTATGCCAGGTAGAGACCCTTGGCTGTATGCCAGGTAGAGACCCTTGGCCGTTGGCTGGGCGGCGGCGAGGAGCCGCAGGTTGGACATCTTGCCCGTTCCGGCGCCGGCGTGAACCACCACGGTGCCGCCGACGGTGAAGGCATCGGCGGCGGCCTGCTGCTCGGCGGTGGGGGTAAGGTCGCTCATTGCCGGGCGGCGACCTCCCCCATCTGCCGGGTGGAACTTCGTCGACGCGGAGAACGTCGACGAGCAACTCCACGGATGGTTCAAGCGGGCCAACCGCGGGGTGCACGCCGTCACCCGGCTGGTCCTGGCCGAGCAGACCTACGAGGACCGAGGTTCGACGAGCGCCTTCCCCCGGTGCTGCCCGACCGGGCAATGTGCCTGGTTGCCCGCCTGCCCCGGGACCACGATGTCCGGGTCGACGCCAACGACTACTCCGTGCACCCGCGTACGGGCACTCCTGGTACGATCTTTACTGATGACTGATCGAGTACAGAATCATACGGTTGAGGGCTCCCCTTACAGGCGCGGTGCCGGCCAGACGCGGATCTCGGCCAAGCATCAGGTCACGATCCCGATGAACGCGTTCACGGACGCCGGCTTCAAGCCCGGCGACGCGGTCAGGGCCGAGGCGATCGGGCCCGGACGGGTCGTGCTGACGCGGACCACGGCGCTGCTCGACGAGTTCAGCGGTGCGTTGCGCACCAAGGGGGCGCTGCGCAACGCGGTCGAGCACCTCCACGACGAATGGGTGTAGCCCTCCTGGACTCCAACACGGTCATCGGCTTTCTGGACGCTGATGATCTCTTGCACCAGGCCGCAGACACCGCCGTGAGAGCGGCGGCAACTGAGCACGTGTTCGTGGTCTCGGTGGTGACGGTCGCCGAGCTGCTCTCCGGTGCAAAGCTCGGCCACCATGACGAGCGGACGGTGCGCCGCTTCTTCACCCAGACGACCAGCTCGCGGATCCCCCTCGACGAGCCAGTCGCCGAACGCGCCGCCGAGCTGCGAGCAGCTCACAAGGCCTTGAAGATGCCTGACGCGTTGATCCTTGCGACAGCGGACCTGCACGCCGATTTCGTGCTCACCGGCGACCAGCGTTGGCTCAACGTCATCGGACTGACCTGCGAGGTGCGCCACATCGCACCGGGAGCGCGCTCGACCTGACCGATTCCGACGTGGCTGTGGCGACCCCCCTCCGGCCGACCGGATGGCGGCCCTCACCGATGGCATCGCGCGATCCAACCAACTGGTGGTGCGGCACTTCCAGAACGAGGGTCCCGCAACGTACGGCGCGGTCATCAGCGGTTCGTACACCGGAGCCCCCGGACAACCGCTGCCGCGGGACCTGAAGCAGCGAGATTAGGCGCGACGCCTTGCGGATCGGCTCATCCCCGGATCGCCGGAAGAGCGGTTCTATCGGTCCGTTGAACGGTCTGCGGAGGAGCAGATGCAGTGGCGGGCGGACCATGACGCGAAGCTCCTCGATGGTCGCGAGTGGTGACTCGATCGAGACGGGCGTGGGATCCTGCACACCACGTCGGGAGCCTTCTCCTCGCGCCTCCCGCAGCGGCTGGTCTTGCAGAGCAGCGTCGGATACGGAATCAGATGCCGCCTGTCCGGAGCGACGGGCATGCCGAGCAGCCCCAGCCCGGTGAACAGGACATTGGGGCCTGACGGAGCGCTCCGACCGGTGTCACGGTGCTCGGACCTGCTACTGGTGTCGCGAACACTTCTGCGACCTTGTCCGAGCGCAACATACCCTCTGACCAGGAGTTTTCAGCGCGCTCGGAGGGACTCGAACTCCCAACCTTCTGATCCGTAGTGGGCGAAGCGCCTGAGCGCCCCGTCGCTCCGAGTGGCACCTGGTCCCGCCCTCGCTGGTCGCACGGCCTGTCGGGCCAAGCGACCGATACGGCGTGAGACGGCGAGCGACGCCCAGCCACGCCCTTGTTGGGTGGCGTGTTGGGTGCTGAGCTTCCGGGCGCCAGCTGGTGTCCCGACCCGTCGAAGCGGGCTGTCGCAGCAGGTGGACGGTACGATGCCGCCCATGGCGGCGCACTTCGTGCCTCGGTCTCCTTTGGGCAAGCGCCTGGTCGAGCACCGGGCCGCGATCATCGAAGCCGCTGCCCGCCGGCACGCCTCCAACGTCCGCGTCTTCGGGAGCGTGGCCCGGGGCGAGGACCGCCCCGGGAGCGATGTCGACCTGCTCGTCGACGTCGACGAACAGGCGACACCCTTCGATCTCCTCGAGCTCGGATGCGACCTCGAGGACGAGCTCGGAGT
>JAKAYQ010000241.1 GCA_021826725.1 Actinomycetes bacterium
GTCCCTGTCCCTGTCCCTGTCCCTGTCCCTGTCCCTGTCCCTGTCCCTGTCCCTGTCCCTGTCCCTGTCCCTGTCCCTGTCCCTGTCCCTGTCCCTGTCCCTGTCCCTGTCCCTGTCCCTGTCCCTGTCCCTGCCCCTGCCCCTGTCCCTGCCCTCCGCTGCGCTGCGGTGTGACCCGGGCCAATCTACGGGCCCGAACATCTCCAGTTCACCCAACGATCACCGGCGTGTTGCGTCGTGTTCGCGGATCGTTAACCCACCACTCCTACTGTGACTGGCGATGAGGGAAAGCCAGCCCATGAGCCGGCCCACTGCCGACCGGCCCCCCGCCACCAGGGGCTACGGCACGTCGGCCGCCGCCGTCGGCGCCGAGCAGTCGGCAAACAGCACCCCTGGCGCGGTGGCTCTCGCGCTGCGTCCGGCGGTGCGGATGACCGATCTGAGCGTCGGCTTCGGTGCCACCACCGTGCTGCAGGACGTCACCGTCGACTTCCCGCCCAACTCGGTGAACGCCTTGATCGGGCCGACCGGCTGTGGAAAGTCCACCGTCCTGCGGACCATCAACCGCATGAACGACCAGGTCCGAGGCTACTGGCGTCGGGGCTCGGTACGGGTGGGCGACGACGATGTCGAGGCGGCGGGTGTCGACCCGTTGGCCCTGCGGCGGCGGGTCGGCATGGTCTTCCAGCGCCCCAACCCGTTCCCCATGTCCATCAAGGACAACGTGGTGGCAGGTGTCCGCGCCCACCGCCTGGCACCGCGCCGCGATTTTGCTGGCATCGCCGAGCACCACCTGTGCCAGGTGGGACTGTGGTCGGCGGTGGCCGGCCGGCTCGACGACTCGCCGTTCCGGCTCTCCGGCGGGCAGCAGCAGCTCTTGTGCTTGGCCCGTGCACTCGCCGTCGGTCCTGAGGTGCTGCTCCTGGACGAGCCGACGTCGTCGCTCGACCCGATCAGCACCGAGATGGTCGAGGATCTGTTGCTGAAGCTGTCCGGGGACCTCACCATGGTCATGGTCACCCATAACCTGGCCCAGGCCCGTCGCGTGTCGGCCACCACCACGTTCTTCTACAACGGCCGGATGGTCGAGAGCGGCGCCACTGCGCAGGTGTTCGACTCGCCCACCGAACCTGAGACGGTCAGCTACGTAAGCGGGAGGATCGGATGAGCCGCTTCAGCTGACCGTTTCGACCGATCGGGTCGCCCCCGAGCCGGTCCACGACCCGCCGTCCACACGGGCCGGGGTGGGCGCCGACGTTGCCACCGGATGTGCCGGTCGGTCACCACCACCCGCCGACGCTCGACCGGATCCACGTCCGGTGACGAGCAGACCTGTCGTTCTCCTTCACGTCACGATCCACCTTCCGAAAGGAGCAGTACCCTCATGTCAACGCGCCCCAACGCGCCCCGATTGCTGCTGACCGCCGGCCGTCGCCGTCGACTCGGCGCCGTCTCCCTCGTGGCCGGCGCCGCTCTGGCCTTGGCCGCATGCAGCTCGGCGAGCTCGGCGAGCTCGGCGAGCCCGGCAGCGAAGACCTCGTCCTCCTCCTCGGGCGCGACGAGCCTGGCCTCGCTGGAGAAGGCCCCCACGGCCACCGTGTCGCTGTCCGAGACGGGCTCGACCCTCCTCTACCCCCTGTTCCAGAAGTGGGCGCCGGCGTACACGGCGCTGCACTCGAACATCACGGTCACGCCGGCGGGCACCGGGTCCGGCACCGGTATCTCGCAGGCATCGACGGGTGCGGTGGACATCGGTGCGTCAGATGCCTACCTGTCGTCTGCCCAGACCCAGTCCACGCCGAGCCTCGAGAACATCCCCCTGGCCATCTCTGCGCAGATGATCAACTACAACATCCCGGGGTTCAGCGGCACGCTGAAGCTCAACGGCAAGCTGCTGTCAGCCATCTACCAGGGGCAGATCAGCAACTGGAACGATCCGAAGATCGCCGCTGTGAACCCGGGGGTCACCCTTCCGAACCTGAAGATCGTGGCGCTGCACCGCTCGGACGGCAGCGGTGACACCTTCATCTTCACCCAGTACCTGTCGAAGCAGGACCCGAGTGGCTGGGGCACCAAGATCTCCTACGGCACCTCGGTCTCGTTCCCGGCCATCTCCAACGCACTGGGGGAGAACGGCAACGGCGGCATGGTGAGCGGCTGCAACGCCACACCGGGCTGCGTGGCCTACATCGGGATCAGCTACCAGTCCCAGACCCAGGGTGACCACCTTGGTCAAGCCGAGCTGCAGAACGGTTCGGGCAACTATGTGGCTCTGACCTCGCAGTCGATCGCCGCCGAGGCAGCCAGCTTTGCCGGCAGCACGCCGGCCTCGGGGGCCATCTCCCTCGTGAACGGCACCAACGCGGCGCAGGGGTACCCGATCATCAACTACGAGTACGCAATCGTGAACGCACAGCAGTCCAGCGCCACCACGGCCCAGGCCATCAAGGCCCTCCTGGCGTGGGCCATGGACCCAAGTGGTGGCTCGGCGCCGTCGTTCCTGGGAGCGGTGAACTTCCAGCCGCTGCCGGCTTCGGCGGTAGCGGTGTCCGAGCACCTCCTGTCCAAGATCCAGTGATGGTTGTTCTCGGCGGTGCGGCCTACCGGGACGATGTCCCGGTAGGCCGCACCTGGGTAGGGGCGACCCGGGCACGCCGGCTGCAGGCTGCCCTGCCGAACGGTCCGGCAGCCTGATGCCGGTTGCCGGCCTTGGCACCCTCGTTCCGCCCGGGACCCGACCGGCGCCGACGACGTCGATCGAGCAGGGGGCCTCACCGGTCGAGGTCCCGGCGGCCGTTCCGACCGGTTCCGGTGACGGCACGTCGGGCGGCCCTGCGCCGTCGACCGGCGGCCCGGCGGTCCCGGGGGGCGGCTCGGGCGGCACCGGCAGCGGAGGGTCATCGGGTGGCGGCGCGTCGGGTGACGGTCGTTCCGGCGGGGTGGGACGTAGTCGTCGATCCGCCGGCCGCCGGTTCGGTGTCGCCGAGCGGTGGACCCGCCCCGTGCTCGCGGTGTGCGCGCTCGTCCCCCTGCTGGCCCTGGTGGCAGTGGTCGCCGCCCTGCTGGTCAAGGCCTGGCCGGTCATCGCCTACAACGGGTTCGGGTTCTTCACCCACGTCGCCTGGCGGCCTGGCAGCCAGTACGCCCAGCCCGTGGTCACTGGCGGTGTCGCCCATCCGCCCGGCGCCAGCTTCGGTGCCCTGCCGCTCATCGCAGGCACCGTGGAGTCGTCCTTCATCGCCCTCCTGCTGGCTGTTCCGGTCGCCATCGGAACGGCCCTGGTGGTGGTGGAGAAGTTGCCGCCGCGCCTGTCAGGTTCCATCGGCCTGTGCCTGGAGGTCCTTGCCGGTGTACCCAGCGTGGTGATCGGCCTGTGGGGCGCGTTGGCCCTCGGGCCGTTCCTCGCCCACCATGTCTCTCCCTTCATCGTCGGTCACATTCCCGACGTGCCGGTGCTGCGGTTCCTGAAGGGCTCGCCCGGGTACGGCGAAGGACTGCTCACCTCGGGGGTGGTCCTGGCCGTGATGATCCTGCCGATCATCGCCGCCACCACCCGCGACCTCCTCCGCCAAGTGCCGCGCGACACCGTCGACGGTGCTGTGGCGCTGGGCATGACCGACGCGGAGTCCCTGCGGGCGGTCACCCTGCCATGGGTGCGCACCGGGATCATCGGTGCATCGGTCCTCGGCCTGGGCCGGGCGCTCGGGGAGACCATGGCGGTGGCCATGGTCTCGGGCGCGGTCCTCGGAGCGGTACCGCACAACCTGTACCAGACCATGACCACCATCGCCGCGACGATCGTGTCGCAGCTGGACTCGGCCTTCACCGACGCCACCGGTTTCTTCCTGCGCACGCTGGCCGAGGCCGGCCTGGTGCTGGTGGTCATCACCCTCCTCGTGAACGTCGGGGCCCGCATGCTCGTGCGCCGTGTCGCCTCCACGGCACTGCCGGTCGGCAGGGGCATCTGATGACCGAGGACGGGAAGGGCCCCCCGGTCCCGAAGCACGCGGCCACAGCCGTGGCTGTGGCCGCCGAGTGGCGGAGTGGCCCGGTCGGTCCCGCCACCGTGCCCTTGCGCTCCCGGGCACGCCGTCGGCGTGCTGACGCGACCGTCTGGGTCGTGTCGAGCGCCGCCCTGGCCCTCGTCGTCATCCCCGTCGCGTGGATCCTGGTGTCGGTGGTGGGGAAGGCACTGGCACACTGGGACTGGCGCGTGCTCACCACCACGACGGTGGGCTCCCAGGGCGGCCTGTCCAACGCCATCGTCGGCAGCGCCGTCATCGTTGCCGTCGTGCTGCTGGTCGGCGGCACCATCGGCGTTGGCGCGGGTGTGTACCTGGCCGAGTACGGTGGGTCCCGCCGGTCTTCGCTGTTGCGGGGTGCCTCGGAAGTCCTGTCGGGCATACCTTCGATCGTCCTCGGGTACGTCGGCTACACCGTGCTGGTGGTGGCGTTCCACTGGGGATTCTCGCTGGCGGCTGCTGCCATCGTCCTGACGAT
>JAKAYQ010000242.1 GCA_021826725.1 Actinomycetes bacterium
GACCCGCGTGGCGGTGGAGAGGCGGTGACCGCCGCGTGCAACAGTGGGCGGACGATGCCCGGCCCGCCGCTCACCGCACCGCCCGACCACCCGGGTCCCGACGGCTCCGGCTCCGGTGGATCGGGCTCCGGCTGCCCCGGCCCTGACGGCTTCGACCCGGACCATCGGGGCTCGAGCCCACAGCGCACGGACCGGCCGGGCGCACGCTCGCCGGCCGTAGCCTCGGCGCCGCCTGCCGGCGAGCCAGGGCATGGCACCACCCGCCCGCCTGCCCGGCACGCGCCCGCCTGGCGCCGGGTCGCGGCCCACCCCGATGCCGCCACGCTCGCCCTGGGCCTGATGCTGGCCCTCGGCGTGTGCTGGCCGGTCCTCGGCGGACGACCGCTGCTCCTCCTCGACTGGGTGTCCGGGCCCCGCCCACCCCTGCCGTCGGAGGCGATGCTGGGGCTGAACGGCGGGCTCACCGCCGGCGTGGCCGGCACGGTGGTCATGACCCTCGCCGTCCGCCTGGTCGGCGAAGCCGCCACCTGGCTGCCGCTGTTCTGCTTCTTCCCCGTCGCCGCGGTGGGCGCAGGGCGCCTGGCCGGCGGCCGGCGCAGCGCCCGGCTGGCGGCCGCCACCCTGTACTGCGCCAACCCGTTCGTGTTCAACCGCGTCTTCGCCGGGCAGCTCACCCTGCTGTTCGGCTACGCCCTGCTGCCCTTCGCCGTGGCCGGCGCCCTGCGGGCCGTGCGCCGCCGGTCGGTCGGCCTGCTCGCCCCCGCCCTGTGGTGGGCGGTGCTCACCGCGCTCAGCCCCCACTTCGCCTGGATCTACGGCCTCGTGCTGGTGGCCGTGGCCGCCGTCACCCGGCCCCGCACCTGGCGAGCTGTCGCCTGGCTGGCCGGGTGCACCGCCGCCTTCGCCGTCACCTGCGCCTACATCCTGCTCCCCCACAGCGCCACCCAGCTCCCCACCCACGTCGGCACCGCCAGCCTCGACCTGTACCGCACCACCGGCGACTCGCACCTCGGGCTGTTCCCGAACGTCGCCGGCCTGTACGGCTTTTGGCGGACGGGGCCCGGGCCGCAGCTCCCGAAGGACGTCGTCACCGGCTGGCCGCTGCTGCTCGTCGCCCTGCTGGTCGTGATCGTGACCGGCTATGCCACCGTGCTGCGCCGGCCGGCCACCAGCGGCACCGGCGATACCAGCGGCACCAGCGGCAGCGACCGGCGGCGGCTGGGCTGGGTGCTCGTATCGGTCGGTGTCGCCGGGTACTTCCTGGCGCTGGGCTCCCAGGGACCGACCGGCCCGCTGTTCCACTGGGCGTACGCCACAGTGCCGTTCTTCGCCATCATGCGCGAGCCGCAGAAGTTCCTGATGCTCCTGGCGCTCGCCTACGCCGTCGGGCTCGGCTGGGGGGTGGAGCGCCTGGCCACGGTGGCGACCCGATCGCCGGCTCCCCAGCCGGCGGGCACCCAACCGCCCGCTGGGGAGCAGCCCGCCGCGAGCCAGCCGGGCACAGGGCAGCCGGGCACAGGGCAGCCCGCCGCGGGACAGTCGTCGGCAGGGCAGCCCCGAGCACAACCACCTCGCAGGCGAGCGCAGCGGCGGCCGGTCGTCGTGGCAGCCGCGGTCGGCCTGCTGCTCCCCCTCGCCTACACCCCCACCATCTTCGACGGGCTGGCCGGCCAGATCGCCCCCAGCACCCTCCCCGCCGCCTACCAGCAGGCCGACACCCTGATGGGCGCCGGCACCGGCCGGGTCCTCTACCTGCCCTGGCACCTCTACGAGGCCCAACCGTTCACCGCCGGCAGGGTGGTCGCCACCCTCGGCCCCACGATGTTCCGCCGCTTGGTGATCGCCGGCGACAACGTGCAGGCCGGCCCCGTCCAGACCCAGTCCACCTCGCCCCGCTCCGCCTACCTGCAGGGCCTGTTCGCCCGTGGCGGGTCAATGACCGACTTCGGTGCACTTGTCGCGCCCCTGGGGGTCGCGTACGTGGTGCTGGCCCGGACCGTCGACTGGCGCAGCTACGGCTGGCTCTCCGCCCAGCGCGACCTGCGCCCCGTGCTGCGCACCACCGCGCTCGACGTGTGGCGGAACCTCGCCTACGCCGGTGCGGGGCACCGCACCGGCACCGCCACCCCGGTGCAGCGCGTCAGCCCGGTCGCCTACCGGGTCCCGCCGGGCACCCCCGGCACCGTCACCATCGACGCCACCTACCAGCAGGGCTGGACCCTCGACGGCCGGCCCGGCCAGCCGACTGCCCAGGGCACCGTGCGCTTCGCCGCCGGGCCCGGCGGCGCGATGGCCACCTTCGGGCCCTGGGGCCTGGTGCGCCTGGGGTACGCGGTGTCCGCTGCGGCGTTCGCCGCCCTCACCGCCGCCGTCGTCTGGGACCGCAGGCGACAGGCTCGTGGCCCCGGTGCACCACCCCGGCCGCAGGCGGTCCGGCGTTCGCCCGCGCACGAGCCATCTCACGCACCGTGTGGACCAGCTACCGATCAATAGCATCGCAGAGCGACACACGATTGAGCTCTATTGGCGCCCGTTGGTAAGGCCGCTTTTCATGCCTACGGAGCGTGGTCACAGGCCGGGCTGCCGAACCGGCAGCGCCCGGAACTGGCAGTACGCCGTTCCACCGGGCAACCCATGCCGGAGGCAACCTTCAAACGTTCGTTTGGGGATCGCCCCGAACGGGAACGAGTGCAGGGCCCGGCATTTATGGACATGCGCCGTTCCCGCCGCCTACCATGGCGCACAGCAAACAGCTGGACCAGCGCGGGAATGGCCCCGGGCAGGGGCGTGCGGCGGACCGTCGCAGCCGGAGAGAGGAAGGACCCACCATGGTGGATGCCGTAAAGACCCGAGGACATGGGCTGTGGCGGTGGATCCGCGGCAACCCGGTCCAGGCGGCCGTCGCCGTCCTCGTCCTCGCCGGTGCCGGCGCCACCGCTGCCATCTCCGCCGCACCGGCGGCGAGCTACTCGGGCTGTGGCTACGGCTACGCCGGCGCCACCACCTCGGTCGCCTACGGCTACGGCACGTGCAGCAGCACGGGCACCGGCACCACCAGCAGCCCGGTGACAGCCACCGAATCCGACGGCGCCGGTGACTCCACCTCCGTCAGCGGCACCGGCGGGAGCGGCACCGTCAACACCTTCCCGTACTCGTCGGACCCCGAGGTCAGCGCTCCTGTCTTCACGGCCGGTTCCGGCAACCCCGTCTACTTCGACGCCAGCGTGGGCGCCGGCAGCACGTTCACCTCCGTCACCATCTCGGAGTGCAGCGTCGGAGCGGTCCGGGGCAACACCGTCGAGTGGTACAACACGGTCACGTCGCAGTGGGCGCCGATCGCGCCGCCAGCCAACTTCGCCACGCCGTGCTGGACGTTCACGGTGACGAACACGACGAGCCCCGATATCGCACAGCTCACCGGCACGCCGTTCGCTCTCGGCTTCACTGCCGGCGGCGGTGGCGGAGCTCTCGGCATCTCGGTTCCGAGCGTCGTTGCCGTCACCCCGTCGACCGGACCGGCCTCGGGCGGCACCACCGTCACCATCTCGGGCACCAACCTGAGCGGTGCCACCGCCGTGCACTTCGGCTCGGCGCCGGCAGCCAGCTTCGCCGTCACGTCGGCCAGCGCCATCACCGCGGTGGCACCGGCAGGCACCGGCACCGTCGACGTGACCGTCACCACCCCAGCCGGCACCAGCGCCACCAGCTCCTCGGACCACTTCACCTACGCGACCAACGGGCAGGGCTACTGGGAGGTGGCGGCCGACGGCGGCATCTTCAGCTTCGGCACCGCCCAATTCCACGGCTCGACGGGCAACATCCACCTGAACCAGCCCATCGTCGGCATGGCCTCCACCCCTGACCACGGCGGCTACTGGCTGGTCGCCTCCGACGGCGGCGTCTTCGCCTTCGGCGACGCCCACTTCTACGGGTCGATGGGCGGAAAGCCCCTCAACCAGCCCATCGTCGGGATCGCCGCCACCCCCGACGGCGCCGGCTACTGGCTGGTCGCCAAGGACGGCGGGATCTTCGCCTTCGGCGACGCCCACTTCTACGGGTCGATGGGCGGCAAGCCGCTCAACCAGCCCATCGTCGGGATCGCCGCCACCCCCGACGGCGCCGGCTACTGGATGGTCGCCTCCGACGGCGGGATCTTCAACTTCGGGGACGCGAGCTACGACGGCTCCATGGGCGGCACCCCGCTCAACAAGCCGGTCGTCGGCATCGCCGCCACCCCTGACGGCGGCGGCTACTGGATGGTCGCCTCCGACGGCGGTGTGTTCGCCTTCGGCGACGCCCACTTCTACGGGTCGATGGGCGGAAAGCCGCTCAACAAGCCGGTCGTCGGCATCGCCGCCACCCCCAACGGCTACTGGATGGTCGCCTCCGACGGCGGGATCTTCAACTTCGGGGACGCGAGCTACGACGGCTCCATGGGCGGCACCCCGCTCAACCAGCCGGTCGTCG
>JAKAYQ010000243.1 GCA_021826725.1 Actinomycetes bacterium
CAGCCCATGCCACCGGGCCCGCCCCCGCCAACGGCCACCTCCCCGCCCAAGCCACCGGGCCCACCCCCGCCAACGGCCACCTCCCCGCTTCATTTGACGGTTACGCCTCCGCAGCGGACTTTGCTGCCGGCAGTAATCGTGCAGTCCAGGCGCAGCCGAGATCCCGTCCGCCGGACGCAGCGCTCCGACCGGTTTCTGTGGGCCCCCCGGCGGGCGCGCCTTCGCCGGTCGAACCGGCACCTCCCGCTGACCTGGGAGCCCCGCCGACGGGCACGCCACCAGCCGGCGATCTGTTCCGTATGTCCCGGCGGACGACGAATCTTCCTCCCCCGCCGGTGCCGCCGGTTCCCTTCGGGCAGTCCACCACGGACCACGCGACCGCCGTACCCCGAACGGGCCTGCCTGGTTTCGACGAGAACCCCTTTCTCCTGGCGCACCGGTCCGCCATCGTCACGCCCGGCATACGCCGGCCTCGGACCCGGATGTCCCTGTCGTTCCGGTTCGTGGCCGTGCTCGCCGTGCTCGGCGCCGGGTTCGTCCTCTACCGCGTGACGCACCCCTCGGTTCATCGGTCACCCACCGCGGTCGCCCTCGACTTCTACACGCAGCTGGAGCACAGCTCGTTTACCGCCGCGACACACGACGTGGAACCCGCCGAGCAGAGTGCTGCCGCCTCCGGCGTGGTGACGCCGCAGATCCAGGCGTTCGTCCGCAGCTCGCTCGGCCACGACCTCGTCGAAGCCGGTACCACGACACCCAGCGGCGCCGAGACCATCGTGGTCCTGCAGACGTGCGGGGCGGCACTCTCCTGCAGCCCCGCCCTTGCTGTCCCGACAGTGCAGATCGCAGGTTCGTGGTATGTCGACTGGAACACCTGGTTGCAGGGCGTTCCCCCCGAGGCGAGCTGACCGGTTCAGTCGGTGCCACCACTGGCGCCCTCCGGTGCGCCAGGATTAGACCACCATGCGACGCACACCCGCGACCGACAAGCACGGGCGGCGCCCGCGCCGGTGCTGAGCCCGCTGCAGCCGCCGGTCGAGCCGGCCCTCGTGGCCACGCTGCCGGCAGGGCAGAGGGTCTTCTTCGGCGATGTCGCCTACGAACCCAAGTGGGACGGGCTCCGCTGCCTGGCATTCCGGGGCGATCCCGGCGTGGTGGTGCAGTCCGGTCGGAGCCGGGTCGTGACTCCTGCGTTCCCCGAGGTGGCCGCAGCGATCGCCGCGATGTTCCCACCGGGGACCGTGGCCGACGGCGAGCTCGTCGCCTTCTCCGGCGACCGCCTCGATCCCACCGTTCCTGCCGCCCGGCTCGGTGCCGCCGGACGGCGGGCGGCGGCTGCGGCCGGCCGGCACCCGGTGCACCTGGTGCTGTTCGACCTGTTGGCATGGGAAGGTCACGATCTCCGGTGGCAGCCCTACGTCGAGCGGCGCGCCGCGCTCGAGCGTGCGCTCGGGGCTGCGCCTGCTGCGCTGTCGGTGACGGCGGTCACCACCGATCCCGCCGAGGCGAAGCGATGGTATGACGAGCTGCCCGAGCAGGGCATCGAGGGGATCGTGGTCAAGCCCCTCCTCGGCCACTACCTGTCGGGCCAGCGGATCTGGTCCGCCTACGGCCGCCGGCATTCGACCACGGTCACCGTCGGCGGTGTCCTGGGCAATCCCGAGTGGCCCGTCTCCCTCGTCGTCGGCCACTGGCGACCTGACGGCGAGCTGGCCCTCGTCGGGACCACCAGACCCCTGTCCGACCGTGCACGAGGTGCGCTCGCCGGCCGGCTGCAGCGAGCCGGTGCCGATCACCCGTGGCCGGCGGCGCCGATCCCTCCCGCTTGGGCAGGACGATCCTCGCCAGCCGACCGGATCTCCTATATCCGCGTCGTCCCCGACGTCGCTGTCGAAGTGTCGGTGGACACCGCGTGGCCCGCCGATCGCTGGGGCCATGCCGCCAGCCTGCGCCGGGTGCTGCCACCCGGTGCCCCGGCTGCGCCTACGACCAGAGACGCCAGGCTGTCGGCGGCGACCGGAGGCATCAGCCTGTCGGCGGCGACGAAGTCTCGCTGACGCCGTCCGCCACCGGGATGAGATGGCGTGCCGCCCGGGCCTCGTCCACACGGCGCACGGGCGTACGCACCGGGGCGTGGCCGATGCGCTCCGGACCCCCAGGCGTGCCGGCCTCGGCCACGATGCGCTCGCAGGCCTGCGCCAGGGCCTCGAGCGTCTGCACGCTCTCGGTCTCCGTGGGCTCGAACATCAGTGCGTCGTCGACGATGAGCGGGAAGGCCACCGTCGGGGCGTGAAACCCCTCGTCGAGCAGCGCCTTCGCCACGTCGGAGGCCCGCAGTCCATGCTCCCGTCGGAGGCCGGCGGCGGACACCACGCACTCGTGCATGCAGGGCCGGTCGAACGGCACGTCGAAGAGCCCGGCCAACCGAGCACGTAGCCAGTTGGCGTTCAACACCGCTAGCTGCGCCACCTGCCGGAGCCCGTCGGCGCCGTGCACCAGCGTGTAGGTGAGCGCACGAGCCAGGACCAGCGCGTTCCCATGCCACGAGTGCACCCGGCCGATGCTCCGCTCGGGCTGCTCCCAGCCGTACCGGACCGAACCGGGATCCCCAGCCTTGCCGGGCGAGTCGGCACTGCCAGGCGCGTTGCCAGGGCTGCCAGCGGTCCGCACCGGCCGGGGACCGGGCAGGAACGGCGCAAGACCGGCGGTGACAGCCAGCGGACCCGCACCAGGGCCGCCACCCCCATGCGGCGTGGCGAACGTCTTGTGGAGATTGAGGTGGACGATGTCGAACCCCATGTCGCCGGGGCGGACGACACCCATGATGGCGTTGAGGTTTGCCCCGTCGTAGTACAGCAGGCCACCCACGTCATGGACAGCACCCGCCACTGCCTCGATGTCCCGTTCGAAGAGCCCGAGCGTGTTCGGGTTGGTCAGCATGATCCCAGCGACGTCCTCGTCGAGGACCCGGCGCAACGCAGCCAGGTCGACCCCGCCGCTGGGGTCCGTCGGCACGGTGACGGTCTCGTAGCCTCCCAGCGTCACTGACGCCGGATTGGTGCCGTGCGCCGAATCGGGGATCACGACGGTCCGGCGCTGACGGCCCTGAGCCTGGTGCCAGGCCCGCATCATCAGCAGGCCGGTCAGCTCCCCTGCGGCTCCCGCCGCGGGCTGCAGCGTCGCTGCAGCCATCCCGGTCACGGCGCACAGGGTCTCTTCGAGCTCCACCAGGAGCGCGAGCCAACCCTGCACAAGACGGGCAGGGGCGGCGGGGTGGACAGCAGCCAGGCCCGGCAGCGCAGCAACGGCATCGCAGACCTTGGGGTTGTACTTCATGGTGCACGAACCGAGCGGGTAGGCACCGAGGTCCACGGAGAACTGGCGATGGCTGAGGCGCGTGAAGTGCGCCACCAGATCCCGTTCGGACACCTCGGCCAGCGGCGGGGGTGCGTCGCGACGGTAGGGGGCGGGTACCAGGTCCTCGATGGCGAGGGCGGGCACTCCGGTGGTCGGCAGCTGCCACGCGCGGCGACCGGGCCGGCTGAGCTCGAACAGGGTCGGCTCGGTGTCGCCGCCGAGCAACGGGGCGGAGGACGCCCGGCCGCCGGGCGCGCCCACCACAGCTGGTAGGGCCGCTCGGACCGACATGGCGCCAGTACCGGGCTCGCCGCGATCCGCCGACGCACGACCCTGGTCGCCAGCCCCTTCCGGACTGCCGCTCACCGGACTGCCGCTCACCGGACTGCCGCTCACCGGACTGCCTTGCCTACGGCAGCGACGAAGGCGTCGATCTCCCGGCGCGTCCGCTTCTCCGTCACGGCGACGAGCAGGCCGTCGCCATTGCCGGCGTACTCCGGCCCCAGAGCGATCCCGGCGAGGAAGCCGTCGTCGGCGAGCCGGTCCACCACTGTGGCAGCGTCGGCAGGCAGCCGCACGGCGAACTCCCGCACGACGGGAGCATCCGCGAGCGGCTCGACCCCGTCGAGGGCGAGCATCGCGTCGCGGCAGTAGCGGGTCCCCTGGGCACATCGCGTCGCCACCTCGGCCAGGCCGCCCGGCCCCAGCCAGCCCAGCTGGATGGCGGCGGTGACCGCCATGAGCGTCTGATTGGTGCACACGTTGGACGTCGCTCGCTCCCGACGGATGTCCTGCTCCCGCGTCCGCAGGGTGGTGACGTATGCCCGGCGGCCGTCCGCGTCCACCGTCTGGCCGACGAGGCGACCCGGCAGGCGCCTGACGTGGGCGGCCCGGCAGGCGAACAGCCCGAGGTACGGACCGCCGAATGCCAGAGGAAGGCCAAGCGCCTGACCCTCCCCCACGACCACGTCGGCGCCCCACGAGCCGGGAGAGCGCAGCACCCCGGCGGCGATGGGGTCGAACGCCACCACCAGGAGGGCTCCGGTCGCGTCGCATGCAGCGCGCGCCGCTGCCAGGTCGTCGATACAGCCGAGATAGTTCGGGAGA
>JAKAYQ010000244.1:0-3287 GCA_021826725.1 Actinomycetes bacterium
GTAGCCGGTGGTGGTGTCGAGCTTTCGGTGGTCCATGAGCTCGCGCAGCACGTCGATGGGCACCCCGGCATCCGCGTGGCGTTGCGCGTAGCTGTGCCGGTAGGCGTAGAGCACGACACGGCGTCGGTCGAACGGCGTTCCATCCGCGGTGGTCAACTCGGGCAGCCGGTTGACCCATTCGCGATGGGCGAAGCTCAGGCTGAACGCGGTGATCGAATGACGTCCGTCGGGGTTGCGCCGGTCGGTGGGCAGCAGCTTCAGCTCGCCGATCGGGGTGGCCGGGAACCTGGCGGCGACCCTGGATTGTTGGGAGACGATCACCTGGGCGGTGGTCTCGGCGATGGGCAGGCGCCGCCCGAGCCGGTTCGCCTTGTGGTTGTCGAAGACCAGCACGGCGAGGCCGTCGTCGTCACGGGCCAGGCAGTCGAATGGGAGATCGCAGATCTCCTCGGGACGCCGGCCGGTGTCGATGGCCAGCTCGATGCCGGTTCGAGTCTCGGGCGAGGCGATCCGGTCGAGCTGCGCGCACAGCTGGGTGAGGATTTCGGCAGGCAGGTCCCGTCCGAGCTTCGCCGACTCGGGCTTGTCGGGCACGTCGTCGCGGTGAATGGCGAAGTCCTCGCCGAGCCCGGCGGCGACCCGCCCCGGGCGGGTGAGCCCCATGGCCCGCGTCCTGTTCAACACCGCCCGGACCTCGCGGGTGGCACGGATGCGGGCATCCGCGCTGATCCGGTCGACCGACACCAGGTAGGCGAGGCGGTTCAAGAACGCCTCCATGTCGGCCCGGCCGAGCTCGCCGGGCCGCTCACCTTGGTCGGGGCGCAGGCGGAGGGATTCCGACAGCATGACCACGCAACCGATGTGGTGACGCACCGCGAGCCCGCCGCTGGTGTGCCGTCCGGGGCGGATCCGCCGTCTCGGCAGGTCGTCGGCCGCCCACGATTTGGACAGCTGGCGCAACCACAGCTGGCTGATGGGGCCGAACGACAGCGTGCCGGTGTGCCCGAAGACCCTCAGGTCCCAGTCGTCGCCGGCGACTTCGCTCTCGGGGGTGGCGAGCGCCCGGCGGGCGTAAGCGGCGAGGGAGTGGGCGAGGCCCACAAATCCGAGGTTGCGCTGCTCGGGGATCACGTAGTCGTCGAGCGAGCTCACCTGCTGGCGGCGCAGGTCGTCGATCACGGCCCGCAGGTCGGCTTCTTTTGTCTGGACCCGTTCGATGAGGCAGCGCTGGCAGAGCCCGTAGAGGACCTGGGCCACGACGAGGGAATCGACGCCGCGCAAGCTCACCTGGCCGCCGAGGCTGGCCGCCGGCTCGGTCCGCCGCCATCGCAGCTCGTCCAGGGCCGGGTCGGCCCGGCGTGCGTGACGCAACCGGAGCTGGTGGGCCTCGCAGTAGCAGCCGCTCGGGTGGCGGCGCTGACGGGGGCAGGCCGCCACCAGACAAGGCCCCGAGGCGGGGAGGCCCACCGTGTCGGGGTGGGCCACGAACGCGTCGATCTCGACGCCAAGGCAGCGGCGCTGGTCGTCATGGGCCCTGCACAGCCCGGCGGGACCCGAGACCCGCTCGCGGGCGCAGCCGGCCACCACACAGGCCGCTGGTGCCCGGCGCGACCTGCCCGGCGGGGGAAGCAGGCCCAACTGGTCGTCGCCCAGCCCCGCGGCGGCCAGGCGAGCCTGGCAGGAGAAGCAGATCCGCCGGGCGTTGGTGGCCGTCGTCGAGCACCCATCCACCTGGCACACCGGACGGACCACCAGGCGATGCCCGTCCGGCGGGGATAACACGGCTCGCTCGGGATCCCAGCCCATCTCAGTCAGGAACCCCTCGTCGACAATCGCCATGATCCTTGCCGCTCGAGCGTCTCCCTCGACGGCAGGTGCTGGGCGCACCGACACCGAGGTCAACCCGGCCGCCAGCGACGACGGGCTCATTGTTGGACGCTTCCCGAGCTCCGAGGGGTCCCGACCGCGTCGACCGCCCGGCGCAGCCGGGCCGGGTCGGGATGCAGGTACACCTGCGAGGAGGCCACCGAGCGGTGCCCCAGCAGATCGGCGATCACGTCCAACGCTCCTCCGGCATCCGCGACGTTGCTCCCGAACGCGTGACGCAGCTGGTGCGGTGCCACGGCCACCTCCAGCCCAGCTCGGGCCGAGCACGCCCGCAAGAGCTCGTTGATGGCGTCGGGGCGGACCGGCGCGCCGAGCGGGCGGCGGAACAGGTTCACCACCAGAAAGTCGCTCCCCGAGCCGTCAAGGTGGCCGGCTCGCTCGAGCTCGTAGGTGTCCAATGCCCGCACCACCAGGCCATCGAGCGGCACGACCCGGCTCCGGCGGGACTTCGCCCACGCCTGGTTGGGGTTGTCACGCCGGGCCACGTGCAGATGGGGTCCCTCCACGTCGCAGCGCAGGACACGAGATTCGGCTGCGGGATGGACATCGCTTCGCCGCAGCCCGCACACCTCTCCCCGGCGCAACCCGGCGCGGGCCATGAGCAACACGATGAGCCGGTCCCGTGCCGACCGGCACGCCCCCAGCAAGGCCACGATGTCGTCATCAGACGCCCGGTTCACCGCCGGATCGGGCTCGTGCAAGCGGTGACGGGCCCGCAGCCGCCACGGGATGCGGCCATCCTCCCGGCGTGCCTCCTCGGGCAGGTCGGTCTCGTCCGCCACCTCGTAGACCAACGACACCAACCCCGCCGGCGCCGCGCCGGTGGCGACAGCGTGAGCGACCAGGCCGCGCACCGCGGTCAGCACCACATTGATCCGCCGGGCGGCACGCACCGGCCGGGCCCCCGGGCCGGCCAGCAGCTCACCCATCCCCTCCCCATCACCTGACGTTGACGGCGCCACAGCGGCGTGTCGCAGCCAGGTCATGAACAACCCGATGTGCTCCACGCCGGCCTGCCAATGCAAGCCGCGCAGATCGCACCAGCGAAAGAACAAAGCGATGGCCCCCGCGTAGGACCTCGTCGTCAGCTCCGCGGCGTCCCGGCCGAGACGCAGGTGCCGCAAGTAGGCGTCCGCGTCACCGACGGTCACCAGCGCATCGTCGACCACCGTCCAGTAGCGGACCCCCGACGGCAGCTTGACCATGAACGCCCGCATCGCACCCTCCCATGGCCAGCAGCCGGACGGCACAGGACTACCAGCACCCTGTGACACCACAACCGCAACAGCCCAAGAGAAGCCGGGCGCCTTGACCTACACGACGGTTCTATGCCACGTCACGCCACAGTCCCCTGCCCCCATGAGAACGGTGCACGTGGTTGTAGTGGTCGAAGAACCGTT
>JAKAYQ010000244.1:3297-4439 GCA_021826725.1 Actinomycetes bacterium
CATGAGAAGGACGGTAGTTGTTGTACTCGTCGCGCCAGTCGGAGACAAGGACCTGGGCTTCGAGGAGGGTGTCGAAGATCTCGATGGCGAGCAGCTCGTCGCGCATGCGGCCTCCGTAGGACTCGACCCAGGGGTTCTGCCACGGCGATCCGGGTTCGATGTAGCTGGTCCCGGTGCCGGTGAACCGGCACCAGTCCCGCAGGGCGTTCGCGGTGAGCTCGGGTCCATTGTCGCAGCGGAGGAAGGCGGGGAAGCAGCCTCGGGCGGCGGCGATCTTGTCCAGCACGGCGACGGTGGCATCGGCGTCGATGCTGTGAGCGACGACATCGGCGAGGGACTCGCGGGTGTATTCGTCGACCACGTGGAGGATCTTCAAGCTGCGGCCGGTGGCGGTGACGTCGAACTGGTAGTCCAGCGCCCACACATGATCGGGCCGGGTGGCTGTGAGCCGGTCGGCCGGGGTGGTGCTGTCGCCCAGCCGGCGGCGTTTCCGCCGCTTGGGCGGCACCCGTAGGCCTTCTTCACGCCACAGACGTTGGATCTTCTTGCGGTTCACCTCATGTCCCTCCCTGACCAGAACAGCGTGAGCACGGCGGTATCCCCAGCGGGGATGCGCCTTGGCGAAACAGCGCAGCTGGGCCCGCAGGTCCCGGTCCGGGTCGGCCACGGCCGGGGCGCGCCGCTGCAGGGAGCGGGACTGGCCGACGATCAAACACGCCCGCCGCTGCGAGAGGCCTAGGACGCTGGTGATTAATCCGCTGCTGTAGGTGCTCGCGTTCGGGGCGGGCGCGTGGAATTGTTGGGGGGTGCAAGGGTCTTCTCGTCCGGATCGGGAGCTGCTCGACGCGGCCGCGCTGTGCGGGCATCTGCTGGCTCCCGGCTCGGTCCACGCCTTTCTGGTCGAGCATCGCCGGGAGTTGTTCCCTGACGAGTTCTTCGCTGATCTGTTCCCGTCCGGGCGGGGACGTCCTTCGGTGCCGGCCGATGTGATCGCCACGGTGATGGTCCTTCAGGCGCTCGAGGGCCTGTCGGATCGCCAGGCGGTCCGCCGTCTCGAGACCGATATTACCTGGATAGCCGCGGCCGGGCTGTCGCTGGCGGACGGGGCCTTCGATCACACGGTGCTGGTCCTGTGGCGCAAC
>JAKAYQ010000033.1 GCA_021826725.1 Actinomycetes bacterium
ACTGGGAGGTGGCGTCGGATGGCGGTGTCTTCTCGTTTGGTGACGCGGGGTTCTTCGGGTCGATGGGCGGGCGGCCGTTGAGCCGTCCGATCGTGGGGATCGCGGCGACGCCCGATGGCCAGGGGTACTGGGAGGTGGCGTCGGATGGCGGTGTCTTCTCGTTTGGTGACGCGGGGTTCTTCGGGTCGATGGGCGGATCGCCGCTCGATGCGCCGGTCGTCGCCATCAGCGGCACTCCCGGCGGCGGGGGCTATTGGGAGGTGGCGTCGGACGGCGGCGTCTTCACGTTCGGGAACGCCGGCTACTTCGGGTCGATGGGGGGCGTGCCGCTCCAGGGAACAGTTGTCGGGATGGCCGGGTCGTTCGGTACGGGCCAGATAACGCTGACCGAGCAGTCGGGGTTTCCTCCGGGGTCCTATGGCTACGACGTGTCGGTCTTCCAAGACAACGGGACGTGCTCGGCACCGATGCCGCAGCCGCACACCATCGGCATCGTCGAGGTGACCGGGTTCGCCAACGGCAGCCCGAACCCGTGCCTGGCACACGAGGCGGCCTGGGCGGGTGCTGGCCTCAACCTCTACACCTTCCTCACATCCGGGACCAGCGCCGTACCCGAGCTCGGCTGCGGGGGGAACCAGTGGTGCAACTGGGGCGCGGCAGCCTTCCGGTATGCCGCCAACTACGCCATCTCCCAAGGCGCGGACATCCGGGTGACCTGGTGGCTCGACGTCGAAGGTGGTGGCCTGTACTGGTCGTCGAACACGACGAACAACGACGCGGTGATCGCTGGCGCCATCGGGGCAGCGCATGCCATGGGTTTGACCGTCGGCATCTACAGCAGCCCGCTGACGTGGTCGGGGATAGCCGGTAAGTACCAGCCCGACGTCCCGCTGTGGGTCGCCTGGTACACCGGTAATCCGCAGGGCAATTGCGCCACCGCCATGTCCTTCGCTGCGGCTCATGGCGACGCGCTGCCCGACGGGGGCGTGTGGCTCACCCAGTACACCGACAACAACGGCAGCCTCGACGGCGACTACGCCTGTTGACCGGAGACCGGAGACCGGAGACCGGAGACCGGAGACCGGAGACCGGCTCGTGCGCCGACGGTCAGCCGTTGGGCACCACGATGGCTCGGGGCCGGCCACCGACGAACACGCTCGGTCCGACATGACCGGTTGCCAGGTCCACCTCGGTGATCTGGTTGCTCTGGTCGGCCACCCACGCCCGGGTGCCTCCGGCAGCCAGGGCCAGCGCTTCGGCCGGGTGTCCCACCGGGATCGATGTGCCGGCGGTCATGGTGGCGAGGTCGATCGGCACCAGGGCACCGCCACCCGACACCCAGGCCGTGCCGACGGGGTCGGCGGACCGGGTGGTGCCCGGAGCGGGCAGGTCGGTGACGGCGATGCCGGTCGGCGCCACCCCGACGGGGATGGCGGCGCCGGGGTGGCCGTGGACGAGGTCGACGGGTGTCACGTCGTCGGAGCCGAGGTTGGCCACCAGCGCGGTCTGGCCATTCGGCGTGAAGGCGACGGCGTCGGGCTCGGAGCCCACCTCGATGGGAAAGCCGGGTCGCATGCCCTGCACGAAGACCGGCAGGATCACGCCCTGCCCCGCGTCGGCGACGACGGCCAGCGAGCGGTGGGGTCCGCCGACGGCTACCGCGTCAGGCGACGCGCCGACGCGGATGGGGCTGCCGGCCCGTCCCGTGCGGAGGTCGACCGGCGTGAGGGTCCCCGCGCCCCCGTCGACGACGATGGCTGTGCCCGACGTGGTGACAGCGACAGCGTCGGGCTGGAGCCCGACGGTGACGCGGACGTGGATCCGGCCGGTTGCCGCATCGATCTCCACCAGCTGGTCGTTGCCGGCGCCCACGACCACCAGATCACTCGTGCCGGGCACAGCGGCCAGGGCGGTCGGCTCTGACAGCGTCGTCGCCAGCGGGGGATCAGCGCGGTGACGGGCCAGGTCGACCCGGGGCACCTCGGCGCCCGGTTGGGCAGTGTCGCCGAAGGCCGCGACGTAGGCCTCGCTGCCCGCAGCGGTTCGCGCGGAAAGTGAGGTTGTGGTCCCGCCGCAGGCTGCCAGGACGCTCAGCGTCACCACGGCCACAACCAACCGAAAACCCTGCCGCCGATCAACCGATGTCACTAAAAGTCACAACTCGCGCGTCGATAACCACGGCATGCTGCAATCTCGTGAGTGGGCTGGACGATCAGGTGAGAAGCCCCCGGAGGTTCGTCCGCGCCCCTGGTGGTCAGGGATCCTCATGACGGTAGTGGCAGTGACGGCAGGGGTGGTGCCGGCCTTCGCCAACGAGGCCAGCCCGGCGCGGTCGGCGGCCCGGGTCGCCGAGATCCCGGCGGGACAGCCGCAGCCTGTGACCAAGGCCTATCCCCATGCCGAGCAGGGCATCCTGCCGCCGGGAAACCCGCCGGCGAACATCGCACCGTCGCCCGACTTCTTCAACTCGTGCTCCGGGACCTCCTACGACGACTCCTCCACCTGCGTGGACGCGGTCGTGTCGGCCATCGACGCCGGTCGAGCGGCCGAGGGCCTGCCTGGCATGGTGCTGCCGGTCAACTGGTACCAGCTGAACCCTCAGGAACAGCTGTTCGTCGCCACCAACCTGGAGCGCACCGTGCGCGGCCTGCCGCCGCTGGCGGCCATGTCGTCGGCGCTCGACCAGGCCGCTGCCGCTGGTGCTGCCAACGGCAACGACCCCACCCCGCCGGCCGGCTACCCGTGGACCCTGTGGGGGTCCAATTGGGGCGGTGCCATCGGCAACCCGCTCGAGGTCGTCTACCTGTGGATGTACGACGACGGGCCAGGGTCGTCGAACATCGACTGCCCGACCGCCGGCGCCAGCGGGTGCTGGGGACACCGGGACAACGTGCTGCTCAACCTGGCGTGCCAGGAGTGCATGATGGGCACCGGCTACGACGCCACCGGCTGGCAGAGCTATCCCGCCTGGGCTGAGCTCCTGGTGGACACGTCGGGTCCCCAGTCTCTGGCGTTCACCTGGAACCAGGAGCTGCCCTACCTGCCCGGCTCGCCCGGAGGGGCAGGCCTGCTGGCACCGGCCATGGCCGTGGTGTCGGTACCGGGCGGGGGCGGCTACTGGATGGCTTCGTCCAACGGTGGCGTCTTCGCCTTCGGGAACGCCCCCTTCTACGACTCGATGGCCGGCCAGCCGCTGTCGGCTCCGATCGTGGGCATGGCCGCGACACCGAGCGGTCACGGGTACTGGCTGGTCGCCTCCGACGGTGGCGTCTTCGCCTTCGGCGACGCCAGGTTCTTCGGCTCGATGGGCGGCCAGCCGCTCAACCGGCCCGTGGTGGCCATAGCGGCCACCCCCGACGGCCAGGGGTATTGGGAGGTGGCGTCTGACGGCGGCATCTTCGCCTTCGGCGACGCCAGGTTCTTCGGCTCGATGGGCGGTCAGCCGCTCAACAAGCCGATCGTCGGCCTGGCCGCCACTTCCGACGGCCAGGGGTATTGGGAGGTGGCGTCCGATGGCGGCATCTTCTCCTTCGGTGACGCCGGGTTCTTCGGGTCGACCGGCAACATCGCCCTGGCTCGCCCCATCGTGGGCATGGCAGCAGTGCCCGGCGGCGGCGGCTACTGGATGGTGGCGTCCGATGGCGGCATCTTCGCCTTCGGCGACGCTCCGTTCCGCGGGTCCACCGGGGGGCAGGCGCTCCAGGCCCCGATGGTGGCGATGGCTGCCCCGTCGGCAGCAGGCTACTGGGAGGTCTCGGCCAACGGTGGGGTGTACAGCTTCGGCGTGCCCTTCCACGGCTCGATGGGCTGACCGGGTGTGTCCCTTTCGGTCTCACGTGTGATGGGTCCGGCGCCGAGGGGCGTCGCAGGATGGCTGTGCCCGGGGCTCTCCGCGCCTCGATACCATCAGGCGACATGGACCAGTGGACCCCCCCCGATCCGACTGCAGCGCCGGGGGCCGCTGGGCCAGCGTCCGACAGTGAGGCTGCAGCGCCGGGGGCCGCTGGGCCAGCGTCCGACGGTGGGGCCGAGCCTGCTGCCGACCAGGAGCTCCTGGCCGACGTGGAGCACCTGCAGGTCATCGCCGCGGATCTCGCCGACGTCGAGGTGGCGCTCGACCGGCTTGCCGACGGCAGCTACGGAACGTGCGAGGCGTGCGGACAGACCATCGACGACGCCGACCTCGCCCGCCGGCCGACAGCGCGCCGCTGCCCGGACCACCTGCCCCTGGCGACCACCTGAGCTTGCCGGGCTGCTCCTGGCGACCCCACCAGCTCCTGGGGCCGACCCCCTGAGCTTGTTCGCGGAGCGTGTGGGGGCCCTCGACCAGCGCTGCCCAGGATGGAAGACCGAGCCGGCCTGGTTCGTGGAGCACGCGCAGGGAGCCGAGCTCGGGGTCGCGTCCCCAGAGCTCGGCTCCCTGATGCTCGACGTCCCGGTCGTGCCCCGCCGGTGGGCGCCGGTCAGGCCTTCTTCGTCGCCCAGAAGATCGTGTCGATCTCCGCGATCTGCTCGAGCAGGCGATCGGCCACCGCAACGTCGGTCGTCTTCTTTGCCTCGCCGGCGGTCTTGGTCGCCTTCCAGAACAGGTCGTGGAGCTGGGGGTGCTGCTCCAGGTGCTCGGGCTTGAAGTAGTCGGTCCACAGCACCCACAGGTGGTGCTTGACGAGGTCTGCGCGCTCTTCCTTGATGACGATGGCCCGCGTCTTGAACGCCGGGTCGGAGGAGTCGTTGTGCTTCTGCATGATGTTCCTCACCGATTCGGCCTCGATGCGGGCCTGAGCCGGGTCGTACACGCCGCAGGGAAGGTCGCAGTGGGCCGACACCGCTCGGGGTGCGGACACCCGGTCGAGCGTGGCCAACAGTCGGTCGGCGATGCGCATGGCATAGCTCCTTGGTCCAGAGTAGGGATCAGTGCGTCTTCCAGTCACCTTACCCAGCAGGTCGGGATCGTGACCCGGGCTCTGCGCCCGGGCGGGCGGGCGCCGCTCGCGGCAGCGGCGGGTGCCGTCGCGGGCGTGGCCCTGCTGGTCCGCTGGCGGCCCCGCAGGGTGGTGGTGGAGGGCCGGAGCATGCTCCCGACACTGCAGCCTGGGGACCGGCTGGTGGTGGTTCGTCACCGCCAGCCCCGTCCCGGTGACGTGGTGGCCGTGCGGGACCCCAGGCGGCCGTCTCGCCTGTTGGTGAAACGAGCCGTGGCCGTCGCCGCCGGCCGGTTCGACGTGCGGGGGGACGACCCGGCCCAGAGCACCGACAGCCGAATGTTCGGACCGGTAGGTCCCGACGACCTGGTCGGCATCGTGGTCCGGCGCTACGGGCCGGCATCGCGGGCCGGTCCGGTCCGGTGACCCGGTCCTGCAGGCCGGACGGGTCCGGTTACCTGCCGCCCGCGGTACCATCGCGGCGATGACCAGGCTTGAGGCCGACCTCGATCGGGTGCTCGCCACCGACTACCTCGCGGGGATGGCCGACCGGCCTCTCGCCGAGGTGCGAGCCATGCGAGCCGAGTGCCAGCGTGCCGAGACCGCCGTGTCGTTCCTGCGCCGCCTCGTCCAGGGGCGGCTCGACATCATCCACGCCTACCTCGACCGCCGCGAGGACGAGGGCGGCGAGGTCGACATGCAGGAGCTCGTCGGCGATCTGGGCGCCATCATGGCGGCGGGGCCGCCCCGCCCGGCCGGCAACGGTCGCCTTCCGGCGCAGCTCGCACCCGACCTCGAGGCTGACGACCTGACTGTCGAGCTCGACCAGGTCATCGATGCCGTCCAGGTCGCGGAGCTGCCGCAGATGTCGGAGGCACAGCTGCGCTCGGCGGCCGAAACGCTGGGCACGTTCGAGGCCCGGGTGTCGCAGCAGCGGCGCGCGCTGCACGAGCGCATCGACCGGCTGCAGGCTGAGATCGTCAGCCGGTACAAGAGCGGTGGGGCGTCGGCCGACGAGCTGCTGACTTGACGCCTCGCCGAACCGAACGGGCGTTCGTCGACCGATGACCGCTCAGCTCCCCGACCGCTGGCGGGACCTCGGCGAATTCATCCGTGAGCAGCGGAGCACCGCCCGGCTGTCACTGCGGCGGCTGTCCGAGCTGGCCGGCATCTCCAACCCATACCTCAGCCAGATCGAGCGCGGGCTGCGCCGGCCGTCGGCTGAGATCCTGCAGCAGATCGCCCGGGCGTTGCGGATCTCGGCCGAGACCCTGTACGTGCGGGCCGGCATCCTCGACGAGGACCACGAGCGCCCGGATCTGGCCCACCAGATCCTGTCGGACGCGGGGCTGCGCGAGGAGCAGAAGCAGGCGCTCGTGCGGATCTACCTGTCGTTCCTGCACGAGAACGGGGTGAGTCGCCCCGGCGACGACGTGGTCGAAGCGGTACCGGGAACGATCTCCGCCGGCGGCAACGTGCCGGGCTGAGCCCCACGCCGGTGGCAACGTGCCGGGCTGAGCCCCACGCCGACGGCAACGTGTCGGGTGCTGTCGCCACGGGCTGCTGCCGCTGTCCGACATCCCGGGTCGAAGTCCCGAGGAGCGGTCGCGTGGTCGTGCCCGGTAGGCTCCGTCGACGGTGCGACGACTGGCTGTGATCAGCTTGCACACCTCGCCACTGGCCCAGCCTGGCACCGGCGATGGTGGCGGGATGAACGTGTACGTCCGCGAGCTGTCGTCGGCGCTGGCTCGGACCGGGGTGGAGTGCGATGTGTACACCCGGGCGGACTCCGCTGACCTGCCGGCATCGGTGCTGGTGGAACCCGGGCTCCGCGTCCACCATGTGCCCGCCGGTCCGCTCGGCGTC
The DNA here is from genome assembly GCA_021826725.1 of Actinomycetes bacterium. Lineage (GTDB taxonomy): Bacteria > Actinomycetota > Acidimicrobiia > Acidimicrobiales > UBA8190 > JAJZYI01. Next base: position 6,789 of record JAKAYQ010000033.1, read on the forward strand.
CTCCCCAAGGAGGCGCTGGTAGCGGTGGTCGACGAGTTCACCGACGCGGTGCTCGCGCACATGCGCTCGGGGGCCGTGCCGGACGGTGGACCGCTCGAGCCTCTCGGGTTCGACGCGGTGCACGCCAACTACTGGCTGTCAGGCCTGGTCGGTCACCGGCTGAAGCACGAGCTCGACCTGCCGCTGGTGTCGACCTTTCACACCCTCGACCGGGTGAAGGCGCAGGCCAGCCCCGAGGAGGTGTCGGCCGACGAACCGCACCGCCGTGCCGAGGCCGAGGCCGCCATCATGGCCTGCTCGGACGCGGTGCTCGCCTCGTGCTCCGTCGAGGCCGAGCAGCTCGTCCGGTTCTACGGTGCCGACTCGGGACGGGTCAGGGTTGTCACCCCGGGAGTCGACCACGCGTTTTTCGCTCCGGGCAGCCGGGCCCAGGCTCGTCGTGCCGTCGGCCTGGATCCGGCTGGCCCGCTGATCCTGTTCGTCGGCAGGATCCAGCCCCTCAAAGGTGTCTCGGTGGCGGTCGAGGCCCTCGCCCGCCTGGGTGGTCATCCCCGGGCCGAACTGGTGGTGGTGGGCGGCCCGAGCGGCCCAAGGGGGCGTGCGCACCTTGCCGACCTGCATGAGCTGGTCGATCGCCTGGGCTTGGCTGGCCGGGTCCGGTTCGTCGACCCGCAGCCCCACGAACTGCTGTCGAGCTACTACCGGGCCGCCGACGTGTGCGTCGTGCCGAGCCGATCCGAGTCCTTCGGCCTTGTCGCGCTCGAGGCTGCCGCCTGTGGCATCCCGGTCGTGGCGGCCGACGTCGGCGGGCTCACCACCCTCGTGGACCACGGCGTCACGGGTTTCCTGGTCGACCCGGTCACTCCGGTGGCGATGGCCGAAGCCGTGTCGGTCGTGCTCGACGATGCTGGGCGAGCCGCCAGCCTCGGACGAGCGTCTGCCGTCCGGGCGCGCCGGTACACCTGGAGGGAGGCCGCCGCCCAGCTCCGGGCGACGTACGACGATCTGACCGCTGCCGGCCTTGTGGCCTGCCGGTGACCGCTGCCGGCCGTGTGGCCTGCCGGTGACCGCGGCTGGGCCTGAGATGTCCGGCCGCGACCCGGCGCCGGTGGCAACCGAGGAAGAGCTCCATGCCTGCGCCGAGCGCATCGAGGCGTGGGCCGGGGAGCGGTTGGCCGACGGGCCGCCTGTGCTCGCCGCCGGCCGGGACCCCGATGCCGAGCGATGGTTCATGCGCCTGCGAGGGGTCGACAAGGACGTCGTGACGGTGTGGCTGACGGTTCGCCAGCGCACCCTCTTCCACGACACGCAGGTGATGCCCGCCCCCCAGACGGCGCGTGAGACCACCTTCGCCTACCTCCTGCGTCGCAATGCGTCGCTGCCCGGCATCCGCTTCGCCCTGGGTCCCGAGGACGCCGTGCACTTGGTGGGCGAGGTCCCCGTCGCCCGGGTCGATGCCGACGAGCTCGACAGGATCGTCGGTGGCTCGCTCGCAGCGGTGGACGACTGCTGGGACACCGCCATGGCGCTCGGCTTCGCTGACACCTACCGGCGGCGCCAGCGGCGACGGTAGGTGTGGTTGCCAGCGGCGACGGTAGGTGTGGTTGCCAGCGGCGACGGTAGGTGTGGTTGCCAGCGGCGCTCCGATACCAAGAGGAGTCGTCAGGCTGGCCCGGGTGCTGGGGCGAGGCGCGCATCTCGGGTTGGCACCTGTCGCGCCAGCCCGCCCGCACCTCTGGAGGGCCAGCATGCCGGACGGGCTGTGGCACCCGGTGTGCCGGTAGCCTTCCGACGATGACGCGGCTGGTGGTGTTGGGAGCGGGTCGGATGGGCGCCGCCTTGGTCGGGGGGATGGTCGCCGGCGGGGAAGACCCTGCGGCGATCACCGTGGTCGAGCGCGACCCCGACCGTCGGGCGGAGCTGCAGGATCGGCTGCCCGGGCTGCGGGCGGTGGCCGATCCCGTCGCATCAGACGGCGCCCTGCTGGCGGTCAAGCCCGGCGACGCCGAGGCAGCATGCCGAGCTATCGCCACGGTCGGTGCGCCACGCGTGCTGTCGGTGATGGCGGGGGTCACGCTCGAGGCATTGGGCCGATGGCTGCCGGGCAGCGCGGTGTTGCGGGCCATGCCGAACACCCCGGCGCTGGTCGGCGCTGGCATCTCTGCCTTGTGTGCTGCGCCGGGAGTGGCCGAGGCGGACATCAGCTGGGCCGAGCGCCTGCTCCGAGCGGTGGGCACGGTGGTCCGCCTGCCCGAACGGGCCTTCGACGCGGTGACCGGCCTGTCCGGCTCCGGCCCCGCGTACGTGTTCCTGGTGGCGGAGGCGCTGGAGGAAGCGGGCGTTCTCGCCGGCCTGCCCCGTGCCGTCAGCCGCCAGCTGGCTGCACACACGCTGGCCGGATCGGGACGGCTCCTGCTGCAGCCCGGAGCCGAACCAGCGTTGCTGCGGGCGGACGTGACATCGCCCGGCGGGACGACAGCGGCAGGCCTGCATGTGCTCGAGTCCCGAGCCGTGCGGGCGGCTCTGCTCGACGCGGTGATCGCGGCAGCCGAGCGTTCCCGGCAGCTCGCGCCACCGTCGGTCTGAGTGGGTGGTTCGGCAGTGGGGACGCGAGAAGGCGCAATATTCCTGATGAGTGACTACGGGGTTGTCGACGAATTCGCCGGCATCCTGCGCGCCGCGGTGGCTCGTGCCGCGCCCGGTGCACCGCTCGTCGATCTGACACACGGGGTCCCTCCTTTCGACATCGTGGCCGGGGCGCGTGCGCTGGTCCGGTGCATCGACCATCTGGGTCCGGGCGTGGTGCTCGCGGTGGTGGACCCCGGCGTGGGAACGGACCGCAGGGCCATTGCGCTCCGGGTGGCGCCGGGTCCCGCCGCCCGTGCCGGTGCCCCGGCGGGTCCGTGGGCACTGGTGGGGCCCGACAACGGACTGCTTGTGGCCGCGGCCGAGCGTTTGGGTGGGATCGGGGGGGCCGTGGCCCTGCCGCCGGCCTCCCCGCCTGCCGGTGCGGAGCGCTCCACCTTCGACGGCCGCGACGTCTTCGCTCCGGCTGCAGGCCGACTGTGGTCCGGTGCCAGCCTGGACAGTCTCGGCAACGAGGTCGACCCCGGGGACCTGGTGCGGTTGCCTGAGGCCATGCTCGTCGTGGGGCCCGGGTGCGTCCAGGCGGAGGTCCTGTGGGTGGACCGGTTCGGCAATGTGCAGCTGGCGGCACGCCTCGCCCATGCGCACCAGGCAGGGCTCGGGTCCGACCTCGTGGTGGAGGCATCGGCCCACCGGTTCGCTGGCCGGCTGGTGGCGTCGTTCGCCGATGCCGGTTCTGATCGGCTCGGTGTGCTGGTCGATGCCAACGGTCAACTGGCCGTCGTGGCCGACCGTGCGCCGGCGGCGATCGTGCTCGGCGTGTCGGCCGGCGACGTGGTCGTCGTGCGGTCGGCTGGGGCGGAAGCAGGTGCGGGCGCGGGTGGCCACGGGATCCCGGCGGCTGGATCAGGTGGTGTGCCGGGTGGTGGTGGTGTGCCGGGTGGTTGGCGCCGAGCGGGGTGGACAGGACCGAGGGGTCCGACGGATGGGGAGGCGACGTGAACCTGGTGCATCTGGTGGTGGGGCATCCTGCAGGTGGTCGTGCCCTGCACGACGCCGATGGTTGGCACACCTGGGGGGAGGTTCGCGACCGAGCAGCATCAGCGGCAGCAGCGCTGCGACATGCGGGGGTAGGTCCGGGGGAGCGAGTGGTCATGGCCTGGCCGGCGTCGGCTGGCTTCGCCGCCACCTACCTCGGGATCCTGGCCGCCGGAGCTGTCGCCGTACCGCTCAACCCCGCCAGCCCGGCATTGGAGCTGGCGTCGGAGATGCGAGCGGTGTCGCCAGCGTTGGCCATCGGCGCCGGCGGCGGCGTGAGCCGGCTGGCGGACGCCGCCCGCATGCTGGACCGAGCCGTCCCGGTGCTCGCGTCGGACGGCGGGGGAGGGGACTGGGACGAGGCGGTCCACACGGCCACGGCGGCGGGTGCTGCACCGCCTCTTCACCCCGTGGACCGGTTGGAAGACGACTTGGCTGTCTTGTTGTTCACGTCCGGAACGGCTGGCGCGCCGAAGCCGGCCATGCTCACTCACGGCAACATCATGGCCAATCTGGCGCAGCTCCGAGCGGTGCCAGGGCTGTCGGCCCGGCCCGACGACGTCGGGTTGGCCGCGCTCCCGCTCTTCCATGTCTTCGGGCTCAACGTGGCACTCGGTCTGTGCTTTGCCACGGGCGGTCCGCTCGTGGTGTCCGAGCGGTTCGATCCCGATGTCACCCTCCACCAGGTGCGGGATCACCGCGTGACCGTCGTCGTCGGGGTCCCCGCTGCGTTTGCCCTGTGGCTGCGCCACCTCGACTCAGGTACAGCGGCAGGCGTGGATCCTCACCCGCTGGGTTCGGTCCGCCAGGCAGTGGTGGGGGGTGCCCCGGTGGCGCCCGACGTGGCGGCCGCCGTCGAGGAGCGGCTGGGTGTGGTCCTGCACCAGGGGTACGGGCTGACCGAGGCGGCGCCGGCGGTGACGGCCACTGTTGCCGACATCCGGCCGGAGCCCGGTGCGGTGGGCCGGCCCTTGCCCGGGATCGAGGTCCGTCTGGTGGACGAGGGCGGGGTGGACGCGCTCGTCGGCGACCCCGGCGAGATCTGGGTGCGCGGGCCGAACGTGTTCCCCGGCTACTGGGGTGACGACCAGGCGTCCGATGCGGTCCTGGCCGCGGGCGGGTGGCTGCGCACGGGGGACATCGGGGTCAGCGGTGCCGGCGGCAACCTGTTCGTGGTGGGCCGGCGCAAGGACCTCATCATCGTGTCGGGATTCAACGTGTATCCCGGCGAGGTCGAGCGGGTCGTCGCCGGGGTGCCCGGGGTGGCCGACGTGGTCGTCGTGGGCCGGTCCGATCCGATCTCGGGCGAGGTGGTCGAAGCCGTGGTGGTCGCGGACGACCCCGCTCGACCGCCGAGCGATGCGGCCATCAAGGACCACTGTGCGGCCCGTCTTGCCCACTACAAATGCCCATCGGTGGTCCGGCTGGTCCCGGCCTTGCCCCATACCGTCGGGGGCGAGGCGTTGCGCCGGTCGATGCGCAACGGTCAAGCGGCCGGACCAGCAGCCTGACCGGTGGCGGCCTGGCATCTGCGTCCGTGACACCAGGCTTGTCGGCCCGGTCGGCAGCAGGGCTGGCAGGTCGGCTCCGGGTGGTTCGGGTCGGTCCGACCGACGACCCCACCTGCCGAGGTCGACCCGGCCGCCGGCAGTGCGGTCGTCCCGATTGGTGGGAGGGCGGTCGGCTCGGCCGAAGGGAGTGCGGCCAGGACGTTTCGTCCACCTCGCCGTCGACCAGACCGCAGCCAGTGAGCCCCATCCGGCTCGCGGACTTGGTGCCCGGTGGCCGGGTGTCGATACGATCCGGGTCTCATGCCGCAGAGCCGACGTATCCCCGAGGCCACGGTGGCCCGCTTGCCGATCTACCAGCGCCTGCTCCTGGAGCTCGTGCGGTCGGGCACCCGGACGGTGTCCTCGGAGCAGCTGGCCCAGATGGCCGGAGTCAACGCCTCAAAGGTCCGCAAGGACCTGTCGTTCCTGGGATCGTTCGGCACCCGGGGATCAGGGTACGACGCCGAGTACCTGCTCACCCAGATCGACCGGGAGCTTGGCCTGGACGGCGATTGGCCCGTGGCCATCGTCGGGATCGGCAACCTGGGCCGGGCGCTCGCCAACGCGCCCGGGTTCACCTCTCGGGGCTTCCGGGTGTCGGCCTTGTTCGACGTCGAGCCGTCGCTCGTGGGCACGAGGGTCCGGGGGGTGCCCATCCGTCATCTCGACGAGTTCGAGGCGGCGGTGGCTGCCGACCCGCCTGCCATCGGCGTCATCGCCACGCCGCCGGCCGACGCCCAGCACGTCGCCGACCGCATGGTTCGCGCCGGCACCCGGGCCATCTTGAACTTCGCCTCGCGCGTGCTCACCGTTCCTGCCGGCGTCCTGTTGCGCGATGTCGACCTGTCCATCGAGCTGCAGGTCATCAGCTTCTACCTGTCGCACCACGAGGATGCCGGTGATGCCGGTGGCGGCCTGGTGCCGCCGCCGGTCGGCCCGGTGGCCGGGTCGTTCGGGTTGGCGCGCGCCGAGCAGTGACCTGCCCGCCTGGCGTGAACGTCTCTGGCCCGGCATCCTGGTGGGGGACTGGCCGGCTGGTTCCTGTCAGGTCGCTGGCCCCGGCCGGCCCCGACGCCCGCCTGTTCGGGTGGGTGTGCCGAACGCACGAGGAGCTGCACAGGCGTTGTCCGTGGTGGTGGTAGGCCTCGAGCCCGAACGGGCCCCGCTCGACCTGCTCGAGCGGGTCGCGGTCGGCGACGACGACCTTGGAAAGGTGCTGGCTGACCTCCGGGCTCGCCCCAACCTGGTCGAGGTCGTGGTGGTGTCCACGTGCCTCCGCACCGAGGTCTATGCGGTGGTCGAGCGGTTCCACGATGGCGTCGCCGACCTGCAAGCGTTCATCGCCGAGCGGGCGGGGATGCCGGTCGAAGCGGTCGTCGGCCACCTGACGGTCCAGTTCGACGACATGGTCGCCCACCACGTCTTCGAGGTGGCTTCGGGACTGCGGTCGGCTGTCCTCGGGGAGACCGAGGTCCTCGGACAGGTCCGCCGGGCCGGGGCTCGTGCCGCCGCCGAGCGGGCTGCCGGCCCCGTGCTGACCGAGCTCTTCCGCCGTGCCGTCAAGGCTGGGCGCCGAGTGCGGGCCGTCACCGCCATCGCCCGCGGATCGCTGTCGTTGTCGCATGTGGCCGCCGAGCTGGTGGCCGAGCGGCTCGGTGGGAGCGCTGCGGGCCGGCGCGTCGTCGTGGTCGGCGCCGGTGAGATGGGAGCGAGCGTCGCCAGCGCGTTGGGTCGGGATGGCGCCGACGTCGTGGTGGCCAACCGGAACCCGGCGAAGGGCCGGGCGGCCGCCGAGGCGGCTGGCGGCCGCGCCGTCGGTCTCGAGATGCTGGCCGCCGAGCTCGAACGGGCCGACGCCGCAGTGGCCTGCAGCGCGGCAAGCCTGCCGGTGCTCGACGGCAACCTGTTGGCGCCGGTCCTGGCGGCCCGCGGCGCTCGGGCAGAGCTGGTGGTTGTCGACCTGGGGATGCCGCGCAACGTCGATCCGACCCTGCGTGACGCCGCGGGCCTGCAGTTGCTCGACCTCGACGAGATCCGGACGCGGGCGGACCGGGCCATGGCCGGGCGCCAGGCCGAGATCGTCGCCGCCGAGGCCATCATCACCGCCGAGGTCGAGCGGTACCGGTCCGATGTCCGGGTGCGAGGAGCGGCACCGGCGGTTGCCTCGCTGCGCGATCACGTCGAGGGTCTGCGCACCGAGGCGGTCGCGCGGAGCCGCCAGCGGCGTGGTGACCTCACCGACGAGCAGTGGGAGGCGGTGGACCGGGTGACCCGAGATGTGATCGCCCAGGTGCTGCACCAGCCCACGGTGGCGTTGAAGGACGCCGCCGGCACGCAGCGCGGCGAGCGCCTGGTCGAGGCGCTGCGGGCGCTGTTCGACCTGTAGGGCTGCTGTGGCCTCCACCACGCCTCCGGCTGATCTGGTCCGGCTCGCGCCGGGAACCGACCGGCCTGACGGGTCGCCGGTGCGCCTGGCGACCCGGGGATCCCCGCTGGCCCGATGGCAGGCGGACCGGGTGGCTGCACTGCTGCGCGCCCTGCCGGGGGCTCCGGCCGTCGAGATCGTCACGGTGCACACCACCGGGGACCGCCTGGCGGAGGTGTCGCTGGCGGCACTCGCCGGTCAGGGCGTGTTCGTCACCGAGGTCCAGCAGGCGGTGCTGTCCGGGGAGGCCGACCTGGCTGTCCACTCGGCCAAGGACCTGCCGTCGGCCACGCCCGAGGGGCTGGTCATAGCGGCTGTGCCCGAGCGTGCCGACCCCCGAGACGCCCTGGCCGGGAGCACGCTGCGGGACCTGCGACCAGGCGCGTTGGTGGGGACCGGCTCGCCGCGCCGCCGCGCCCAGCTGGCATGGATGAGGCCCGATCTGCGGTTTACCGAGCTCCGCGGCAACATCGGCACTCGCCTCGGCCGGGTGGGCTCGGTCGACGTCGTGGTCGTGGCCCAGGCCGCTCTCGATCGCCTCGATCTCGCGACGAGCGCCGCCGAGGTGCTTTCCCCCGCTCTGATGCTGCCCCAGGTGGCGCAGGGAGCGCTGGCGGTGGAGTGCCGGGCCGGTGACGCTGGTGTCCGCGACCTGCTCGCCCGGATCGACGACGCCGCCGTCCACCGTGCCGTGGACGCCGAGCGCTCCTTCCTGGCGGCTGTTGGTGGGGGGTGCCGGGCCGCGATCGGCGCCCTGGCCCGCCCGGCAGGGCCGGGCGCGGGTGCTCCTGGCGGCTCGGCTTCCGAGGGTGGCTTGGCAGATGCGGACAGCTCGACTGGTGCGGACAGCTCGGAGCCGGCCGCAAGAGCGCTCGTGCTCGATGCCATGGTGGCAAGCCCCGACGGGCGCATCGTGCTGCGGTGCCGGGTGACCGGAACGGAACCGCTGGCCCTCGGTCGGGCGGCCCATGCCGAGCTGGTCGAACGGCGAGGGGCCTCCCTCGTCCTCGACCCCCAGGCCCGGGCCTGAGGCAGTGACTGTCCACCTCGTGGGAGCCGGCCCCGGGGATCCCCGACTGATCACCGTCCGGGGTGCCGAGCTGCTGGCCCGGGCCGACGTGGTCGTGCACGATCGTCTGGTCGACCCTGGTCTGCTCGAGCTGGTGAGCCCGCAGGCGGTCCTGGTCGATGTGGGGAAGGGGTCGGGCCTCGCCCGCCAGCAGCACCACCAGCAGGACATCAACGCCCTGCTGGTGGAGCACGGTCAACGCTCGGCAACAGTCGTGCGCCTGAAGGGCGGCGACCCGTTCGTCTTCGGGCGCGGCGGCGAGGAGGTCGAGGCGCTGCTCGCGGCTGGTGTGCCGGTCGAGGTCGTGCCCGGGGTGTCGTCGGCCGTCGCTGTCCCCGCGGCCGCCGGCGTGCCGGTGACCCACCGCGGGCTGTCCGCGTCCGTCACGATCGTGACCGGGCACGCTGGCGCGGGTGGCGGTGGCGTCGACTGGGCCGCACTTGCTGCTGGCGGAGGCACCCTGGTGGTCCTCATGGGCGTGGACACGCGAGCTGCCATCGCCCGCGCGTTGCTGGACGGCGGGCGCGACCCTGCGACCCCGGTCGCCGTGGTGCGGTGGGGAACGACAGGGCGCCAGCACACGGTGCGGACCACGCTGGCCGGGCTGGGCACCATCGAGGCCACTGCGCCCTCGACGATCGTGGTGGGGGCGGTAGCCGGTCTGTCGCTCGGCACGATCGAGGATCGCCCCCTGCACGGGATGACGGTGGTGGTGACCCGTCCCCGCGCTGCCTCCGCCGCACTGCGGGGCGCCCTCATGGACGCCGGTGCGGACGTGGTGCAGCTCCCGGTGACGGCGGTCGCCGGCCCCTCCGACGGTGGTGTCGCTCTCCACCGGGCGGTGGCCGGCATCGGGCGGTACCGGTGGGTGCTGTTCACCTCGGCCACCGCAGTGGACCGGGTGCTCGGCATGGTGCGCGACGGTCGGGACCTGGCGGGCGTCGGCATCGCCGCGGTCGGACCGGCCACAGCGGCAGCACTCGCCGAGCACCGGATGGTCGCCGACGTGGTCCCTGCCGAGGACGCCTCGGGGGCGGGCCTGGCTGCGGCGATGCCGACGCCCGCGGGTGACGGCGCTTCGGGGCGCGTCCTCTATCCCCGGGCCGCCGACGCCCGGCGGGCGTTGCCCGATGGGCTTGCGGCCAAGGGCTGGGTCGTCGACGAGGTTGAGGCCTATCGAACGGTGCCGGTGCCGCCGCAGGACCTGTCGGCCCGGGCCCTGGCGGCGGCCCGAGGTGCCACGGCGATCGTCGTGGCCGCCCCGTCGGCAGTGACGGCGGCGGCAGCGGCCATCGGCTTGCCGTGCCCGCCGGTGGTCTGCATCGGCCCGACCACGGCCGACGCCGCCCGGTCGGCCGGCCTGGTCGTGGCCGCAGTGGCGGCGCGACCGACCCCGGACGAGATCGTGCGAGCGCTGAGCGGGTGGTGGGAGGTCCATTGCCCCGGTCGGGCGCCGTAGGCTCGGCACGTGGATCTTGCTGCTCCCGCCACGCCCGCCCCGTTCGTCCCCCCTGCCGGTGACAGCGACCCGGTTCACCCTGTCGGTGCCGGCGACGGTCCCGGTGCAACGGCGATGCTCGTGTCGTCACCGGTACGCCGTCCCCGGCGGCTGCGCCGAACACCCGCGATGCGTCGGCTCGTGGCAGAGACGCGCCTTGGAGTCGACGACCTGCTCGCACCCCTGTTCGTCCGGGAGGGGATCGACAGGCCGGCGCCGATCGCCTCGCTGCCGGGTCAGGTCCAGCACACCGTGGCCTCGCTCGTGGCCGAGGCCCGCCGGCTGGCGGCACTGGGCGTTCCGGGCATCGCGCTGTTCGGCGTACCGGCAGCAAAGGACCCCGTGGGAAGCGGTGCGTGGGACCCGGACGGCATCGTGCAGATGGCGCTGGCCGAGCTCCGAGCGGCGATCGGGGACGACATGGTGCTCATCGCCGACCTGTGCCTCGACGAGTACACCGAGCACGGGCACTGCGGGGTGCTCGACGCGTCGGGGTCGGTGGACAACGACGCCACCGTCGCCCTCTACCGACGGGTGGCGATCGCCCAGGCTCGTGCAGGTGCGGACGTCGTCGCCCCCAGCGGGATGATGGACGGCCAGGTGGCCTCCATTCGGGCGGCACTGGACGGCGTTGGCTGCGGCGAGGTCGCCGTGCTGGCCTATGCGGCCAAGTACGCCTCCGCGCTCTACGGCCCGTTTCGCGACGCGGTCGGCGTGGAGATCGCGTCCGGTGGTGACCGCCGCGGCTACCAGCAGGATCCGGCCAACCGGCGCGAAGCCCGGATCGAGGTGGCCCTCGACGTGGCGGAGGGAGCGGACATCGTGATGGTGAAGCCTGCGCTGGCCTACCTCGACGTCCTTGCCGACACTGCCGCCGCCGTGGACGTCCCGGTAGCCGCGTACCACGTGAGCGGGGAGTACGCCATGGTCAAGGCAGCCGCCGAGCGCGGATGGATCGACGGCGACGCGGTCATGGTCGAGCACCTGACGTCCATCAAGCGGGCCGGGGCCCGGATGATCCTCACCTATGCCGCCGGCGAGGTCGCCCAGGCGGTCAACGGGTGAGCCCCCAGCCCACCAACGCCGGTCCCGGCACGGGCGGCACCGACCGCGCCGGCAGCCCCCAGGCCACCGCCGCCGCTCCTCGCGCGGGCGCCGGTGGCCTCGGTATCGAGCCCATCCAAGGCGGCACCGGGAACGAGGCGTGGTTCCGCCGGGCGCGTCGGGTCATCCCGGGGGGCGTCGACTCGCCGGTGCGCTCCTTCGCCTCGGTAGGCGGCACGCCGTACACCGTGGCCCGCGGTTCGGGAGCCTTCGTCTGGGATGTCGAGGACCGCCGCTACCTCGACCTGGTCCAGTCCTACGGGGCGATCCTGCTCGGCCACGCGCACCAGGCGGTGACCGACGCCCTGGTGGGTGCGGCGCGAGACGGCACCACCTTCGGTGCGCCCAGCCGTGGGGAGGTGCTGCTGGCCGAGGCCATCTGCCAGCGCGTGCCGGGGTGCGAGCAGGTCAGGCTGGTGTCGTCGGGGACCGAGGCGACGATGAGCGCGATCCGGGTGGCGCGGGGGTTCACAGGCCGGGACCGGGTGGTGAAGTTCGACGGCTGCTACCACGGGCACGCGGACGTCGTCCTGGCCGGGGGCGGGAGCGGCGTGGCCACTCTCGGCCTGCCCGGTTCGGCCGGCGTCCCGGCCGGAGCTGTCGCCGACACCGCCGTCGTTCCCTACAACCAGGTCCCCGACATCGACGACCGCGTCGCCTGCGTGATCGTCGAGCCTGTCGCCGCCAACATGGGATTGGTGCCGCCCGCGCCGGGGTTCCTGCCCGGTCTGCGCCGGGCCTGCGATGCCGCCGGGGCGCTCCTCGTCTTCGACGAGGTCATCACCGGGTTCCGGGTCGGGCCTGGTGGCGCCTCGACGCTGACCGGGGTGCGACCCGATCTGTGGTGCTTCGGCAAGGTGATCGGTGGCGGTCTGCCCGTCGGGGCCTTCGGTGGCCGGCGCGACGTGCTCGCCGTGCTCGCCCCCGACGGCCCCGTCTACCAGGCCGGGACCTTGTCCGGGAACCCGCTCGCGACGGCGGCCGGCCTGGCGGTGCTCGAGCATGTGACTCCGGCCGATCACCAGTCGCTGACGGCCCGTGTCGCCACGTTCGCCCAGGATCTCGCGGCCGCCATCGGCGGCCAGGGCCTGGCCGTGCAGGTGCCGGTGGTCGGCCCGCTCGTCGGGCTGTTCTTCGCCGATGGCGCCGTCGGCGACTACGCGGCGGCGAGAGCGGCGGCCGCCAACGGCCGATATGCGCGCTTTTTCGCGGCCATGCTCCGGCGCAACGTGGCGCTGCCGCCCGGCCCCTACGAGGCGCTGTTCCCCGGGTTCGCCCATGGGTCGGACGAGCTGGCGCTGGTCGTCCAGGCGGCGGCGGAGGCAGCCGCCGAGGTGGTAGCGGCAGAGCAGGGTCCGGCTGTCGCTGGCTGAGCGTGTCGCGCGCCGGGTGCAGCGTCGCCCGGCGACCGCCACGGACCACGACAGAGGCCCCCGGCGACGGGTTGCGACATGGGCCTGTCCACGAGCGGGGACCGAGCCCCGGTAGCGGGCCACGACAGCGCCCCCGGCGACGGGTTGCGACACGGGCCTGTCCACGAGTTGCGATCGAGGTCCGGCCGCGTGCGACGAAAGGGCCCCCACGTGCCACGACAGCGCCCCCGGTCACGGACCACGACAAGAGGCTGTGGCCGGTGCATCGCTCCGCGGCGGCGCCGGATCCTGGTGGCGCCACGCAGTGACTGGTGGCGGACCGGTACCATGACCGGCCATGACCGCCCGTGGTGACTACTCGGCCGCGTCGCCTGGTCGGCCCGGGGCCATGATCGACCCCTCCGCCGAGGTGCCCATCCCGGCGATGCCCGTTGCCGCCGGCGGTCCTGCTGCCGGTCCCGCACCGGCCGGTCCGGCGGCGCCCGGCCGGTCCCCGGCACGCGCCCCGGCACGCACTGCGCGGGGGGATCGACGCACCCGGACGTCCGGCCGCGGCGTTCCGGGCAGTGCGCAGCACGACGGGTCGGACGACGGCCAGTGGGGAACCCTGGGATGGCGCCTGGCCATGGGCGGTCTCGTCGTCGTGGTGGCCGTCGGCGTGGTGCTGCGTTTCTACACCCACGCCAACCTGTGGTTGGACGAGGCGCTCACCGTCGACATCTCGCGGCTGCCCCTCCACGACATCTCGGGGGCGCTCCGGCGTGATGGCGCTCCCCCGCTCTTCTACGTGTTGCTGCACTTCTGGATGCAGGTGTTCGGCACATCAGACCTCGCCGTCCGCTCGCTGTCGGGGGTGGTGAGCTGCCTGACGCTGCCGCTGGTGTGGATCGCGGCGCGCCGGCTCGGCGGCCGCACGGCGGCGGTGGCAGCGACGGTGCTGGTGGCCTCCTCCCCGTTCGCCGTCTACTACGGCACCGAGGCCCGCATGTACGCCCTGGTGGGGTTCTTGGTGGCGGCGGGCGTGGTCGCCGTGCAGCGGGCGCTCGAGCGTCCCCGGCTCGGCAACCTGATAGCGGTCGGGGTGTGCACGGCGGCCCTGCTCTACAGCCACTACTGGGCGCTCTACCTGGTGGCGGCCACCGGTCTGTGGCTCCTGTGGACCGCCTGGCGTGGGCCCGAGGCGACCCGACGGGCCGCTCGGCTGCTCGTCGGGGCGGTGGTCGTCGGCGGGCTGGCGTTCGTGCCGTGGCTGCCGACCTTCGTCTACCAGGCGCGCCACACGGGCACGCCATGGGCCGTGCCCGCCGACTTCGCCGGCATGGTCAACGCCATCAGCTCGTTCGCCGGCGGGGCCACCAACCAGGGGCGGGCCCTGGGCCTGCTCTATTTCGCTTTGGCCGGATTGGGGTTCTTCGGTCTTGCCCAGTCCCGGTTCACGGTCCAGCTCGACCTCCGAGGGCGTCCGCGGTCGCGGGCGCTCGGATGGTCCTTTCTGGCAACCGTCACCCTGGCCATCATCGGCGGGTACATCTCCAAGAGTGCCTTCCAGGCGCGGTACGCCATGGTGGTGTTCGTTCCTCTCATGCTGCTCGTCGCACTGGGCTTCACCACCTTCGCCGACCGGCGGGTCCGGGCCGTGCTGCTCGCCGCCTCTGCGGTGTTCGGCCTGGTGAGCAGCGTGCCCAACATCCAGAACACGCGGACCCAGGCGGGCCAGGTGGCTGCCGTCCTCGCCCGGCTGGGCCGCCCCGGCGACGTGGTGGCCTTCTGCCCCGACCAGCTCGGCCCCGACGTCAACCGCCTGCTGCCGCCCGGCCGGTACCAGGAGATCACCTTCCCCCGCGATACCGGTCCCGCCTTCGTGAACTGGGT
>JAKAYQ010000245.1 GCA_021826725.1 Actinomycetes bacterium
GGGGTGCGGGGTGCGGGGTTGGGAGACTTCGGAGCGGAGAACGCAGGAGAAGAAGGTGGTTGGGCGTTGGGGAGCTCGCGGGTCGCCAAGGCGTGGTCCGGAGACCGATGATGCTAGGGTCGAAGTGCACGCACCTAGTAGGACGGGGGGCGGATGCCGGAGGCGATCATGGGCTCCAGCGGCGGACCGCCAGGTCTACGGGGCAGCTCACCACAGGGCCAACAGGCATGGCTGTGGAGCACGCCGGGCTTGACCGGCTCGACCGGGGATGGTTTCAAGCTCCCGGTACAGGAGTCTGGCACGTATGTCGATGACTCGTCTGTGGACTCGGCCAGCGATCCCCGGCTGTGGAGGGGTTGCGCGACGGTCGGAGCGTTGCGGGGCGGCCGGTCTGGCACCGAGCGCTGTCACTGCTGCCGCTGTCGCTCCTGCCGCTGTCGCTCCTGCCGCTGTCGCTCCTGCCGCTGTCGCTCCTGCCGCTGTCGCTCCTGCCGCTGTCGCTCCTGCCGCTGTCGCTCCTACCGCCCGGCGGTCCACGGATCGCACCCGGCGCAGATGGTGAACGGTGAGACCGACCTCGCGGGCTCGCTGTGTTGCAAGCACACCGACCGATGCCGTCGGCCTCGGTCATGAACCCGCCCCGACCGTCCGCCAGCGGCGCCGCGAGCGTTGCGCCACCAGTGCGGATCGGTCTGTCCCGGCGTCCGTCGGCAGACGTGGTGTCCGAGGTGCTCCGACCGCTCATGCCGGGGTTGCTGGCGACCCCGTTGCCGAGCGCGGTGACAAGCCTGACGGGTCGCTTCCTGTTCGCCAACGCTGCCTATTGCGACCTGGTCGGACGCGACCTGGCGCTGCTGTGCACCCTCAGCGTGGCGAACGTCACGCACCCTGAAGACGTCGACAGCGAGCGCTCGGCTCTGCGCGCTGTCGCCCGGGGGCATCTGCGCGAGCACCAGATCCGCAAGCGGTACATGCGCCCCGGAGGCGAGGTCGTCGATGCGTGGACCCATGTCGGGACCGTGCGCGACTCGGCCGAACAGCCGGTCGCATTGGTTGGCCACGTCCTCGACAGCGCGTTCCGGCTCGTGCCGAACAGCGGGTCGATGCGCGACGAACGGAGCTTTGCTCTGCTGTTCGCGGCCAATCCCCAGCCGATGTGGATCTTCGACGCCGAGACCCTGCGGATCCTGGAGGTCAACGGGGCCGCGTGCGCACACTACGGGTACACCCGCCGGCAGTTCCGGAGCCGAACCATCGCCGATATTCGCCCGGCCGACGACGTTCCCATCTTGCAGGCCCACCTTGGGATGGCTCGCGAGTCGCTGCGCAACAGCGGCGTGTGGCGTCACATCCGTGCCGACGGCCAGGTGATCGAAGTCGAGGTTGTCTCCCACGAGATCGTCTTCGACGGCCTCGACGCCATCTTCGTCGCCATCCAGGACGTGACCCAGCGCAACCTGCTCGAACGACAGCTGATGCACCAGGCTCTCCACGACCAGCTGAGCGGCCTGCCCAATCGGGCGCTGTTCCTCGACCGCCTCGGGCAGGCGCTCACGCTCTGCGAGGGGGGCCAGAGTGGTGTCGTGGGCGTGCTCTATCTCGATGTGGACGGGTTTCAGCTCGTCAACGAAACGCTCGGTCACGAGGCCGGCGACACGGTGCTGGCCTTGCTCGGCGCTCAGCTCGTCACCAGGCTCCCCGTGGGTACCACCGTCGGAAGCATCGCCGGCCAGGACCTTGCGGTCTGCGCGCCGGGACTGCCCGATGTCGCCGCCGCCGCCGACCTCGCCCGCCTCGTCCAGGCGGTCCTCGCCGAGCCGATCGTCCTCCCCGGCGATGTCGAGGTCGTCCTCGGCGCGTGGATCGGGGTGGCGGCCGCCACCGGGAACGGCAGTGAACCAGCCGACCTTTTGCACGACGCCGCGGTCGCCGCCGGCCAGGCGAAGCAGATCGGCCCGGGTGAGATCGTCGTGCTCGCGCACCCGGCCCGCCGGGACGGGTCGGGGCGCCTTGGTGCCCGTCGCATGCTGCAACGAGCGATCGAGACCGGGCAGATCCAGGCGTACTTCCAGCCGGTCGTGTCGCTGGCCGGCGAGCTCGTCGTCGGCGCCGAGGCGCTCGCCCGATGGGTGCACCCGGAGCGAGGGATCGTCCTGCCGGCCGAGTTCATCGCCCTCGCCGAGGAGAGCGGGCTTATCGCAGCCCTCGGCCGGTCCATGCTGACGCAGGCCTGCGAGCACGCGGCTGCGTGGCCGCAGCCTTCGCCCGGCAGCGAGCCGCTGATGGTGTCGGTGAACGTCTCCGGGCGCCAGCTGCGCGACGAGCAGTTTCCGGCTTTCGTCCGCCAGGTCCTTGCCGACACGGGGCTCGACCCGGGTCGTCTTGTTTTGGAGGTGACCGAGACAGTCCTCCTCGACTACGGGGACATCGTTGCTGCCGAGCTCGGCGCCCTGCGAGACCTCGGTACGCACCTCGGCATCGACGACTTCGGGACGGGGTACTCCTCGCTCAGCTATCTCGACCGACTCCCCTTCGACATCGTCAAGATCGACCGGTCCTTCGTCACCGGCATGCACGGCGACCCCCGGCACCAGGCCATTGTGGCCAGCGTGATCTCCCTTGCCGACACCCTCGGCCTCACCGTGGTCGCCGAAGGTGTGGAGAGCGCCGTTGAGGCAGCCGACCTTGGCCACCTCGGTGCCCGGCTGGCCCAGGGCTACCACTTCTACTCCCCAATGTCCGCCAACCGGCTTGCCGTTTTGCTGCGCCGAATGGGCACCGAGGTGACCCGGGGGTAACCGGCTGCCGGCTACCGGACCAGGGAGGTCACGGGAGATTGCTCGGCGCCGATGGAGCCGGATGGCGGTCCAGCCGGGGAGCGTGGGAGCGGTCCGGCGGGGGGGTCCGGCGACACGGCGGTGTGCGGGGTACCGTACTTCCGAGGGCTGGTTCAGCGGTGGCGTCGTCCGCGATCTGGTGCCCGGGGGCACCTGGCCACCGCTCCGATCGCAACCGCGACCCAACGAGCAGGGGAGTGTCCGCGGGTCGTGGGCATCCCGGCGCCGACGAGTGCCCACCTGCCTCTTCGAGTCGGAGGCGTTTGGGTCGATGAAGTGAAGTAGGGAAGATGGAGCAGGGAAGGAGCGCCCATGTCGGTGCCACGCCCTCGCCAGAGCTGGCCAGGAAGTCCGGTCCCGCCGTCCGCTGACGATCGTGCTGCCCGGCGAAGTGACGATTCCGGACCGCTCGATGCTGCCGGACCGCTCGATGCTGCCGGACCGCTCGGATCCGGGCTGGGCTCGGCGGGGGCGCACCGCCGGAGCGACGTGGAGTCGGGTACCCCCAGCGCGGGTGAGCCTGTTCCGGATGCCGTCGTCGAACAGGCGATCCAGGTGATCGATGCCCGCGCCGTGGGCACCGTGTTCCAGCCGTTGGTCCACCTGGCAAGTGGGGAGACGGTCGGGTTCGAGGCCTTCACCCGCGGGCCGGCCGGGAGCGCGGTGGAGTCGCCCCTCGAGCTCCTGCGCGGGGCGCAGGCGAGCGGCAGGCTCGCCGAGCTTGACTGGCTCTGCGCGGCCTCCGCCTGCGCTGCTGCACGAAGCGTCCACCTGCACGCGTCCACCAGCGTGTTCCTCAATTTCGAACCGGCGACGTTGCTGACACCGTGCCCCGAGGATCTTGCTCGCATGACCCGGTGGGCCCAGGACCAGCTGCGGGTCTTCGTCGAGGTCAAAGAGGGCATGCTCGTCGATGCTCCACGTGCGACGTTCGACGCACTGACGCAGGTCCGGGCCATCGGCTGGGGCATCGCGGTCGACAATGTGGAGGCCACCCCGGCCTCGCTGGTGCTGTTCCCCTTGGCCGACCCTGATGTCCTGAAGATCGATCTTCGCGGCGTGCGCGGCGACAGCGCTGCGATCGCTGCCATGAGCGACGGGGCCCGCCTGTATGCCGAGCAGAGCGGTGCGAGCATCCTGGCGGAAGGGATCGAGGACGCCGACGACGTGCAGATCGCCAGGGCCGCCGGCGCCGAGTTCGGCCAAGGCTGGCACCTCGGTCGACCGGAGCAGCTCCGGAGCGCCCCGGTCGGTCCCCACTCCGTGTTCCCCATCCTGCAGCGCCCGCTGCTCGATGTCGCCGGCACGTCGTTCGACACCGTGGGCCGGCAGGTCGGGACGTCGATCGCGGAAGGGCACATCCTCCAGCCCATCGCCACCTATCTTGTCGAGCAGTCCATCGGGCACGGACCCCCGGCGCTGTTGATGGTCTCCTT
Organism: Actinomycetes bacterium; assembly: GCA_021826725.1. Classification (GTDB taxonomy): domain Bacteria; phylum Actinomycetota; class Acidimicrobiia; order Acidimicrobiales; family UBA8190; genus JAJZYI01. The sequence continues at coordinate 4,274 of JAKAYQ010000245.1, forward strand.
CGACGAGCGCTCCCGCCCGAGTGCCGATGACATCGCGCGGCTCGCCGAGGTTGTCGATCGTGCCGCCTTCGTAGTCGTTTCCGGGCCCGAGCTCGGGAGCGCCCCCCCCGCTCGCCGGATCCTTCACTTGGAGCACC
>JAKAYQ010000246.1 GCA_021826725.1 Actinomycetes bacterium
GGGTCGGGGAACATGATGCCGCAATCGAGCACCACGATCCTGCCGCCTTGCTCGATGCAGGCACAGTTCCGGCCGATCTCGCCCAGGCCACCGAGGAAGGTGACCCGGACGGACTCAGGCAACCGAGGTCCCCGACGTGCGCGGCGCCCCGGACCGTACCGCCGGTGGCGGGGCCGCCGCTCTCATCCCCGACGGGCCTCCTTCCGTCGCCGGCGGCACGTCCACAGCTCCCGGTGCACTGCTGCCGGCCCCCGGCCGCGCACCGAACGCGGTGGCAGGCTCGAGATCGAGGACGGCCGCCAGGCGGCGGGCCCGATCGTCGAGCTCGGCGGGTGCCGTGCCCATGGGAAGCCGGCACTGCCCGGCCGGCAAGCCGAGCGCCCTGCAGACGGCCTTGGCCGGCAGGGGGTTGGGTGTGGCATCGCACGACTGGAACGCCACCGCGTCCAGGAGCGCTGCGTTCGCCGCTGCCGCGCCGGCGACGTCGCCGGCGCGGAACCGGGCGATCATGTCGCCCATGGCCCGGCCCACCCAGTGCGACGCCACGCTGATCGCACCGACGGCCCCCACTGCCAGGAGCGGCAGGGTGTACCCGTCGTCCCCGCTGTAGAGCTCGAACCCGGCAGGAGCAGCCGCCACCACTCTGCTGGCACTGACGACATCTGCAGCGGCGTCTTTGACCGCCACGATGTTCGGCACGTCACGGGCCAGACCGAGCAGCGTGTCGGGAGCGATCCGCCGCCCCGTGCGCACCGGCACGTCGTACAGGATCACCGGCAGGTCCGTGGCCTCGGCCACGGCCGTGAAATGCTGTCGAAGGCCCTGCTGCGACGGCCGGTTGTAGTAGGGCGCGACCACGAGCACCCCGGACACGCCGATCCCCCGAGCCAGGCGGGTCAGGCGGACCGAGTGGGCGGTGTCGTTGGATCCGGTCCCGGCCACGACCGGGACCGTCACGGCCCCGGCGACCGACTCCCAGAGCGCCATCTTCTCCTCGTCGTCGAGGACCGACGACTCGCCGGTCGTGCCGGCGACGACGAGCCCGTCGCTGCCGTGGGCGGCGAGCCACCGGGCCAGGGTCACCGCCCCGTCGACGTCGAGCGACCCGTCTTCGCCGAACGGCGTGATCATGGCCGTCACCACGGTTCCGAACCGCCCGGAGGGCGCGAAGGTCGGCATGGCCCCAAGGGTAGCCGCCGCCGGCCCGCACCCCGGGTCCGGCCCGCCAGAGCCGGCAGTGCCGGGCCGGTCGCCTGGGCCCGGAGCCGGTCGTCCCGGTCGTCTGGCGGTCGTCTGGGGCCGGAGCCGGGGGGTGGGGTCGGGACCGGTCACACCTCCTCGGCCGGGACCTCCTGCATCGACTCGTACTCTTCGCCGGTGTCGGCCCAGTCTTCGAACCCGATCACACCGAGTTCGGTGAACTTGGTGCGCAGCCACCCGTCCGCCGCGTCGAGAAGACCCAACTTCTTGCAATTGGGGACGATCTTCGAGAAGAGGATGTTCTGGAACATCTCGCGCTCCGGTGCCTGCAACAGGACGGGAGCGACGGATTTGGGGTCGATGCCCATCCGGTCCCACACCTCCTGCTGCAAGAACCGGTCGCGCATGCGGACCGCCGCCTCGAACGCGAATTCCTGGCGATCACGCAGCTCGGCCGCGGTCAGGTCCTGGTAGTGCTCCTGCAGGCTGAGAACGCCGAAGGCCACGTGGCGCGACTCGTCGGACATGACGTAGCGGAGCATCTTCTTCAACAGCGGCTCGGTCGTCATCTGGTACATGAAGCCGAACGCTGCCAGCGCCAGGCCCTCCACCATGATCTGCATGCCGAGGTAGGTCATGTCCCAACGGCTGTCCTCGATGATGTCGTCGAGCAGGAGCCGCAGGTGCGCGTTGATCGGGTAGTGGCCCGACAGCTTGTCGTCGAGGTACTTGGAGAAGACCTCGACGTGGCGGGCCTCGTCCATGACCTGGGTCGAGGCGTAGTACTTGGCGTCGATCCACGGGACCGACTCGACGATCTTGGCCGTGCACACGAGGGCACCCTGCTCGCCGTGCATGAACTGCGACAACGTCCAATTCTGGCTCTCGATGCCGAACTGGATCCATTCCGCATCGCCCCACGACACCAACGGTGTGCCCGAGACGTCGAGACTGCGCAGCACGCCACCGTTGGCGGCGGCGTTGGCCACGACCAGCGCCTCCTGGTCCACGTCGGTCTCCCAGGGCAGGTCGGTCTGCGCGTTCCACTGCGCCCGCTTGGCCTTCTCGTAGAGCTTGTCGAGCTTGGGGCGGGCACTCTTTTCGTAGTCCCAGGTGAAAACGGTGTCGTACACCGAATGCACGTCGTGTCGGGTCTCGTCGGACGCGGTGTTGCTCACCGCCATGATGGCCTCGAGATCGTTCAGGTCGTCGCGCCCGATGATGGCGGCATTTTCACGCATGGCCTCGGTCATTCCTCGTCTCCCTCTATCCGCTCTGGTCGTTCTGGTCGTTCTGGTCGCTTGCCCGTGCGGCCTGCGCAGGGCCCGGCACGATGGGCGTCAGGTCCCCGGTGCCCCGCAGCATCTCGATCCCCGGAGTGACGAAGGTGCCGACCAGATGGCGCACCCACACCTCGTCGGTCGGATCGTGCGTGGCCGGGCCGTAGAGGCCGTAGACGAACACCAGGCGTGCCGCCCACTCGGCCACCCGCAGCGCGTCGCGACCGGCCAGCCACCGGCGCAGGAACGGAACCGCCCATCTGGCCGCGTGCCCGAGCAACCGCCCCTCGCGCTCGAAGGCGAGCCACGACGCCACCACCCCGGGCTCGTCGGCCATGATCTTGGCCAGCGCCTGGTTGCCTGCGATCCAGCGGCACGCACCGACCACACCCTCGATGACGACGTCCTGCGCGGTGGTGGCGGCACCCATGCGAACGGCCACGTCCGCCATGCACCGGGCCGCCTCGGTCTCCACCACGGCGGCAAGGACGGCGTCCCTGCCCCCGGGGAACACGCGATAGACGGTGGCTCGGCTGCAGCCGGCCCGGCGGGCGATGTCGTCCACCGTCGTCGCCGCCAGACCCAACTCCCCCAGGCACTCCAGGGTGGCGTCGATCACACGCTCCCGGTAGCGGTTGGCACGCCCGGCAGGCGACCCCGGTGCCGCCGCCGACTCGCGATGGTCGGAGCCTGTCGAGGAGCCGGCACTCCGCGGTCCTGCGGTGGCGTCGGGACACGGCACACCGCCAGGCCCCTTTGCGCGGACCAGCACGAGCGGTGCTGCCTCCATGGGGAGACGATACGGCAAAGATTGTCTCACTGTCAACGGAAACGAGCGCTCCTGGTGGCAGGCCCCAGATGCACGGCCCCAGATGCAGGCCCCAGATGCACGGCCCCAGATGCACGGCCCCAGATGCAGGGCCCCAGATGCAGGGCCCCAGATGCACGGCCCCAGATGCACGGCCCCCTGGACCAGACCTGCAGGCCGGCTGTGCTACGAGGCGGCGATGCCGCCCAGCATGTGGACACGGACGAGGTCGGCGACCTGCGCAGGGTCGTCGAGGTCCCAGTGCCCAGGAGCGGAGATGAGCGACAGCGTCATGCGGGCGAGGTAGTCGGACGCTTCGTGCACATCGACGCCATCGGTGACGGCATGGTGCGCCAGGTAAGGCAGGAGGAAGCCCGACACCATCCCGACCAGCCGCTCGCGCTCCGTTGTCAGCTTCGGCATCAGGACCTCGGGCTCGGTGGCGAGGACGCGCTGCAGCACCTCGTGCTCGAGCAGCGCCCGTCGGGCGAACACGAGCGCTCGCTCGAGAACCTCGGGCAACGATCCGGCGTCGTGCAGCTCCTCGTAGAGCCGCGAGAAGAACCGGAGGAACTGCCAGAGCACGACGGCGTCGATCAGCTCGTCGCGCCCACCAGGGAAGTACCGGTAGAGCGTGGCGCGCGACACGCCGGCCTCACGTGCGGCATCCTCCACGGTCGTCTTGCCGAGACCCCACCGGGCAACGCAGGCGTAGGTACCCTCCAGGATCCGCTCCCGTACCGGTCGCTCAACGCGCTCCACGGCGTCCTCCGATCCTTCGATCCACGGTGGCGGTGCGAACCTCGCCGGCAGCTCCTCAGAACCCGAGAAGTGGACCGAGCCCCAGGGTGAGGCCAGGTCGGTCGATCACCGCCCGAACGGCCATCAGCACGCCCGGCATGAACGACGACCGGTCGTAAGCGTCGTGGCGGATCGTCAGGCTCTGCCCGACGGCGCCGAACACGACCTCCTGGTGGGCGACGAGGCCCCGCAGCCGGACCGAGTGGATGTGGATGCCCCCGGGGCCGACGCCGCCCCGGGCGCCGTCGACGACCACCGAGGTGGTGGCGTCTTCGGGCCAACTGGCA
>JAKAYQ010000034.1 GCA_021826725.1 Actinomycetes bacterium
CGGCGATCCCGGCGTTGTGGTGGTGGAGCCCTCGGAGGAGTCGTCCGAGTCGTCGGTTCCCCACGAGCTCGTGCCCCACGACGTCGTCCCCGTCGAGGTGGACGAACCGCCGCCCCAACCGAACAGGCTCGTCAGGCTTCCCGAGGTCCAACCCCAGGTGCTGCCCGTCGAGGAACCGGAGCCATCCGAAGAGAACCCCCAGGTCCCGCTCGAAGAGGAGCCACTCGAATCGCCGGTGTCGCTCCAATCGTCGTCGCCGGACGAGCTGCCGCTCCCCCAGCCGCTGGACGTCGTCGACTTCGTCGGTGCGTAGGTGGCGGCGAAGCAATACCAGCCGCTCTTGGTGGGCGTGAAGGAAGCAGACGTTGCCGTGGCGGTGTCACTGGTACCGGAAGTCAGGTTGACCGGCGAGCCCACAGCGGTTCCGGCCGAGGTGCACACGCTGGAGCCAGCGGGCTGGGTGCTGTCCGGACCGCATACCGAGAAGGTGACCGTCCCCGTCGGATCGCCATGCGTCGCGTTGCCGGTCACCACGGCGCTGTCGGTGTTGCTCTGGCCCAAGGTGATGCTGGTGTGGGCTGGCGTCGTCTTGGTGGTCGTTGTGGTCGACGCCGGGGTGCCGGAGCAGTCGATGCCTCCGGACGGAACGGTCGCCGAAGCCTGGAGCGGGGAGATCGACACGCTCGCCACAGTGGCAAAGGGGACCCAGGTCCCAGGGCCGCCGACTCGCAACGTGAAGAGCGACGCCGATGCCGAGGCTTGCGTGCCGTCGGCACTCGTCGACTGGTTGGTGATCGCTCCGATGGAGATGGTCCCCACGCCGAACGGAAGATCGAGGGACGGGTGAGCTGCGTCGAGGATCCCGAGCGTGTTTCCCCAGAACCCCTTGACCGACAGGACCGGTGCGTCGAACTGCACCGTTGCGCCACCGGCCTGACCCGTCGCCGAGACCGTAAGTGCAGGAGCGGCAACCACACCGACGGTGATCTGGAAGATCGAACCGCCGAAGAGGGTGGCACTGGTGAGCTGCGAGGAGGCGGTGGAGCGGAGGCCGTCACTGGTGGAGGTGGATCCGGCGGTCAGCTCGACCTGCGAGTTGCTGGAGACTGTGGGGTTCAGCGAGATCAGCGAGCCAACGCCGGGGAGAAAGCCGTTGACTGCCGACGCCTGAGCGATGGAGTCGGATGCGGTGGCGATCGGCGAGTCGACCGTGGGGCATCCGATGGCGGAAACAGAGCGGGCGTGCGCGCTAGCGGAAGCGATCGACCCGTCGAGGATGGGGTTCTGCGGGATGGAAAGCAGGTTCTTCGTCGTCGCCGTTGCATTGTCGGGTGGAGCGGACTGGCTTGCTCCCACGATCAGGTTGTTCAGCGACAGCAACCCGCTCAGCAGATTGAGGCTCATGTTGCTGGCGCTCGCCGTCGACGTCGCACCATTGGGCAGCGCGCCCGTGCTGCTGACCGCAACCGATGAGGGGGCCACGGAGAAGTTCGCCGCATCGAACAGCCCGGGGACATCCAGGGCGTTCACGTTGAGCAGCTGTGCGGACGCCGAACCGGCGTACGCAGGAAGTGAAGAAGTGGACGACGTGCCACTCGTGGTCGGCGGCGTAGCAGCCGAAGCCGTGCCGGCCCCTGCGCCGACCAGCCCGGCGATAGCCGCCAGCAGCATGACGATCGTCAGGAGCACGTTCGTGGCACCCCGGAATGCACGGCTGTGGACCGTGGACCGAAGCTGCCTGATCCCGTCCATGACGACGACGTCGCCATCTCCGGCTTTCCCAGCGCCAATGTGACTGGAGTACTTCGTCCGCTTCTGCACTGATGGTTCCCCTGGTTCGGTCCGCTGCCACGTCCCTTCGGCAGCGGATGCTCCACCTGCTCCAGCGGCACCCCGGGTCTCGCTTCCCGGGACCGCACCCATGTTCGGGCACAAGCATGATGGCGGACCTGGCTCAAGCCACCCCCTCGCTCGCAGCAACGCTCGGTCAACCGGGCAGCCCCATCGGCCAACAGCACATCAACAGACGCGTTTTCTCCTCCTCGAAGGCCCGGCGGGACCCGGCGCCGCGTTGGGCTCCAAGCAGTCCCTCGTCACGTCGCAGCGGCTGCCGTGATTATCACAGCTAGCTCAACTATTTTCCGGTATGTGAGGATGCTTATTTTCGGATACCGTGCGTTGACACCGTATCTCATATGCCGGGCGGCACTCGCCAATACCATCAACACTTGATATCCGCCAAGCAGTCGATGTTTACTTCTTTATGGTGGCTGTCACGTTAGCTGTGCGTCCTTATTTCTGCTCCGGACGACACAACCGCTACCCGACTGCTCATGCACATTACTTCCTACTACTTTATATGTTCTGTCTCGCTGGTTGCTCAACGCTTCCCACGCGAGCGATGCCTCATTTGATGAGACACGTATATCATGTGTCACCCAACGACTTGTGATCTACGGCAGGCACCATTGGATCTTCTCTGCCAGTCGACTCGATCAACTACCGTGCTATGGTCGTCCGATCGATCTTGCATCATGTATGAGCAGAGTGCACTGCTGTCGATCAATTGCCTTACTGCGATGGCTCCTCGGTAGTCGCGCTATCCGCAACGTTCTTCCTCCACGCCACGTCGCTCATCGTAGCGCATGGACGACCTGGTCAGATGGACATTGTGCCGTTGTTGCATAGTGGTGACGGGTAGTTCAGTTGCCGACGTTGATCTCATCGCGAGCAACACCCATCGACGTGCACGGTGCCATGCGCCGGTGCACAGACAGGATCGCGCGCCACTCCGGAGCCGTTCACTGAGCGAACCTGACCGTTGGATGGGCCTGTCACCTGGGTAGGTGACGATCCCTGACAGTGGTTGTTTCCAAGCACCGGATGACTGAGACGGAACGCACACACAACGCATCTGCTCGTGAACCTGCCCGCTTCAGCACGGGCCGATCCTCAACGGATGGCGAACGCCTGCCGGGTGGCGGCCACCGTGGCCGCGGCGATCACGGGTACGGGAGCTCTCCGGATCGCGGCGATCGACTCCCCGACGACCGCCACCCAGGCCGGCTGGTTCGCCCTGCCCCGGAAGGGCACGGGAGCCAGGAAGGGAGCGTCGGTCTCGACGAGCAGGCGATCCGCCGGGCAGAGCACCACTGCGTCTCGGATGTCCGTGGCGTTCTTGAACGTCACGATTCCACTGAACGACAGGTACGCACCCAAGTCGAGGCACCGTCGGGCCTCCTCGGGTCCGCCGGTGAAGCAGTGGACCACGGTCCGCGGCGGCGGTCCCTCGGCCCGCAGGATGGCCAGGGTGTCGTCCCACGCCTCCCGGGTGTGGACGACGAGCGCAAGGTCCAGTTCGGCGGCCAGGGCCACCTGTTCGGCGAACGTGTTGCGCTGCACGGCGCGGTCAGCGTGGTCATAGTGGTAGTCGAGCCCGCACTCTCCGATCGCCACCACGGGGTCACCGCCCAGGAGCCGTTCGCGGGCCATCGTCGCCAGGGCGTCTGTCCCGGCGGTCGACTCGTGCGGGTGCACTCCGACCGTCGCCCACATGGCGAGCCCGGCAGTCGCTGCGATGCCATCGACGTCGGCGGGCACATCTCTTCTGGTGGCGACAGCGAGAGCAGCCAGCGAGGTGGTGACGTCGGTGCCGACGCAGACCAGTCCGATCACCCCCGCGGCGCTCGCGGCTGCGAGGGTGGCGTCGAGCGAGCCGTCGTCCTCGAGGTACCCGTCCTGGATGTGGCAGTGCGCGTCGATCCAGGAAGGCGGCGTGGGATCGGCACCGTGCTCGGTGTCGCGCCCTTCGACGCTCGCAGCGCCCGCACCGAGATCGACACGCTCGCCTGCGTCATCGGCATCCAGGCCACCGCCACCGCTCGGCGCACCGGAGGATCCGGTCGCGCTCACTGGGACCGCCGCGGGAACAGCGGCGGTGCCTTCTCCACGGCTCCCCCGCCGGGGTAGGTACCCCACCGCGCCGCCCCGGGAAGGCGCTGGTCCTCGGGACGTCCCGTCAGGCCGATCCGGCGCCACACCTCCGCACAGGTCGTCGGCATGGCCGGAGCGGCCAGCAGTGCGACGATCTGGAGCGCCTGCAGCGCGTCCCCCAGGACGCCGTCCACCTCGGGCCCAGGCTCGGCTCGCCACGGTTCGGCTGCCTCGAGCTCGGCGTTGGTCTCGCGGATGAGGCGCCAGGTCGTCTCCAGCGCGTCGTGTGGAGCGAACCGCTCCCAAGCTGCCGTGGCGCTTGCCACCACTTCAGCAGCCACCCCCGCCAGGCGTGACTCGAGCCGCGGAGCCGGGCCGGTCCCGCCACACTTTGAGCCGACCACTGTCGCCACCCGCGACATCAGGTTGCCCAAGTTGTTCGCGAGGTCGGCGTTGTAGCGCGACACGATGCCCTCGTAGGAGAATTCGCCGTCCGCCCCGAGCGGGACCTCCCGCAGCAGGTGGTAGCGGATGGGGTCGACACCGAAGTCATCGACCAGTGCGGTTGGGGCGATCTCCGTGAGCTTGACGGCCCGTTCCCCGCCGCCCGCGACACGGGTCTTCGACAGCCGCTCGCCACCCACCAGCAGGAAGCCGTGGACCTGGACGTGGGCGGGCGGGTCGATCCCGGCCGCCATGCACATGGCCGGCCACCACACGCAGTGGAACCGGATGATCTCCTTGCCGATCAGGTGATGGACCGACGGCCACCATTCGCCCACCCCGTCGTCGCCATCCGCGTACCCGATGGCCGTCAGGTAGTTCACGAGCGCGTCGTACCAGACGTAGAAGACATGGTTGGGATCCCAAGGTACCGGCACGCCCCAGTCGATGGACGTCCGGGTGATGGAGATGTCCTGCAGACCCCCCTTGATGAAGCTGAGCGCCTCGTTGCGCTTGGTCTCGGGCTGCACCGAGTGGGGATGGTCCCGGTACCACTCGAGCAGGCGATCCTGGAAGGCACTCAGCCGGAAGAAGTAGTTCTCCTGCTCCAGCCACTCCACCGGCCGCCGGTGGTCCGGGCAGACGCGCCCTGGGAGCAGCTCGGACTCGTCCTTGTATGCCTCGCACCCCACGCAGTACCAACCCGCGTAGCTTCCCGGCTCGATGTACCCGTTGTCGAAGATGCGCTGCAAGAACCGCTGGACAGCCCGGTGGTGGCGCGGCTCGGTCGTGCGGATGAAGTCGTCGTTGGCGACGTCGAGCGCCGCCCACGTCTCGGCGAAGCGAGGCGCCAGCCGGTCGGCCCACGCCTGCGGGCTCATCTTGTGCTCTTCGGCCGCGCGCGCCACCTTCTGCCCGTGCTCGTCGGTACCGGTCAGGAACAAGACCTCGTCGCCGATCTGGCGGTGCCAGCGGGCCACTGCGTCGGCGTTGACCGTCGCGTAAGCGTGCCCGACGTGTGGCGCGTCGTTGACGTAGTAGATCGGGGTGGTGACGTAGAAGTGCGGCACCCTCAAAGGGTAGCGACCCGCCTACCGGGGCCTGGCCAGCGCGGTGCGCGGCGACGCCGGGCGCCCCGTTGGCCGCCCGGCGGGCACAACACCGTCGGGCACCGCGACCGACCGCCGCGACGGCGTCACCAATTGGCTATGTGGCACCCGCCTCGTCCGGTCCGCTCGGTGTAGCGCTGGTGGTAGCCCTCCGCCGGCCAGAACGTGTCGGCCCGCTCGACCCGGGTCACGATCGGCCGGCGGAACCGCGGCTGGACCGCCGCGATCGACCGCTCGGCGACCAGTCGCTGCTCCTGGTTGCGGACGAAGACGGCTGACCGGTACTGGCTGCCCACGTCTGGACCCTGGCGGTCGATCGTCGTCGGGTCGTGAATTTGCCAGAACACCTCGAGCAGGTCCTCGTACCGGACCACGACCGGATCGAAGGTCACCAGGACCGCCTCGGCGTGCCCGGTGTCACCCCGGCAGACCGCTCCGTAGGTCGGCGCCCGGACGGCGCCACCGGTGTACCCCGAGAGCACGTCGACCACCCCGCTCACCTGGCGAAAGGCGTCCTCCACCCCCCAAAAGCACCCGGCGGCGAACGTCGCCCGGTCGTGACCCGAGGGCACGTCGTCCGGCTCGACCGGCGGCGCCTGGCTGCTGTCGAGCTCGCCCTGCCGTCCGAACAGTCCCATCGCCATCCCCCTGCGCACTCGACGGCGGAGCGGGCCGCCGGGTGCGGCCAGGCACCGCTCGGACCAACGCCGGGAACCGCACCTGCATTCCGCGGTCCCAATTGCCCTACGCCGGTGCGCGACCACCCTGCCGGCGAGATGCGCCGATACCCACCGCCAGCTCGTACGCGTGCCTGCGGGGCACGCCCAGCTCGGTCGCAACCTCGGATGCTGCGTCGCGCACGCTCGACCCACCGGCCATCAGGCGCTCCAGCGCATCGAGGACGACCTCGTCCGGCGCGGCGTCGTCGGGGACGCGCGCACCCCCGACGACGACGACCACCTCCCCGCGCATCTCCCCCCGATCGGTGCGCTCAGTGAACACCGCGGCAGCGTCAGCGGCCGTCCCACGCCACACCTCCTCGTGGATCTTCGTCAGCTCTCGCACCACCGCCACCGGGCGGTCGGCGCCCAGCGCCGCTGCGATGTCGTGGAGCGTACCCGCCAGCCGGCTGGGCGCCTCGTGGAGCATCGTGGTCCGGCTGTCCACGGCAAGGGCCGCCAACCGCTGGCGCCGGGCCGAACCGCGCCTCGGCAGGAATCCCTCAAAGCAGAACCGGTCGGTCGGCAGCCCGCTGACCACGAGCGCCGCCACGGCGGCATTCGGGCCGGGCACGACCGACACGCAGGCGCCGGCAGCGGCTGCCGCCGACACCACGGCGGTTCCCGGGTCGGAGACGCCGGGCGTCCCGGCGTCCGACACCAACGCGACGGTCTGGCCACGCCCGATCCGCTCGACGATGGCTGCCGCCTGGCGCTGCTCGTTGTGCTCGTGGACCGCGATCAGGGCGCGGGCGTGGACGCCGGCGTGGGCGAGCAGCACCCGTGTGCGGCGCGTGTCCTCGCAGCAGACCAGGTCGGCATCGGCCAGCGCCTGCGCAGCCCGAGGGGACAGGTCTCCCAGGTTGCCGATCGGTGTCGCCACCAGCACCAGCCGGCCCGCCCCGTCGGGCACCGCCCCCTCAGGCGTGACCTCGCCAGGCCCAGACCCGTCAGGCGTGACGCGCGAGGGTGTCACGGGCACGGGCGGAGCTCGACAGTGTCACCGCGGTGGAGCCCCCACCGCTCGAACGCTCCTGCCTCCGCCTCGAGGATCGACGAGCACCATCGCGGCCGGCCCACCCGCCATGGAGCCATGGTGCACAGGTCGACGACCTGCCATCCGCTATTGAGGAAGGCAACGTCGATGGAGAAGCGCATGCCCAAGGTGTGCACGGCACGGGTGTGCGGGAGCACGAGCGCCCCGTCGAGCCCCGTCCGACCCAGCAGGCCGCGCCAGCGCGCCGGGACGCTCCGGGCGAGCTCGGCAGCAGCGAGCACCTCGCCGTCCCGCAACAGCCAGCATGCTGCGACGCCGTCGCCCATGGCCGTCAGACGTTGAACCGGATCTCCAGCACGTCACCGTCGGCAACGTGGTACTCCTTGCCTTCCAGCCGGATCTTGCCCTGCGCTTTGGCCGCCGACCACGACCCGATGGCAAGGAGCTCGTCCCAGAAGATGACCTCGGCCCGGATGAACCCGCGGGCCAGATCGGAGTGGATCACACCGGCACATTCGGGCGCAGTGGCGCCGGCCCGGAAGCTCCAGGCCCGGGACTCCTTGTCGCCGGTGGTGAGAAAGACCCTGCGACCGAGCAGGTGGTAGGCGGCGCTCGCCACCCGGGCCAGAGCGCCGTCGCCGAGCCCCAGACCGGTCAGCAGCTCGGCTCGCTCGTCGGGGTCCAGTTGGGCAGCCTCGGCCTCGAGCTGCACCGACACAGCCAGGACCTCACCCCCACCCAGCGCCGCGGCCACCGCCTTCACCAGCCCGTCGGCCTCGGCGACCTGGTCCTCCCCCACGTTCACCACGGCCAGCACCGGCTTGTCGGTGAGCAGGAACAGCCCGGCGCGCGCGGCCGCCTGCTCGCTGTCGAGGCCAGCGCGGTACAGCGGCGTCCCGTCGGCGAGGGCGGCCTGGGCCGCCTCGATGGCCTCGACTTCAGCCAGCAGGCGCTTGTCGGCCCTGGCCGCTTTGCGACGCTTGTCGATCTGCGATTCGACCGTGGCCAAGTCTGCCAGGACGAGCTCGAGCTCCAGGATCTCCAGGGCAGCGACGGGATCGTGCTCGCCGACGACCTCGGGGTCCTCGAATGACCGCAGGACCAGGCAGAGCGCGTCGACCTCACGGATCCCTGCCAGGAACCGGTTGCCGAGCCCCTCCCCCGATGCGGCCCCGGCCACCAGACCGGCGATGTCCACCATCTCGACTCCCGCCCGCACGACTTTTTTGCTGGCGCTCATCACCGCAAGCGCGTCGAGCCGGGCGTCGGGGAGCGGCGCGATAGCCACGCTGGTCTCCGTCGTGGTGAACGGGTGCGCGGCCACTGGCGCACCAGCTCCGGTCAGGGCATTGAACAACGACGTCTTGCCGGCATTGGGCAGGCCAACCAGGCCGAGGTGCTCCACGTCCCGACGCTACCTGTCCGAGGCCACCGGCGCGACCCGCCACCGCGTCCCGGTCCGGTCGCCGCCGCAGGGATGCCCCCCGACCGAAGCCCGGAACCACGGTTCCGTGCGCAGATCGGTGGCGGCCACCGGCGGGCTGGCTCGGGGCCACGCCCCGGTGCGCTAGCCTGCACAGCCGTGTCGAAGCGAACGGTGAAGCGCAAGCTGCGTGCGAAGAAGAAGGCCAACCACGGGAAGCGGCCCAACGCCGGTCGGGGCTGACAAGCGCCCGCCGGCAAGCGCCCGCTGACAAACGCCCACCGCAAAGCCCCGGGAACGCCTGGGGCTCAGAGCACGTATGAGGCGGCCCGCCGGTCGAGCATCTCGACAAGCACGGAGGGCACGTCGGTGATGATCCCGTCGACCCCGGCGTCGACCAGTGACTCCATCTCGGCGGCATCGTTGATGGTCCATACGTGCACGGCAACGTCCAGCTCGTGCGCTGCGCCCACGAACGCCTGGTCGACGATGACCAGCTCGCCCGATCGGGCCGGGACCTGCAGCGCGGCGAACGGCACGGTGTCGGGCGGCTCACCGCGATGCACCGCCTGCCAGAAGGCGGCCACACCCTGCATCCCCGCCGACGTCGCCACCTCGGGTGCCAGCCGTCGGAACGTGTCGGTGGCCACATCCAGGAACGACGCCACGATGACGCGATCCTGGTACTCGCGCTCTCGGACCAGGTCGGCCACTGCCTGCTCGTAGGGCGCGACGGCCGGGGCGGTGGACTTGATGTCCAGGTTGAGCATGACGCCAGGGTGGTCGTCCAGCAGGTCGAGCACGGCACGCAGGGTGGCGACGCCGAACGCGGGATCGGCGGGCGCCCGACCACGATACGGGTAGGCATCCGGGTCGAGCCCGGTCTGCGCGTCCGTCCCCGGCACGAACCAGTAGGCGTTGTCGAGGGACGACAGCTCGGCCCACGTCATGTCCGCGATGGCGCCGCTTCCGTCCGTGGTCCGGTCGACGGTGCGGTCGTGGCACACCACCACGACACCGTCGGACGTGGCGTGCACGTCCAGTTCGATGCCCGTGGCACCGACCGCCACGGCACGCTCGATGGCGAAGAGCGTGGACGACGGCGCCTCGTGGGCACCGCCTTGGTGGGCGTAGGCGAGCACGCGCCGCTCGGCCCAGGCCGGAACGACCATCTGCGTCACGTCCATCTGGGAACGGTAGCCTCTGGCCCGCCATGCTGGACCACATCCTGGTGGAGCTGATCACCCGCGTCCGGACCGCCTTCGAGAACGCCCTGCTGCAACGCCAGGCCGTCGAGGAGCGGTTCCAGGTCGACGTCTTCTTGGGCGACGTGTCGTGGGAGACGTCGTACTCGCTGCCCGGCGAGGAGCAACCGCCCCGCGTGCGGGCCGACATCTCCCTCGACTGGCCGACCTGGAGCCAGAGCATCTACCGCTCGTGGTCCATCGGCGAGCCTCCGGACGACCTGCCCGAGGCGGTGATGGAGATCACCCTGCGCCAGCAACGGCTGGCCGGGCCACCCGACCTGACCGCCATGCTGGCGGTCCTCCCCGTGGAGAGCCCCGCCCTCGCAGGGGAGGCACTGGTGCGCACCGCTCCGGTGCTGGAGCAGGTGATGGGCGCTCCCGGCGAACCGGCCCGATTCGCCGTGGAGACCACCTATCAGGGATCCCTGCTGCTCGAAGAGGCCACCTTGGAGGAACCGGCTCGGCTGGCCTCCCCCGTCGAGGCCCTGGCCCAATGGGTGGCGTCCGTGCTGGTCCGGCTGGCGGACCTCGACCTCGTCTACCTGCCTCCCGACCCCGAGCACGATCAGGACTGACACTCCCGACAGGCGCTCGATCCCGACAGGCGCTGCCCTCCCCGAGCGGCGACGCCCTCCCCGAGCGGTGTGCGGACCGCACGGTCGGCGACGGTCCGGGTCGGATCCTCGGCCGGCGCCACGCTCCCCGGCTACGAGCGGGCGTCGGTGCCGGGCACCAGCATGCCTCGCAGGTCGGCCTGGGGCCGGGCCCCCATGTGCGAGATGATCTCCGCCGCGCACGCGCCGCCCAACCGCGCGCACTCGACCGGGTTGGCGCCGTTCGTCAGCCCGTACAGAAAGCCCGCTGCGTACAGGTCGCCGGCGCCGGTGGTGTCGACGACGGTGCCGACCGGGACCGCCGGGACCGTCACGGAGCTCCCGGGCATGACGACCACCGAGCCAGCCGGCCCGAGCGTGACAGCCGAGAGCACGCCCGTCTCCTCGATCGCGGCGACAGCGGCATCGACCGTGGGCACGCCCATCAGGGCGATCGCCTCCTCCTCGTTGGCGAACAGGACATCCACGTCATCGCGCAGCAGGTCGAGGAGCTCCCGCCGGTGGCGCTCCACGCACAGCCGGTCGGACACCGACACCGCGACCAGGCCGTCCCCTGCGTGTGCGACCTCGATGGCCCGGTGCAGCGCCGCGGTGGCCGACGGCACGTCCCACAGGTAGCCCTCGAGGTACACGACCCGGGCTGCCGCCAGCATGTCCTGGTCGAGGTCGTGCGTCGTCAGCATGGAGGCCACGCCCAGATGCGTCACCATCGTCCGCTCCCCGTCCGGTGTGACGAGCACCACGCAGCGCCCGGTCGCGGCGTCGGAGCCGCCGCCGGCCCCGGCTGCGTCCCCCGCGGCTCCGGCCGCGCCCCCGGCGCCTGGCGTGTGAGCCGTGCGCCCGACCTGCACACCCGATCGGGCCAGGTCGCTGCAGAAGAGGGATCCGAGCTCGTCGTCGGCCGTACGGCCGATGAACCCCGCCGTCCCGCCCAGGGCCGCGACACCGACGGCGGTGTTGGCCACCGATCCTCCCGACACCTGGGCGACCGGAGCCACCGACGCCCGGAGCCGCTCGGAGGCGACCAGGTCGACCAGCGTCATGGTGCCGGGGTCCACCTCGAGCCGCGCGAGATCGGCCGGCGTGGCGTGGACGAGGATGTCGACGATGGCGGAGCCGACGGCGACGACGTCGATGGCGGCGTCGTCGCCGGGTTCCACGGCAGGAGGTCCGGACATCTGCGTGACCCTACCGGCCCGGGCGATCACGACGCCCGACATCGCCGCCTGCCAGTTGCCCCCTGTAGCGTGTCCGGGTGACCTCCGCCCAGCTCGCCCCGAACGGCAGCGGCTCGGCGGCGGGCGGCGACCCGTCGGCTGCCCACCGCCTGCCGTACGACGTCCGCCCCACCCGCTACGACCTGCGCCTGGCCCCCGATCTCGACGCGGCGGTGTTCGCGGGAGAGGTCGTCATCGCCGCCGAGGTCGACCGCCCGGTCGACCGGATCGTCCTGCACGCCGCCGACCTCGACGTCACCTACGCTGTCGTCACTGCCGGAGACGGCCGCCGGGCCGAGGCAGACGGCACCGGGTCCGCAGGCGCCGGGCATGCCGATGCCGCTCCCGACAGCGCCCCCGTCCGGGTGGAGACCGATGAGGCCGCCGAGCGGGTGTGCCTGGTGCTGCCGAACCCCCTGCCGGCGGGCCCGTGCACCATCGAGCTGCGCTTCTCGGGCGTGCTGAACGACCGGCTGCACGGGTTCTACCGATCGACGTTCACCGACGCCGCAGGCGCCGCCCGGACCATCGCCACCACCCAATTCGAGGCCACCGACGCCCGGCGGGCGTTCCCGTGCTTCGACGAGCCGGACCGCAAGGCGGTGTTCGCCGTCACCTTGGACGTCGATGCCGCGCTCCTGGCCGTGTCGAACGGCCCCGTGGTGTCCGACACCCCGCTGCCCGACGGGCGCCGACGAGTGCAGTTCGCCGACACCATCCCGATGTCCACCTACCTGGTGGCGTTCGTCGTCGGCCCGCTCGAGGCCACCGATCCGGTGGACGTCGACGGGGTCCCGGTCCGCGTCATCCACGTCCCGGGCCGCCACGACCTCACCGCGTTCGCCGTCGAGTGCGCCGCCCACGCACTGCGCTTCTTCACCGAGTGGTTCGGCATCGCCTACCCGGCCGCCAAGCTCGACCTGGTGGCCATCCCCGACTTCGCCTTCGGGGCCATGGAGAACCTGGGCTGCGTCACCTTCCGGGAGACAGCCCTGCTGGTCGACCCCGAGCAGTCGTCACAGCTCGAGCAGCAGCGGGTGGCCGACGTCGTCTCCCACGAGATCGCCCACATGTGGTTCGGCGACCTCGTCACCATGCGCTGGTGGAACGGCATCTGGCTGAACGAGGCCTTCGCCACGCTCATGGAGCTGCTCTGCGTCGACCACTTCCGACCGCAGTGGCAGCGCTGGGTGTCGTTCGGGATGGAACGGGACGTGGCCATGGCCACCGACTCGCTGCACCGCACCCGATCCGTCGAGTACCCGGTCGGGCCCCCCGAGGAGGCCCAGGGCATGTTCGACGTCCTCACCTACCAGAAGGGCGCCAGCGTGCTGCGCATGCTGGAGCGGTACCTGGGCGAGGACCGGTTCCGGGCCGGGATCCGCCGCTACCTCCACGATCACCGCCTCGGCAACACCGACACCGCCGATCTCTGGGACGCCATCGAGGCGGCCAGCGGCGAACCGGTGCGCCAGGTCATGGACACCTGGATCGCCCAGGGCGGATTTCCCCTCGTCTCGGTGGAGGACCGTGGCAGCACCATCGCCCTGGAGCAGGCGCCGTTCTCCTTCACCCCGACGCCGGTCGTCCCCGGCACGCCGGGACCTGCCGGTGACGCGGCGGCGAGCGCCATCGGCCACGACTGGCAGGTGCCGGTGCTGGCCCGGTCGCTCGACGACCCCGAGGCGTCGGCCCGGGTCCTGCTCGCCGGCGGCGGTGCCACCGTCGGCATCCCACCGGCCGGCATCGTCGTCAACGCCGGCGGCTCCGGCTTCTACCGGGTGCGCTACACCCCCGGGCACCTGCGCCAGCTGGCCGGGCGCATGGCCGAGCTCGAGCCCCTGGAGCGCTGCAATCTCCTGAGCGACACCTGGGCCGGCGTGCTGGCCGGGATCGCCGACCTCGACGACGTGCTGGTGCTGGCCGAAGCCATCGGCGACGAGACCGACCCCGACGTCTGGAGCCAGGTCACCGGCGCGTTGCGCTTCCTCGACCATGTCGTCACCGACGACGCCCGCCGCGAGCTGGCCGCGTACACGCGAACGCTGGTCGGGCCGCTCGTCGACCGCCTCGGGTGGCAGCGACGGGCCGGCGACGACGAGCGCGCCGTGACGTTGCGCTCGCTGGCCGTCACCATCGCCGGAACCGTCGGCGCGGACCCCGCGGTCCGCGAGCGCTGTGCCGCGCTGCACGCCAGAGCGCTCGCCGGAGCAACCCCGCTCGACCCCGATCTGGCCGCTGCCGTGGTCACCGTCGTCGCCGCCTCGGGGGACCGCGCCACCTTCGCCCAGCTGCTCGACTGCTACCGGCACCCCGCCACCCCGCAGGAGGAGATGCGGTACCTCTACTCGCTGGGGGAGATCCCTGACCCAGACGTCGCTGCCGAGGTCTTCCACCTGGCGCTGACCGACATCCGCACCCAGAACGCGCCGTTCGTGATCCAGATGCTCCTGGCCAGCCGCGAGCATGGGCCCGCCACCTGGTCCCGCCTGTGCGCCAACTGGCCGGCGGTCATGGACCGGACCCCGGCCAACATCGTGCCTCGACTGCTCGACGGGACCAAGTGGCTGTGCCGGGACCCCGCTCTCGCGGCAGAGGTCCACGCTTTCGTCGCCGACAACCCGGTGCGAAGCGGCCAGCGCACTGTCGAGCAGATCCTGGAGCGGCTGGACGTCAACGTGGCGGTCACCGAGCGCCTGGCACCCGACGCCGCCGCCGTGCTGCGCGCCGCGGCCGGACGCCTGGCCGCACTCCGACGATGACCGGCGCGCGCCCCGCCGGCACCATGGCGGACCGGTTCGCCCCGCCGTGCTGCGCGGACCTGATGGACCAGGCCCGGGCCACGGCCGGGTTCATGCCCGACGACGAGGGCCTCGCCCTGCACGAGCTGGCCCACCGTGCGACACGCGGCCGCAGCGGCGCCACCGTGGTGGAGATCGGCGCCTGGTGCGGGAAGTCGACGCTGTACCTCGGGGCTGCGGCCTGCGCCGAGGGCGCCGTGCTGTTCAGCGTCGACCACCACCACGGATCCGAGGAGAACCAGGCCGGGTGGGAGCACCACGACGCCACCCTGGTCGACCCGGCGACCGGCCGGATCGACACCCTGCCGACGTGGCGCCGCTCGGTGGACGGTGCCGGGCTGGGCCACTGCGTCGTCGGCGTGGTAGGAGAGTCGCCGGTGGTCGCCAGCCGCTGGGCGACCCCGGTGGACCTGTGCTTCATCGACGGCGGCCACGGCGACGAACCGGCATGGGCCGACTTCACCGGCTGGGCACCGCACGTGGCCCCCGGCGGCTGGCTTGCGATCCACGACGTGTTCCCGGACCCGGCCGACGGCGGCCGCCCTCCGTACGAGCTGTGGTGTGCCGCCGTGGCGTCTGGGGACTGGGCCGAGGACGGTGCCTGGGGCTCGCTCCGGGCGCTGCGGCGCATCCGCACGGCCTCGCACTGACGCCGACCATCCACCGCCGGCAGAGCAGGGCGAGCCAGGTGACGCCGGGCCCGTGCGAACCTGGTAGCACCGAGCGGGCTCCCCTTCCACTGGAGTGGGTTTCATCGAACCGCGCCAGGCATGGGTACGACCCACCATGGCCGGGAGCGCAGGTCGGGGTGATCAGCGAGCGAAGTCGGCGACTGCCGCCCGGACCGCTCGTTGCGGTGCCTCGTCGAGGTCCACGGCGGCCGGAAGGCCCACACCCCGGAACAACCCGGAGGCCGCGCTCGACTCCGACACGGCGTCGACGGCCAGCACGATCGCGGCTGCCGTGTAGCTGCTTCGCTGGTCCGCAGGGAACGTCGACTGCTCGGGGTAGACGATGCCGGTCAGGTACGAGCCGTCGGGCAGCCGGTGCGCCTGCGCCCACGTGAGCAGCTCGGCGGCACGGCGACGATCACCCACCGTGTCCAGCGCGATCGCGCACTCCGCCGTCTCGGCCGCGGTCACCCACGGCCCGGTCGACACGCACCGGACCCCCAGGCCTTCCATCACGAAGGTCTCCCAGCCGGCATCGAGGTGGGCCACCGCCGCCGGGTGGCGCAGGGCACCCGAGATCACCGGGTAGTACCAGTCCATAGCGAACTCGCCCTTGGGCTCGAACGCCCCCGGCCGGTGCGCCACCGCGTGCGCGAGGCGCCCGGCAGCCAGCTCCCAGTCGGGTCGCTCGTAGCCCAGCATCTCCGCGCAGGCCACCGCACAGCGCAGCGCGTGCAGGATCGACGACGACCCGGTGAGCAGCGCGAAGCGGCCCGGGTGCCCGTCGGGGTCCACCGACCAGCGGACGGTGCCGTCCGGACGCTGCCAGCGAAGGACGAAGCGGATGGCCCGGTCGATCACCGGCCACATGGCCTGCAGCATGGTCCGGTCGCCCCGGAGCAGGTACCGGTGCCAGGCACCGGTGGCGACGTAGGCGCACACGTTGGTGTCGATGCGGGGGTCCTCGACCCCACCGCTCCACTGGTAGTAGTTGAACCATCCGCCCTCGGGCAGCTGGCGTTCGACGAGCCACTGGTAGGCGGCGCGCGCTTCGGCATCGAAGCCGGCTACGTCGAGGGCCATGGCCGCCTCGATGTGGTTCCACGGGTCGCAGTGCCCGCCGGTGTACCACGGGATCATCCCGTCGGGACGCTGCAGCTCGGCGATGCCCGACGCGGTGGCCAGGATGTCGTCGGCGTCGAGGACCCCGGCGAGGGCAGGAACGGCGCCGGGACCTCCGGACCGTCGCCGATCCCAGGCGGCAGCGCCAACGGCGGCGCTGCCGGCGGTGGCGGCTGCCCCGGAACCGTCATCGGAAGCTGCACGGGGACCAGCGGCAGTGGCTACACAGGGACCGGGAGCGCCGATGATCGCATCGCGCTGGGTCGCACCCGTGACCGGGCCGACCGCGCTCATGCCGGCTTCTGCGCGTAGACGACCAGGCTCTTTCCCAGCACCGGGTTCAGCAGGGCGTCCGCTCGCCGGGTCACCCAGGGGCCGTCGGTGATGTCCCACACCAACAGGCGGTGGTAGGCGCGGACGGCAGGATGGTCGTCGCGTCGCACGCCCACCGCGCACTTGAGCCACCAGTACGGCGAGTGCAGCGCATGGGCGTGGTGGTGCCCGACCGGGCGCAGGCCGTTGGCCCGCAGCCGGCGGCCGAGCATGGAGCGCCGGTAGATGCGCACGTGGCCGCCGGGGACGTCGTGGTACTCGGTGGACAGCGCCCAGTTGACCAGCTCAGGCCCGAACCGGGGAACGGTGACGGCGATGGTGCCGCCGGGGCGCAAAACCCGCGCCAGCTCAGCCATGGCGGTGGTGTCCTCGGGCACGTGCTCCAGGACCTCGGCGGCGATCACGCGGTCGAAGGTGCCGTCGGCGAACGGCAGCCGCCGGGCGTCGCCGCGCAAGGCGATGGCCTCTCCCCCGCTGTCGAGCTCGCCCGCGTCCGCCATGGCGGCCAGCACGGCGCGCACGGCGTCGACCTCCTCGGCGCCGGCGTCGAGGGCCACGACCCGGGCCCCGCGCCGAGCCGCCTCGAACGCGTGCCGCCCCCCGCCGCAACCGAGATCGAGCAGCCGCTCGCCCCGGCGGAGGCCGAGGCGGTCGTAGTCGACCGTCAGCACTGCGCCGTACCCATCGCCCCCGGCGCGTGCACCGGCGTCACCCCGAGCGTGTCCGGGCCCGGCTCCCCGGTGCGCGCCCGGCGGCTCGTGTCGGCCCACTGGGCCCGCAGGGCCGACGCCGGGGCCGGGCGCCTGCCACCGAGGCCCCGGCGGTGGTCGTCCAAGGCTGCCATGTACTGCTCGGCGGTGCCGACAGCCGTGGCCCGCCACGTGAACCGCCCCAGCACCCGGCGGCGACCGCGTTCACCGAGCGATGCTGCCAACGCTGGCTCGTCGAGCACCCGACGCAGGGCGGTGGCCAGCGCCTCGGCGTCGCCCGGCGGAACCAGCAGGGCCGTCTCCCCCGACCTGCCGACCACCTCGGGGATGGCGCCGCCGGTGGTCGCCACCAGCGGCACGCCACAGGCCATGGCTTCGACAGCCGGGAGCGAGAAGCCCTCGTACAGCGACGGCACCACGGCGACCTCCGCCTCGGCATAGAGCCCGGCGAGCTCGTCGTCGCTCACGCCCGTCACGCACCGCACCACGGGGCCGAGACCCAGCTCCGCGATGGTGCGATCGACCCGCCCGCCCGGACGGGGGTGGCCGATGACCACCACCTCGACGTCGCGTTCGGTGCGGACCTTGGCCACGGCGTGCAGCAGCGGCACCAGACCCTTCATGGGCACGTCGCTCGACGAGGTCACCATGATCCGTCCCGGGACCCGCGGCCGGTCTGGGCGCGGCCGGAACACCGTGTGGTCGACCCCGACCGGTACCACCGTCATGCGGCCCGGGTCCACCCCAAGCTGGCCAGCGATGTCGATGCGCGACGACTCCGACACCGTGACCACCCTCGGCAGCTGGCGGGCGACCCGCATCTGCATACCGAGAAAGCCGAACCACCGCTGCTGGCCCAACCGGCGGCGCAGGTCCTCGGCGTGGGCGAGCGCGAGCTCACGGTCGACGGTGATCGGGTGGTGGATCGTGGCCACGAGCGGCCATCCGTCGTCGAGCATGCCGAGCAGCCCCGATCCGAGGCACTGGTTGTCGTGGACGAGGTCGAACCGGTGACGGTTGGCGGCGAGGTATCGGCGCGCCCGCCAGGAGAACGTGCGCGGCTCGGGAAATCCAGCGGCGCACATCACCGCGAATTCCGCCACGTCGGCAGGGGTGCGCAGCTCACGGGGATGCGGCACCCGGAAGGGGTCGGGATCCCGGTACAGGTCGAGGCCGGGCACCGGGACGAACCCAGTCCCCGGGTCGAGCTCCGGCCACGGCTGTCCGGCCAGCACCTCGACGCTGTGCCCGAGCTCGACAAGCTCGCGGGCGAGGTGCCGGGTGTAGACGCCTTGCCCGCCACAGCGCGGGTTGCCCCGGTAGACGAGGAACGCCACACGGATGCCGTCGGGAGCGGACGGGGGGAGTGCGGGCACTGGTGGCGGCACCGCGATCCGCGTGCTGCGATCCCACGATCGCCGCATGGCTGCGATGCGCGCGCTGGTGCCGTAGAGGAGCTCAGACACAGCAGCACGACCGTGCGAAGGCGACCATGACCGACCAGCCTCGCCGGTCCGAGGCCCCCTGCGCAAACGCCGGGTCAGCCGGCACTGCTGGCAGCAGGCCACTCCGCAGGCGCGTTCCGCGGCATATCCGCCACCGAGGGAGCATCCATCAGATCGGCGACGGCCGCAAGGAAGCCCACTCCCCACTCCGCAGCGTCATGTACCGGCCACGGCGCGTCAGCATCCACGGCACCATCGAGCACGGAGGCAACCCCGGCCACGACCGACGAGGGCCGCGGTGTGCACGCCAGCGCCCCACCGCGGACCATCTCGAGCAGCAGGTTCTCGCGGCCGTGGCCAGGCACGGCATCGAGGACCACCAGGGGACGGCGCACCACCCGCGCCTCGTGACAGGTCTGGCCGGGAGTTGCCACCACCACGTCGCACGCCGCCATCAGGGCAGGCACCTCGGTCGTGTAGCCGTAGACGGTGACCCCGGACCCGTCGCTCCTGGGCACACTGCGAGCCAGGGCTTCCAACCGGCGCCGCAGCGCCCGGTTGCTGCCGGCCACGGCGAGCACCCGGTAGCCGGCACCGGCCAGGCCGGCCGCTGCGTCGACCAGGCGGGCCATCCCCCAGCCCCCACCCATGAGCAGCACGCAGGGGACGGCGCGGTCGATGCCCAGTGCGTCACGCGCCTGGGCGCGTCCCGGAGCGTTGAAGAACGCCGGCCGCACGGCCGGCGGAAGCACGACCACGTCCGCCGCCGGCAGGTACTGCCGGATCGTTCCGGCGGTCATCTCCGAGCAGACGATGTACCGGTCGACCGCAGGATGCGCCCACATGCGGTGGGCGGCAGCGTCGGTGCAGACGACCACGACACGTCTGTGCGGCATCTCGATGCGCAGCCGACCCAGTGCGCCGACACCGGCGGCGAACGCCGACACCAGCAGTTGGGCCCCGCTCCGCTCGATCTCCTGGCGGAGCCTGGGCACCAGGCGCCTCGCCGCGGCCTCCTCCATCCGCTCCGCCAGTGCGGTGTCGCTTCGCATCTGGGAGAAGTGCAGGGCGTCGTAGAGCGGCGCCACCGACAGCGCACTGCGAAAGGCAGCCTCGCCCAGGCGCCGGCCGGTCTCGCCCAGCAGAGCCATGCAGTCCAGGATCGACGCCGAGCCACCGGCGGCCACCACCGCCGCCTGGCACGCCTCGGCGGCCGAGTCCTGCCCGCGCCCGATCGAACCGGACAGGATGAGCGCCCGGCCGGCCCCTCGGGTCGCTTCGGGCCCTCCGGTCGCTTCGGGCCCTCCGGTCGCTTCGGGAACGGTCACGCCGGCACCACCGCTGACGACCGGTCCGGGACGTGCATGGCAGCCAGGTCGTCGAGCGGCACGCTCACCAGCTGCCGGCGCTCCAGCTCCGCAGCCAGCGATCCGAGCGCCCGGTGGGTGATCGCTGCGGTGCCCGGACGGGCGAACCGGTCACTGTCGTGTACCAGCAGGACCGCGCCGGGGACGAGCCCCGGTCGTAGCCGGTCGACGACGGGGCCAGCGGAGCGCTCCGCAAATTCCCGGCCCCAGCGCGACCACAGCACCACCTGCATGCCGTGGCGCCGCGCCGCGGCGACGGTGGAGGACGTCAGCTGCCCGTACGGCGGACGGTACCAGCGTGGGGTCGCACCGGTCGCGGCTGACACGCTGGCCGCCGCCCGCCCGGTGTCGGCATGCACCCACGCCGGGGAGCGGAGCAGATGGTGCCGATGCTGGTACCCGTGCACGCCGAGGCCGTGGCCTCGGCGCCGGATCTCCCCGGCGAGCTCGGGGTGCCGGTCCACTTCGGTCCCCACCACGAAGAACGTGGCCCGCATGCCGTAGCGGTCGAGCAGGTCGAGCGTGCGGGGGGTGGTCGCAGGGGCAGGTCCGTCGTCGATCGTCAACGCGAGCGCTCCCGGGTCCCCGGCGCTCCCCGGCCACCGCCACCGGCACCATCCGCCGGGCACCGCCACCGGAGGGCGTACCAGGAAGGTGCCGAGCACGGCCGCCGACGGGGCGGCGTGGACCAGCGCCACAGCGCCGCTGGTGGCGGCCGCGACCGCGGGGCGACTCCACATGGGGCCAGTCTGCCGCATGGCGGGCGGCAGGGGCCGACCGGCCGGGCCTCCCCTACGGGCGAGGCATGCCGGCCGAGCAACAGGGGGCGTTCGCCTCCCTGCAACGCACGCAGGCCTGCCAGCGAAGGACGCAGGCCTACAAGCGGCAGACG
>JAKAYQ010000247.1 GCA_021826725.1 Actinomycetes bacterium
GGCCTGGTACCAGGTGCTGCGGCGGGGCGGCGCCGCGCTCGGGGTTGTGCCGGGGTGAGGCAGTTCGGCGCTGGATCCCCGCCCGACCGCTTGCCGTGGGTTCAGGTGGTGAGTACCGTGCGCCACACATGGTGCGCGCCCAGTCGATCGTCCTCGTGAACACCGGACAAGGCAAGGGCAAGTCCTCTGCTGCCTTCGGGGTGATGGCGCGGGGATGGGCACGGGGCTGGAACGTCGGGGTGGTGCAGTTCGTCAAAGGTGGCAAGTGGCGCACCGGGGAGCGGAAGCTCGCGGACCACCTCGGGATCGAGTGGCACACCCTTGGGGACGGCTTCACCTGGGAGTCGACCGACCTCGACGAGACGGCGGCCAAGGGGCGCCATGCCTGGGAGGTGGCTCGCCAGAAGCTGGCGTCGGGCGACTACCAGCTGCTCATCCTCGACGAGCTGACCTACGCCGCCAAGTATGGCTGGGTGCCCGTGGAGGAGATCGTGGCCGGCCTGCGAGACCGTGACCCGCGCACCAACGTGGTGGTCACCGGCCGCAACGCTCCCGAGGAGGTCGTGGCGCTCGCCGACACGGTCACCGAGATGCGCAAGGTCAAGCACGCGTACGAGCAGGGCATCCGGGCGATCAAGGGCATCGAGTATTGATTCGGAGGCGGCGGTCACCTGTCGGCGGGGCAGCCGGCGCACGGTGTCCCCGGTGGCGGCGGGGGCGGCGGGGGCGATGGCCGCAGGCTGCGCTAGGGTCGTGCCGCTGCGGTGCTCGGGAAGCCGGCGGAAGTCCGGCGCGGACCCGCCACTGTGACCGGGGAGCGACCCCCACAGAGCCACTGGACGTGCGTCCGGGAAGGCGGGGTGAGCGGCGATCCGGGAGCCAGGAGACCGGCTGCAGCGGTGTAGTGCCTCGTTCCACGGGAGATGGATGATGGGCCCGGCCCTCGTTGGCGTTGGCGTCGGTCCGGGTGACCCCGGATTGCTGACGCTCAAGGCGGTATCGGTGCTGCGCGGCGCGGACCGCGTCTTCGGGCCGACCATGGCCGTCGACGCGGTCGGGCGTGCCGAGTCGATCGTGCGGCAGGCCGCGCCCGATGTCGCCGTCGAGCGCCTGGTGTTCGCCATCGTCGAGGGGGACGAACTCCGTCGCGCCGCTCACGACCTGGCGGCCGAGCGGGTGGCTGCCTGCCTCGACGCAGGCGAGCGGGTGGCGTTCGTCACGCTGGGGGACCCGAACATCTACAGCACGTTCCACCACCTCGCGGCGCGGGTCGTCGCCCGCCGGCCGGAGACGACGGTGGAGACCGTCCCGGGAATCTGCGCGTTCCAGGACCTGGCGTCGCGCAGCGGGATGGTCCTGGTCGACGGCGTGGAGCGGCTGCACCTGATCAGCGCGGTCGACGGACCCGAGGCGCTCGACGTGCCGCTGGAGGACCCCGACGCCGCCATCGTGGTCTACAAGGGGGGGCGCCACCTGCCGGCCGTGGCGGGACGTCTTCGCGCTGCGGGGCGCCTGGACGGCGCAGTCGTCGGCGAGCTCCTCGGCCTGCCTGGCGAGCGAGTCGGCTTGCTCGAGCCGGCGGCCACCGGCCCGGCTGCCTACCTGGCCACGGTGCTGGTGCCCCCGCAGCGCCCGGCTGAGGACGCGACCTCACCTTCGCGTGCCCCGTCGTCGCAGGATCCGCTTTCGAGCCCTGCCGGCGCGCAGGACCGACCGTGATCTCCTTCGTCGGCGCCGGCCCCGGTGCACCGGACCTCATCACCTTGCGCGGGCGCGATCGCCTGGCAGCCGCCGACGTCGTGATCTGGGCCTCGTCGCTCGTCCCCGAGGCGGTGCTCGACCACGTGCACGCCGGTGCGACGGTCCACGACTCCAAGTCGATGACGCTCGAGGACGTCCTGGATGTCTACGCGGCGCATCCTGACGGGGCCGTCGTCCGCCTGCACTCGGGGGACCCGTCGGTCTACGGCGCCATCCAGGAGCAGATCGACTGGTGCATCTCCCAGGGTCGCGACTTCGAGATCGTCCCCGGTGTCAGCTCGCTCGGCGCGGCCGCCGCCGCCCTGGGCCGGGAGCTGACCATCCCCCGTGTGGCGCAGAGCGTGGTGCTCACCCGGCTCGCCGGTCGCACCGCAGCGAGCATGCCGCCGCGCGAGACGGTGGCCGCCTTCGCCGCGGTAGGGCCGACCCTGGCGGTGTTCCTGTCGGCATCACGGCCCGCCGAGCTCCAGAAGGAGCTGCTGGCCGTCGGGTCCGCATATGGCCCCGACACGCCGGCGGCTGTGGTCGTTCGGGCCTCGTGGCCCGACGAGCAGGTGGTGCGCACGACCGTCGGCCAGCTGGCGGGCGCGATCCGTGCCACCGGGGCGCGGACCACCGTGCTCGTGTTGGTCGGACCCGCCCTGGCTGGCAGCGCCGAGCGGAGCCACCTCTACTCCCCGGGCTTCGCACACGGCTTCCGTCGCCGGTCGCTCCCGGGGACCACGGCGGGCCGGCCGGCGTGAGCCGGGTCCGGGTTGCACTCGGCGTGCGGGAGCAGCCGGCGTGAGCGGGGTTCGAACCTCGGAGCCACCGCTGAGCGCCGAGGTGGCGGCGCGACGCCGAGGTCTGCGCACGGGCTGGACGACCGGGACCTGCGCGTCGGCGGCGGCGAAGGCGGCCGCGACCGGGCTCGTCACCGGCTCCGCCCCTGCCGAGGTCGAGGTGGCGCTGCCCGCCGGCCGGCGGGTGTCGTTCCCCGTGGAGGCCGAGGGACCCCGGCGCTGTGTGGTGGTGAAGGACGCTGGTGACGATCCGGACTGCACCGACGGCGCCCGGGTCACCGCCGAGGTCGAGCCGGGGTCGGGTGTCACCGACCTGCGTGCCGGCCCGGGCCTCGGTGTTGTCACCCTGCCGGGTCTGGGGCTGCCCGTCGGAGCTCCGGCCATCAACCCGGTGCCCCGGCGGATGATCCTGGCTGCACTGGCCGAGGTGACTGCCGATCCGCTCGTCGTGACCTTCTCGGTGCCCGGCGGAGAGGCGATGGCCGCCGAGACCACGAACGCCAGGCTCGGCATCGTCGGCGGGATCTCGATCCTGGGAACCACCGGGATCGTGCGACCCTTTTCGACCGCTGCCTACCGGGCGTCGGTGGTGCAGCAGGTTGACGTGGCCGCCGCCCAGGGCCAGCGCACCATGGTGCTCGCTACCGGGCACCGCTCCGAGCGGGCCGCCCGGGACCTGCGCCCCGAGCTGCCCGAGGTCTCGTTCGTGGAGGTCGGGGACTTCACCGGCATCGCGCTGCGCCGCTGCGCCACCGCCGGCATGGCAGAGGTGGTGTTCGTGGGCATGGCCGGCAAGATCGCCAAGCTGGCTGCTGGGGTGATGATGACCCACTTCCACCGCTCCGAGGTCGACGGCGAGCTGCTGGCTGCGGTGGCCCGGGACTGTGGTGCCCCGCCCGCCATCGTCGCGGCGGGGACGGCGACGGCGACAGCCCGGCACTTCTTCGAGACGTGCGTGGCCAAGGGCTTTGAGGCTCCGCTGGCCGAGCTGTGCCGGCGGGCGCGTGCCGCGTGCGAGGCGCATGCCAAGGGCGCCGTGACCGTCGACGTGGTCATGGTCGACTTCGACGGGCAGCGGGTGGTGGCCCGTGCCTGACGTCGTCGGTGGCACCACCAGGGTCGCCTGCGTGTCGACGACCGGCGCCGGGAGCGCGCTTGCCGGCCGGCTGCCCTACGAGCACCACCACGGTGCGGTGGGCGACACCGTGCGCCGGCTGTGGGGAGCGGTCGATGGCCTGGTGCTGATGCTCGCAACCGGGGCCGCCGTGCGGATCGTGGCGCCGCTGCTGGCCGGCAAGGACCGCGACCCGGCCGTGGTGTGCGTCGACGAGTCCGGCCGCTGGGCCGTGGCGCTCGTCGGTGGGCACGCAGGCGGGGCGAACGCCCTGGCGTCGGAGGTGGCGGCCATGCTCGGTGCCGAGGCTGTCGTCACCACTGCCACCGACGCCTCCGGCACGCCCGCCCTCGACCTGCTTGCCGGCTACCACGCTGCGGGTGACGTCAGCGGCGTGGCGGCAGCCATGCTCGACGGCCGGTCGCCGATCGTCGAGGTGGCCGTCCCGGGCTGGAACGCGCCGGCCGCGCTGCTCGGCGGGGCCGGCCCGGAGCGGGTGGTGGTGACCGATGCCGCGGGTCCTGCGGAGCGGGGAGTGGCCCTGCTGCACCCACCTTCGCTGGTCGTCGGTGTCGGGTGCTCGTCGGATGCTCCTGCCGCCGAGGTGGCCCCGCTGCTCGACGACGCGCTCGCCGCCGCCGGCCTGGCCCGGGCCAGTGTGGGTCTGGTCGCCACCATCG
>JAKAYQ010000248.1 GCA_021826725.1 Actinomycetes bacterium
GGGTTCGGAACCGGGGTGTGCTGCCGCTCGAGGAGGCCGTCCGCCGTCTCACAAGCCGACCGGCCGGGCTGTTCGCCATGACCGACCGGGGCGTGCTACGACCGGGCGCGTGGGCGGACGTCACCGTGTTCGACCCCACAACCGTGGGTCCGGGGCCCATCCGCCGTGTGCGGGACTTCCCCGGGGGGACGGAGCGGCTCACCGCAGACCAGCCCACTGGTGTCCGTCACGTCGTGGTCAACGGCACCCCGATCCGGACCGACGGCATGCAGTGCCCGCCGAACGTCCTGCCCGGGCGAATCGCCGCCGTCGGTACCTACTGAGCGCCGCCACGGAAGCCGCCACGGAGCTACTGCCGACACGCTCAGTACACCAGCGCATCGCCGGCGACGGGTGCGCCGGCCTACTGACCCTGTCGGCGACCACCACCTGTTCCGCCAAACGGAATCCCCAGGTGAAGGCGGGATCCTGCCGGTCCGCCGCCCCCGGGCTCCCCGATCCCGCTCGAGTCAGCCGCCGCCGGCCACCGTCACCGGGTGCCCCAGCACACCGGCGTCGTTGACGGCCTGCACCGTCACCGCCGTCGTCCCCGGCGGCACGGACACCGACTCGACGGTCCCGGCACCCCCTTGTGGGGCGAGCCAGCGATGGTCCACCCGGCCCGATCCACGGTCGAACGCCGCCATGTAGAGCCCGACGGTGCCGTCGGTCCCACGCCCGCCCGGGGCGACGAACGTCATTTCCCGCTGGCCTGCGTGCCACCGCACGGTGCGCGGCACGCCGGGCGGCTGGGCGTGGACGCCGGCGTTGCCGGAGTTGTGGAGGTCGTGGTGCCAGCGCGCCCACTGGACGTTCGCCGACGCGGGCCCCGGTGTCGCCCACGCCATCAGGTAGCCCTCGCGGGTCGTGCTCACCAGGTCGACATGGCCGGTCCCGAACAGGTCCCCGGTGGTCGGCGAGAAGAGGTTCCATCCCGGTGTCCACTTGGGGAAGCCGGGCACCATGGCGCCCGTGGCGGCGTAGGCGACGATGGCGTTCGAGTCGCCGCCGTCGACCAGGTCGACGCCCGGCCCGGACCCCACATCGGCGAACAGGGGAGCGCCCAGGAAGTCGATGCCCTGGCGAGCCGCGGGGAACCCGGGTGACGGGGGTCCCCCGGCGGCCGGGTAGACCACCTCGTGCTCGGAGATCCCGGTGCCGCTGTTCGGCTGCTCCTCGGCTTTCAAGATGGACAGACCGCCGGTCTCCGCCTGGCCGAAGCGCAGGGTGCCGCCCATCTTCCCGAACGCGCCCGAGGCGGTGAACGTGATGGGGACATCGGCCGCCGGGCTCCCCGGTGCCGCGTTCAGCCCCGCCAGGATCGTGGCGAATTCCTGCCCGACGACGGCGCTGGGGGGCTGCCCTGGTGCCACCGAGGCGTACGCTCCGGTCACCTGGCCGGCCCCGTCGACGAGGAACGGCACGCCGAACACGGAGCTGACCTCGACCTCGTCGACCCCGTTGCCCTGCACGTCTGCGGCCACCGGCTGGTCGGCGCCCTCGGTGATGAACTGCTGGGCCGACCCGTAGTACTCCACCAGCCCGGGCAGGCGCACCGGCCACCCGGTGAGCAGCTTCCCCCGGGCGTCGAAAGCAAATGTGAAGCCGTAGCCGAGGAGTTGGATGCCACTGCCCCGGGTCTCGGTGAACTGGCTCCGCTCCACGATGTCGGGACCTGCCGAGCGCCCGAACAGGTAGGCGACAGTGGGCGTGGCCGCCAGCTCGTGGTCCTGCAGGAGCTGGTAGCCCGACGGCGGCGTCGTACCGGCCGGCATCTGCACCGTCACCGGCCAGCCGGGCACGTCCCGGCCGTGGGCGTCCCAGGCGTGGATGTCGCCGTCCATGGAGGCCTGCACCACGTCGAGGGTGCCAAGCGGGCCCGACAGGTGGACCAGCACCGGCGCGGCGACCACCTCGGGTGCCGGCAATCGCGTGTAGGGATCCGCCGGTCGAGGCACCGGCAACGCGACAGCGGCCCGCACCGCGCTCTTCGGCCAGCCCGCCAACAGGTGACCGTGGGCGTCGAACGCGTACACCTCACCCGACAGGGTGGTGGCCACCACGTCGAGGTGGCCGGTGTGGGCCAGGTCGCCGACGGCGACATCCGCGAGGATCGGCTGGTTCCCGACGCGGACGCCGGCCGGCACGTGCAGTGGCGTGTGCACCGGCGCGGTGTGCGCCGGAAATCCCGGCAGCTCGCGGCACGTCCGGGGGTCGATGGCGTCGACCGTCCCGTCGGCCGTGCCGAACACGATGTCCTGCTGCCCGGAGCCCTGCAGGTCGACGATGGCGGGCTGGCTCTCCCCCGACGAGCCGATGGCCAGGGGGAAGCACGACGGCCAGCTCGGGTCGTGCACCACATCGACGGCACGGCGCGACACGCCGGTGAGGCCGGCCGCGTCCGTCGCCACCACCCGCACCGTGACGGCGTACTGCTCGGTGGAGGTCAGCTGCGCGGTCGAGGACAGGGTGAAGGGCGCGCCCCAGAACGACCGGGGCACATCGGCCAGGTCGAGCGTGCCGAGTGTCCCCGAGTACGGCCCGGTCGTCTCACCCGACCCGATGGTGAACCACGAGGAGCTCGAGGTCTGGGCCCCGAGCGACGCCTGGGCGACCCAGTGCACCGGTCCGCTGCCAGGCGCCGGCAGGACCCGGCCCGCCACTCGGACCGATCGGGAGCGCGTCGGGTCCTCGATCCGGTACCAGTCCGGCGAGGTGATCTCGGTCACCGGGGGGACCTGGCCGGCCGACACCATCTGCATGGCCCGGTCGAGGTTGGGGACGCCGTACCCGTACTGGACGCTCCACGAGCCCGGCGCCCCGGGCCAGGACAGCGACGTTCCCGTCACCGGCACGCTCGCCGCCCGCATGAGCTGGACCGCCTGGGGCCCCGTCAACGGCTGGTGGATGAGCCCGCTGGCGTACGCCTTCCGGCCCCACGACAGCAGCAGCCCGAACAGCCCGCCCAGCGCCGAGGTGGAGCCCGACGTCGACGTCTGGCCGGGGACCGACACCACGTTGTGGGTTCCCCACGACGTCATGTTCGAGCGGACCCAGGCCGTGCCGGCCGGGTCGGCGACCACCCCGTTGCCGGGCACGACGTGGGGCCAGTACATGCCGCCCTGGTGGTCGGTGGAATCGAAGTCGTTGGACGACTCCACCATGACCACTCCCCTGCGCTCGCAGTACGAGATCACCTGGCGCATGAACGTCGAGTACCCGAGATCCGCGGTGACCGAGTCGATGACCGACGCGCCCGACTCGCATGCGAACAGCCACGCCTGAGCCAGGTTCTGGGTGGGGTCGAGCGATTCCTGGCCGGCCTTCACCGGCATGATGGTGCACTGGGGGCACTGGGCAAGGAGGTTCTGCATCTGCCCGTCGGAGTGCGGGTAGGCCGCGTCCGCAGTCGCCGCGTCGGGGCCGTTGCGGAAGAAGTTCCAGCCCGACACGTCGCAGCGCAGCCCCGTCGCCGGGTCGACCGGCGGTCGGTAGCCGGCACCGCAGAACGTTGCCACCAGATCCTCGGGGTTGACGAAGCTGGTGCCGTTGGCGCGTGGCACGCGAGGGTCGTTGGCCCAGTCCGCCGCTTCGACGGTGCCGGCGTGCAGGATGTCGTAGTCCGCTTCGTCGGCCGAGTACACGGTGTGGCACGGCTCCGTCGCGCCCCCGACGGTCATGACGGCGGTCGCCACGGTCACCCCGACGCACGGGACGGGCAGCTCTCGCCAGTTCACGTAGATGTGGTCGACCAGGCTGGCGGCAGCGGGCAGGTGCCAGTTGATCCCGCCTTCGATGTAGGCGACGACGATGCGAGGGTCGCCGGTGGTGTACTGCTGGAAGGCCGCGGTCAGGTCGAGGCCGGTCGGCCCGTTGGCCGACACGGGCTGGCCGGCCACGGCAGGCGTGGTCGCTCCGGCGAACGCCGCCAGGCGACCGCCGGCCGAACCCGCCGACGACGCGGCGGCCGACGATGCCCCCGTGTCGTGGGCATGGGACGCGTGGTGCGCCGACCCGATGGCGGGCGAGCCCAGGGCGGAGGCCGACCCCGTAGTGCAGAGCACGGCCAGGATCAGCACGGCAAGCGCACCGCCGGCGAGCCCCAGCGAACGGTGCCCACGCCGGCTGGCCCGGCGGCCGGACCGAGCCGACCACGCGCGAGGTCCGGCGCCGGAGGTGAGCCGACGACGCGGGGCTCCGACCGCCGGGTGCCTGCCACCCCGGTCGCGTTGGACCGTCCCCCTCCGGCCGCGGCCAGACTCCTCGTCCCCGAACATGGCCTCCCCCTCG
>JAKAYQ010000249.1 GCA_021826725.1 Actinomycetes bacterium
CGACGTCGGCCCCTGGGGGCGCCGACCCGTCGGCGCCGCTCGGATCGATTGGAGGTTGCCGTACGGCGAGGGGAGCGTCCTGCCCGCCCGTGCGCCCGTCAGCGGAGCCGGTGCCGGCGGCCGGTGTGCCCGGCGCCGTGGGTTCGGGGGTCGCGAGCGCTGGGGCTGGGGTCGGGGAAACCGCGGGCGGGTTCGGTGGGGTGCCGGTGGTCTGTGGTGTCACAGGCCGGCCTCGATGTTCGGGTGGAGGTGCAGGATGTGCGCGGGCATGGTCCCGGGGTCCAATGCGACGTAATTGCGGGGACCGTGCCAGCGGTAGCGAGCCCCGGTGAGCAGGTCATCCGCAGCATAGGGCCGGTCTGCGGGCAGTCCGAGCTCGTGGAGCGGCAGGTCGACCCATCCGGACTGGACGTTGGTGGGGTCGAGGTTGACGATTGCCAGAATGACGTCGAGTGCACCCGCGTCGGCGGCCCCGCCGAGATTGTCAGGCGCACTGGGTTCGCCGGTGGCGCTGGGTTCGCCGGTGGTGCTGGGTTCGCCGGTGGTGCTGGTGGCGCCGGTGGCGCTGGTGGCGCTGGTGGCGCTGGGTTCGCTGGTGGCGCTGGGTTCGCCGGTGGCGCTGGTCGGCCCAGGCTCGCCTGGCACAGCGGATGCCCCGCTCCTGCCAGACGATCCATCGGTGGCCGGGAGGGCGACTGCCTTCGCATAGGCGATCAGGTGGTCGTTGTCGACCGGCACCAGACGGAGCGTGCGGTCCTGGCGCAGGGCGGGGTGGGCGCGCCGTGCCGCGTTGACCAGGGCGACGAGGTCAGCCAGGCTGGTCGGGTCGTCGAGGTCCCAGTGCCGGACCTCGTACTTCTCCGAGTCGAGGTACTCCTCGGACCCCGGGTGGCGCGGGACGTGTTGCTGCAACTCGAACGCGGGACCGTAGATGCCGTAGTTGGCGGTGGCGGTGGCGGCGAGCACCAGCCGGGCGATGAACGCGGCCCGGATCCCGCCCTGGAGGTGCTCGGGGAGGATGTCGGGCGTGTTGGGCCAGAAGTTGGGCCGAAAGTACTCGACGAGCGGGGCGCTGGTCAGCTCCCGCAGGTAGGTCTCCAGGTCCCACTTGGAGGTGCGCCAAGTGAAGTAGGTGTAGGACTGGCTGAAGCCGACCTTGGCCAGGTGCTCCATGACGCGTGGCCGGGTGAAGGCCTCGGCCAGGAAGACGACGTCGGGGTGCTCGGAGCGGATGTCGGCCAGCAGCCACTCCCACAGCCGCATCGGCTTGGTGTGGGGGTTGTCGACGCGGAACACCCGGATGCCGTGCCCGATCCAAAAGCGAACGACGTCGGCGAGCGCTGCCCACAGGTTGCGCCAATCCGCCGTCTCGAAGTCGAGCGGGTAGACGTCCTCGTACCGTTTGGGGGGGTTCTCCGCGCAAGCGATCGACCCGTCGGGAAGCCGCCGGAACCAGTCCGGGTGCTCGGAGACCCACGGATGGTCGGGCGAGCACTGCCACGCCAGGTCCAAAGCCACCTCGATGCCGTGCTCGCCGGCTGTGGCGACAAGCCGGTCGAAGTCGTCGATGGTGCCGAGATCAGGGTGCACAGCGGTGTGGCCACCTGCAGGTGAGCCGATCGCCCACGGGCTCCCCGGGTCGCCGGGCCGCGACCGGGTGGCGCCGTTGGGCCCCTTGCGGGCCGTGGTGCCGATCGGGTGGATCGGTGGCAGGTAGAGGACGTCGAAGCCCATGTTGGCTACATAGGGCAGGCGGTCGATGACGTCGTGGAGGGTGCCCGGGCGGGCCGGGTCTGGCGACGCCGAGCGGGGGAACAGCTCGTACCACGCGCTGGACCCGGCCAACGCCCGGTCGACCCACACCGTTCCGGCCGGCACCGTCGCCGCCGAGCGCAGGTCCGGATGGGCATCGGCCACGGCCGCCAGGCGCTCGTCGCCCAGCAGTGCCTGCGCCGCCGGTATGACCGGTGCCGGTATGACCGGTGCCGGCATGCTGGTGCCGGGGTTGCTGGTGCCGGGGTTGCTGGCAGTTTCGGCCTCGGCATCTGCTGCCAGGGCTCGTAGGGTCCGGGCCGCCCGCTGTGCGGTGTCCCGTGCCGGGCCCCGGGAGCGCCGGGCCGTGTCGTCGAGCAGAGCGGCACCGACGAGCAGGTCGACCGGGGCGGCAGTACCGGCGGCGAGCTTGGCTTCCACATCGCGGCGCCAGGAACCGTAGCGATCGACGGTGGCAGTGACGGCCAGCTCGTGGCAGCCGATCCGATCGAGGGGCACGACACCCTGGTAGCGGTCGTTTCCGAGCGATGTCATCGGTGCCGACGAC
The DNA here is from genome assembly GCA_021826725.1 of Actinomycetes bacterium. GTDB lineage: Bacteria > Actinomycetota > Acidimicrobiia > Acidimicrobiales > UBA8190 > JAJZYI01. The sequence goes on from JAKAYQ010000249.1 coordinate 2,321, forward strand.
CAGTCGGAGTCGTCCCGGTGCCGCCAGCGGACGAACGGGGCCACCAAGTCGTGCCCGTCCACGAAGACGTCCGCTTCGACCGTCACGGTGTCGCCGACGACCCGCTTGATCGGTAGCTGGCCGCCGTCGACCTGGGGCGTGACGCCACTGACCACCGGCCGCAACCGTCCGGCAGCGGCGCTGATGGTCCTGGTGGTCGGGTGTCCCGCGGTCCTCGTTGCCACGTGCCTCGACCTTACCCGGGGTGGGCGCCCGCGCGGTCAGCCTGTCCCGGGCGTGCCTGGCGGGCATGCCTGCGGGTGGGGGTGCCTGCGGGTGGGGTGCCCTTCCGGCGTCGCCGGTGCCGGAAGGGGGGTTGCCAACCGGCGCCTACTTGATGACGCAGCCGGCGTCGACGGGCAGGGCGACACCGGTGATGTACCGGGCTTCGTCGGACGCCAGGAACAGTGCGGCGTTGGCGACGTCGTCGGACTCCACCCATGGCACCGGGAGCGCGTTCAGTGAGGACATGGCCTCGATCATGTCATCCTGCGTGGGATTGGCGATGTCCGGCCGGAACAGGTGGAAGGTCGAGTCGTTCAGGATCATGTCGGTGGCCACGTTGGTGGGGTGCACCGTGTTCACCCGAATGCTGTGGGGAGCTACTTCGTTGGCCAGTGTCCGCATCAGCCCCACGAGCCCGTGCTTGGCCGCGGTGTAGTGGGCGATGTTGGCCATGCCCTTCAGCCCGGCGGTCGAGCTGGTGATGATGATGGAGCCGCCCCGGCCGGCTGAGATCATCGACGGGACGGTGGCCTTGATCGTGTGCCACACGCCGGTGAGGTTGATGTCGATCATGTCCTGCCACGACTGCTCGGACAGCTCCCACGTGGGGCCGAACGAGGCGATGCCGGCGTTGGCGCAGACGACGTCGAGGTGCCCGAAGGTATGCAGTCCCTCGTCCACGACGGCCTGCAGCCCGGCAAAGTCGCGCACGTCGGCTTGCCGAGCGACAATCCGCCGTCCAGCCTTCTCCACCAGAGCGACGGTCTCAGCCAAGTCGCCTGCAGTGGCCATGGGGTATTGCACGGTGGCGACGTCCGAGAGCGAGTCGACGGCCACCACGTCGGCTCCCTCGACCGCCATGCGAGCGCAGATCGCCCGGCCCTGGCCCCGTGCTGCTCCGGTCACGAACACGACCTTGCCGTCGAGTCGACCCATCAGGTGCTCCTGTCTGTCGGGTGGTGCGGTCCAGTGCGCTGTGGTGGTGCCGTCATGACGGGGTGCCGCCATGTGGTGGTGCCGTCATGACGGGGTGCCGCCATGTGGTGGTGCCGCGTTACGCAGCCGGTCGTTCGCGGTCAGTACGGAAGGTCGAGGGCGATATGCCGCTTGGCGATGCGCCACTCACCGTCGCTCTCGCGCACGACGCGGTCTTCGTAGGTGCCACTGCTCAGCACGGTGAGCGTGCCATCGGCGATGGCCAGCAAGGTCAGGACGCTGCGAACCGTGGCCGAGGTGTCGTCCTCGTCGGCCACGTAGGTGTTGACGGTCAGGTGCCGGCGCTGGTCGTTCTGGCCCTCGAGCGAGTCGGTGAACAGCTTCATCACGTTGTCGATCCCGGAGAACGGCCCGATCAGGTCGCCGCCGCCGATCGTCATGGTCAGCTCGGCGTCCTTGGTAAAGCATTCGGCCATCGCCGTCATGTCCGGGGTGTCGTACCCGTACGCCCACTTGCCCAGCGTGTTGAGAATGGCACTGTGGTCTGCCATGTTTCGCTCCTTGGTCGGTGGGCCCCCGGTCGAGGGTCCGGTTGCTGTGCGGGTCCCCGCCTGCGGAGAACCCGGTCACGTCAGGTTCCAGGTCTTAGGTGTTCGGTACCAGGTGTTCGGTGCCAGGTGCTTGGTAACAGGTGCTTGGTGCCAGGTGTTCAGTGCCAGGTGCTTGGTGCCAGGTGTTCAGTGCCAGGTGCTTGGTGCCAGGTGTTCAGTGCCAGGTGCTTGGTGCCAGGTGTTCAGTGCCAGG
>JAKAYQ010000035.1 GCA_021826725.1 Actinomycetes bacterium
GTGGGCTGGTGCTGGTGGACAGCCTCAAGCCAAGCCAAGCCAAGCCAAGCCAAGCCCAGGCCCGTAGGGTCTTGCCCCGCAGTCGTGTGTATTGTTGCATCGCCCATCGGACCAAGTGCTGGTCGATGCGCCATGCGATGAGGGACAGCCCGGAACGGTAGAACGCTTCGGAGTGGTGTATCCAGTCTCGGACCTGAGGAGTGATCTCCTCAGCCAGGTCGGACAGGTCCGATCCACTGCGACGTGATCAGCTCGCTGACCGGGACCGGGACCGGGACCGGGTCCGCAGCCCGGTCGGGTCCCGGCGGAGGGACCATCGACTCTGGCCGGAGCTCCCCTTTGGGGTTAACGCTGGCATCATGCGAACCCGTGATCTGACCGCGCGCCCGGATCTGGCGCACGGGAGCTCCCGGGCTGGCCCGGTGCGCCGGCGCCGCCCGGTGTACGTGGACCTGTTGCCCCCGTGCAATGCCGCCTGCCCCGCCGGTGAGAACGTGCAGGCCTGGCTGGCAGCCCTCCACGACGGCTATCCGGAGCAGGCGTGGCGGCAGCTGGTGGCAGACAACCCGTTCCCGGCCATCGAAGGCCGGGTCTGCTATCACCCGTGCGAGGAGTCCTGCAACCGGGCCGAGCTCGACAGCGCCATCTCCATCCATGCCGTCGAGCGCTTCCTCGGCGACCTGGCGCTCGAACAGGGCTGGGCCGTCCCGGCTGCGCCGGTGCGCACGGGCCGCCGGGTGCTCGTCGTCGGGGGCGGTCCGAGCGGCCTGTCGGCCGCCTACCACCTTGCCCGTCGCGGGCACGACGTGGAGATCCGCGACGCGGGCGCCGAGCCCGGAGGGATGATGCGCTACGGCATCCCCGCCTACCGCCTGCCACGCGACGTGTTGGGCGCAGAGCTGGATCGGCTCGGCACGTTGGGGGTCGAGATGACCGGAGGGCACCAGGTGCACGACCTCGACGCCGAACGCCGCGAGGGACGGTTCGACGCCGTGTTCGTCGCAGTGGGCGCCCAGCTGTCGCAGCGGGTCGACATCCCGGTCCGAGACGCCGGGCGGATCGTCGACGCCGTGTCGTTCCTGAAGGGCGTGGCCTCCGGGGAGCGACCCGCCATCGGCCGCAGGGTCGCCGTGTACGGCGGTGGCAACACGGCGATGGACGCCGCGCGCACCGCCCGGCGCTTGGGAGCTGACGAGGCGATCATCGTCTACCGCCGCACCCGGGCCCAGATGCCGGCGCACGAGGACGAGGCAGCCGACGCCGAGCATGAGGGGGTGCGCATCAACTGGCTGCGGACGATCAGCGCCTTCGACGGCCCCGAGCTCACAGTGGAGGAGATGGAGCTCGACGATCAGGGGGTTCCCCGCCCGACCGGTCATCTCGAGAAGCTGCGGGCCGACAGCCTCATCCTGGCGCTGGGCCAGCGGGCCGACACCGGCTTCCTGCGGACGGTGCCGGGGGTGCAGCTCACCCCCGACGGCACGGTGGTGGTTTCTTCGTCGATGATGACCGGCTGTCCCGGCGTGTTCGCCGGTGGCGACATGGTGCCGGGGGAGCGGACGGTGACGGTCGGGGTCGGCCACGGCAAGAAGGCGGCCCGCACCATCGACGCGTGGCTGCGCGGTGCGGCGCCGGCCGGCGGGCCCAAGCACGATCTGGCCGCGTTCGACGGGCTGCACCTGTGGTACTTCGGCGACACGACGGCCCGCAGCCAGCCCGAGCGGGTTCCCGGCGAGCGGGTCGCCGACTTCTCCGAGGTGGTCGGCGGCCTGTCGGCCGACGAGGCAAGGTACGAGGCAGAGCGGTGCCTGTCGTGCGGCAACTGCTTCGAGTGCGATGGCTGCCTGGGAGCCTGCCCGGAGGACGCCGTCGTCAAGCTCGGTGCCGGGCTTCGCTACCGGTTCGACTACGACCGGTGCACCGGGTGCGGTGCCTGTTTCGAGCAGTGCCCGGTGCACGCCATCGAGATGCTCCCCGAGCTCGACATGGACCCTGAGGACGAGATGGCCCCCGAGGACGCCGGTGCGGAGGCGGGGCGATGACCCGCGTGACGGTGGACGGCAACGAAGCGGCGGTGTCGGCCGCCTACCGCCTCAACGAGGTCTGCGCCATCTTCCCGATCACCCCGGCCTCCCCGATGGCCGAGCTCGCCGACCAGTGGTCGGCCGAGCAGCGCCGCAACATCTTCGGCACCGTCCCCGCCGTCATCGAGATGCAGAGCGAGGGGGGAGCCGCCGGCGCCCTGCACGGTGCCCTGCAGGGTGGCGCGCTCGGCACCACCTTCACCGCGTCGCAGGGCCTGCTCCTCATGATCCCCGACATGTACAAGATCGCCGGCGAGCTGAGCGCAACGGTGTTCCACGTCGCGGCCCGGTCGCTGGCCGCACAGGGGCTGTCGATCTTCGGCGACCATTCCGACGTGATGGCGGTCCGCCAGACCGGGTTTGCGATGCTGGCCTCCTCCTCGGTGCAAGAAGCCCACGACCTGGCCGTGGTCGCCCAGGCAGCCACCCTGGCGGCCCGGGTCCCGTTCGTCCACTTCTTCGACGGATTTCGGACCTCGCACGAGCTGAACATCGTCGACCTGCTGTCCGACGATGACCTCGCCGCCCTCGTCCCCGAGCATCTGGTGCGGGCCCACCGCCACCGGGCCCTGTCTCCCGAGCATCCCTTCATCCGGGGCACGTCGCAGAACCCCGACGTGTACTTCCAGGCACGTGAGACGGTCAACCCGTACTATGCGGCGACGCCTGGGATCGTGCAGGAAGCCATGGACCTCCTCGGGGCGCGCACCGGGCGTCGGTACGCGCTCGTCGAGTATGTCGGGCATCCCGACGCTCAGCGGGCGGTGGTGGCCATGGGATCGGGAGCCGAGACGATCCGGCAGACCGTGACGCACCTGGTGGACCGCGGGGAGCGGGTCGGGGCGGTCACCGTGCGGCTGTACCGGCCGTTTCCCACCCGTGCGCTCGTCGACGCGCTGCCGGTGACCATCCGGAAGGTGGCGGTGCTCGACCGCACCAAAGAGCCCGGCTCGCAGGGGGAGCCGCTGTACCTCGACGTGCTCGGCGCCCTGGTCGAGGCGGGCGGCCTGGGTCCAGACGGCGCACTGCCGCTGGTGATCGGCGGCCGGTACGGCCTGTCGTCCAAGGAGCTCACCCCTGCCATGGTCTCGGGGGTGTTCGACGAGCTCGACCGGCGCGAGCCCCGGCACCATTTCACCGTCGGCATCACCGACGACGTGTCGGGCACCAGCATCTCCTACGACCCGACGTTCGACATCGAACCGGCGAGCACGTTGCGGGCGGTGTTCTTCGGGCTCGGCGCCGATGGCACGGTCGGCGCCAACAAGAGCACCATCAAGATCCTCGGCGCTGCCGGCCGCTGCGTCCAGGGCTACTTCGTCTACGACTCGAAGAAGTCGGGTTCGCAGACCGTGTCGCACCTGCGCTTCGGGCCGGAGCCGATCCGGGCGCCGTACCTGGTCGGACAGGCCGGCTTCGTCGGTTGCCACCAGTTCGCCCTGCTCGAACGTGCCGAGGTCCTCGAGCGCGCCGCGGCTGGTGCCGTGCTGCTGCTCAACTCCCCGTACCCTCCCGCCGAGGTGTGGGACCACCTGGCTCGCCCGATCCAGCAGCAGCTGCTCGACAAGCAGGTCCAGCTGTGGGTGGTCGACGCCGGGCGGATCGCCAGGCAGGTGGGCCTGGGTCAGCGGGTCAACACCGTGCTGCAGGCCTGTTTCTTCGCCATCTCGGGCGTCCTTCCCCGCGACCAGGCGATCGAGGCGATGAGGAGCTCCATCGAAAAGAGCTACGGGTCCCGGGGCCGCCGGGTGGTCGAAGCCAACCTGGCGGCCGTGGACCGTGCCGTCGAAGGGCTGGCCCGGGTCGAGCTGCCATCCGCGGTCACCTCCGATGTCGATCTGCCCGCGCTGGTGCCCGCCATCGCCTCCGAGTTCGTCCGCACTGTCACCGCGCCGATGCTGGCAGGGCGAGGTGACGCGCTGCCGGTCAGCGCCCTTCCGGCCGACGGCACCTGGCCCAGCGGGACCGCCGCCTACGAAAAGCGCAACATCGCCGATCTGGTGGCGGTGTGGGAGCCCGAGCTGTGCATCCAGTGCGGCAACTGCAGCTTCGTCTGCCCCCACAGCGTGATCCGCTCCACGTACTACGACCGCAGCGCGCTGGCAGGGGCGCCTGCCGGGTTCCGTGCCGCCCCTCTCAATGCTCGCGGCCTGCCCGGCGCCATGTACACCCTGCAGGTCTACGTCGAAGACTGCACCGGCTGCGCCCTGTGCGTCGAGGCCTGCCCCGTCACGGCGCCGGTGACCGTTGTCGCTGCTGGGAGCCCGGACCGGGGGGGCGGGGGTGCAACCAGCGCCGGAGGAGGGCCCGCAGGCAGCTCCGCGGGCAGTCCCGACGGTGCTGTCGACGAGCTGCGCTCGCGGGTTCCGAGTGCCAGCACCGGTGCCGTCGTCGTTCGCAAGGCCATCAACCTTGCGGAGCGCCTGCCGCTGGTTGAGCGGGAACGGGAGCGCATCGCCTTCTTCGAGACGCTGGCTTCCCCCCCACGCACGAGGGTCGATTTCGGCACCGTCCGGGGAACCCAGTTCCTCGCCCCGCTGTTCGAGTTCTCCGGGGCGTGCGCCGGGTGTGGTGAGACCCCGTACCTGAAGCTGCTGTCCCAGCTGTTCGGGGATCGGGCCGTCATCGCCAACGCCACCGGCTGCTCGTCGATCTACGGCGGCAACCTGCCCACCACGCCGTGGACCACCGACGCCTCGGGGCGGGGGCCGGCATGGTCGAACTCGCTGTTCGAGGACAACGCCGAGTTCGGTCTCGGCCTGCGCCTCGCCGCTGACCACCACGAAGCCCTGGCACGCCAGCGCCTGGCGGCCGTGCGCGACCTGGTGGGCGCTGACCTGGCCGACGCGATCCTCGAGGCTCCGCAGCGTTCCGAGGCGGACCTGGCAGCCCAGCGGCAGCGGCTGCACGAGCTGCGGCAGCGTCTGCGGTCAGCGGGCAGTCACGACGCGGTCGACTTGGCCAGCGTGGTCGACCACCTGTTGCGGCGCAGCGTGTGGATCGTCGGTGGCGACGGCTGGGCCTACGACATCGGCGCCGGCGGACTGGACCATGTGCTGGCTGCCGGCCGAGATGTGAACGTGCTGGTGCTCGACACCGAGGTGTACTCGAACACCGGTGGCCAGATGTCGAAGGCGACTCCCCTCGGAGCGGTCGCCAAGTTCGCCACGGCCGGCAAGGTTTCGGAAAAGAAAGACCTGGCATTGCAGGCCATCGCCTATGGCAGCGTGTACGTGGCCCGGGTGGCGATGGGTGCGGACCCCGACCAGTGCCTGCGTGCCTTTCGCGAAGCCGAGGTGTACCCGGGTCCGTCGCTGGTCATCGCCTACAGCCACTGCATCGCCCACGGCATCGACATGCGCGACGGGCTCGACCAGCAGTACCGAGCGGTGGCCAGCGGCTACTGGCCGCTGGTCCGCTACGACCCGGTGCTGCGCGCCGCGGGAGCCAACCCGTTCCTGCTCGACTCCCCGAGGCCGCGCATCTCCCTGCACGACTACACCGGGCGGGAGCTGCGCTACGCCATGCTGGCCCGGAGCAACCCTGCCGAGGCGGAACGTCTGGCGACCCTGGCCCAGCGGGCGGTCGATCTGCGCTGGGACACCTACGAGGAGATGGCAACCCGCCCCGCCGGCCGGTTCCCGGCCGATGCCCGCAAGGAGGCGCCGTGACCGACCTGACCACCGGCTATCTGGGCCTGGCGCTCCGCAACCCGCTGGTGGCTTCGGCCTCCCCCCTCTCCCACACCGTCGACGGGGTGCGTCGGCTTGCCGACGGCGGCGTGGCCGCCGTGGTGCTGCACTCGCTGTTCGAGGAGGAGATCGAAGACGGGGCCGCGCGGCACGCATCGTTGGCCGAAGCCGGTACCGACAGCTTCGCCGAGTCGCTCAGCTACTTCCCCTCCGTGCCCGACCTGGCTCCGGGAAGCCAGCACCTGAGCCTGCTCGAGCGGGCCGCTCGGTCGGTGGACGTCCCGGTCATCGCCAGCCTCAACGGGGCCACCGCCGGCGGCTGGACGAGCTTCGCCCGGAGACTGCAGGACGCCGGAGCGGCGGCCATCGAGCTCAACATCTCCCCGTTCGTCACCGGTCCCGACGTCTCCGGGCGCGACGTCGAGGAGCGCCACCTCGAGATCCTCGGACTGGTGAAGCAGGCAGTGCATGTGCCGGTGGCGGTCAAGCTGCACCCCTACTTCAGCTCGATGGCCGACATGGCCCGGCGCCTGGAGGACGCCGGCGCTGACGGGCTGGTGCTCTTCAACCGCTTCCTCGCTCCCGACATCGATGCCCGGCGGCTGGCGGTGTCGCTGGCCGTCGGCCTGTCGCACCCGGCCGACGGCCGCCTGGCACGCGTCTGGATCGCACTGTTGCGACGGCAGCTGCACATGGCACTGGCCGCGTCCACTGGCGTCGACGGTCCCGAGGATGTGGCCACGTACCTGCTGGCGGGAGCGGACGTCGTCATGACCACTTCGGCGCTGCTGCGACACGGACCGTCCCATGCCGCCGCTCTGCTCGACGGTCTCGCTGCCTGGATGGCCGCCAGCGGGTTCACCGACGTCGGGCAGCTGCGCGGGCTGCTCGCGGTGCAGGCCGACGGCGGCGACGGGACGGGGCCTCGTTCCGGGTACGTGGCCGCGCTGCGGGCAGCCAACGCCAGCACAGCGGGGCCGTGGTGAGCGAAGCGTGTGCTGGCGGCGGAACGCGCAGGTGGCTCGCGGTGGGCTTCCGCCTGGTTCACCGAAAACCGAGCCGGCAGCAGCAGGGCCGGCGCGGACAAGCGGGGTGCCATCGGTGGCTGGTCCCGCTGGCGTCCGCGCATGCACCTGCCGATCCTGCTGAGCATTGGGGCTGGACCGGGAAACCACGGTTTCTGCTGTCCTGGAGCACCTGGAGCACCTGGAGCACCTGGAGCACCTGGAGCACCTGGAGCACCTGGAGCACCTGGAGCATGTGGAGCACCTGGAGCACTCGGGAACTCTGCGTTCCGGAAGAGCTCGACAAGCGGTGTGCAGTGCCGGTCAGCGCCCGCCGGTCGCCCGATGCGCCCTGGTGAGCTCGTAGAAGGCGATGGCTGCGGCTGTCGCGACGTTGAGCGAGTCGACGCCGGGCGCCATGGGGATGGAGGCGACATGGTCTGCGGCGGCCATCCCGGGGGCGGACAGCCCATGGCCCTCGGCGCCGACAAGGATGGCGATGCCGGCTGCCCCTGCGGGCTGCGCCGGGTTCCGGGCTCGGGTGGCCAACTCCTGGAGCGTGTCCGGCTCGACGTGGTGGTCCGACGAACTGGAAGCCGGCTGCGGTGCCAAGGCGGCGACGACGAACCCTGCGGCACGCACCTCGTCCAGGGCCGCGGGCCAGGGTGACAGCCGGGCGAACGGCACCGACAGGACATGGCCCACCGAAACCCGAACCGAACGCCGGTACAGCGGATCGGCGCAGGAGGGGTCGAGGAGCACAGCGGCAACGCCGAAGGCGGCAGCGTTGCGGAAGAGTGCCCCGATGTTCTCGTGGTCGTTGACGCCTTCGAGCACCGCCACGATGGGCAGGGCGCCGCCGGCGCTTGGCGTGCAGCGTGCGGCTGCAATGAGCTGGCGGGGATCCGCGTCCGGTGGCCGGCGGGCGATCGCCACCACGCCACGGTGCAGGGCAAAGCCGACTGTGGCTGCCACCACGGTACGTCGGCCGACGTACACCGGCGCGCCCCGTGCCCGCACGGCGTCGACCAGGTCGGCCACCGCCACGGCCTGATGGTCGTCGACGAGGAGGGATCGCACCTCGTACCCGGAGCGGAGGATCTGGCGCACTGCGACCCTGCCTTCGACCACGAAGATGGCGTCCGCTGCCTCGCGGCGCCGTCGCAGGGCGGGATCGTCGAGGTCCCGGTACTCGGCCAGGCGGCCGTCGTCGGGGTCGTCGACGGTGATGAGCGCGCCGAACGGATCGTCGGGCACCGGCTCAGCCGGGTAGAGCTGCTTCGATCGCCTCGACGACCTCCGGCGACTCGGGTTCGACGCCCGTCCTGAACCGTCGGCAGAGCTCCCCGGCCGGTGAGACGAGGAACTGCTCATAGGTCCACTGCACGTCCCCGGTCTCGCCGTCGGTATCGGGGACGGCTGCCAGATCGGTGAAGAGCGTATGGCGGCTGGGGCCGTTGACCTCCACCTTGTCGGTCATGGGGGACGAGACGCCGCAGGTCGTCGAGCAGAACGTCTGGATCTCCTCGGCATTGCCGGGCTCCTGCCCGCCGAACTGGTTGCGTGGCACGCCGATGACGGTGAAGCCACGGTCGGCGAACCGCATCTGAACCTGCTCGAGCCCGGTCCACTGCGAGGTGCGCCCGCACGTCGCGGCTACGTTGACCACGAGCATGGCCGTGCCGCGATATGCACCCGGACCCAACGGTGCTCCGTCGAGGCCGCCGATGGTGTGGTCGGTGATGGGCATGAGGTTACCCTAGGGAAAGATCGGCGCCCGGTACGCCGTTGTCCCGGCCGGTATCCTTCGGGGCCGTCCCCCAAATTCCACGCCAAGCGGGACATCCTCGGTTCCGCTGCCGGCCAGCTTCCCGAGTCGCGGGCCGGGAAGAGGTCTGCCGCGTTGGCAGAGGCGTCCTTTGTGGCACCACGCGCCTTGTGAACGATGCCCGTCTGGCCGTGCCAACCCTGACTGCTCGCCGTTGCTCGTCGCCGGTCAGGCGGTGCGCCGGGGTCGGGCGCACTCGCAGCGAACAATGTCGGAACGGTGTCCCAGTCGGCACCGACGACGGCGAACTGGACTTCGGGCAGCGACAGGGACTTCGGGCACGCGCTGGCACAGGTGAGGCATGGTGGGGGGAGCCGGCGACGACGAGGGGTGATCATGCGGGTAGGCGTGCCGAAAGAGGTCAAGGACGACGAGTACCGAGTGGCGATGACGCCAGCCGGGGCGCACGAGCTGGTGCGCGCCGGTCATCGCGTCCTTGTCGAGGCTGGGGCCGGCGACGGCTCGTCGATCACGGACGCCGAGTACGCAGCGGCAGGCGCAACGGTTGTCGGTTCGCCCGATGCAGTGTGGGGCGACGCCGATCTCGTGGTGAAGGTGAAGGAGCCCGTGGAGACCGAGTACGGCCGCCTTCGTCGGGGCCAGGTCCTGTTCGCCTATCTCCACCTTGCCGCGTCCCGGTCGTGCACCGATGCCCTGCTGGCGTCGGGTGCGACCGCAGTGGCGTTCGAGACGGTCCAGCTCGCCGATGGCACGCTGCCGCTCCTCTACCCGATGTCCGAGGTGGCCGGGCGAATGGCCCCGCAGGTGGGATCCCATTTCCTCGAGCGCAAGGCTGGTGGTCGCGGCGTCCTCATGGGTGGCGTGTCAGGTGCCCGGGACGCCCAGGTGGTCGTGCTCGGTGCCGGGGTCGCTGGCGCCAACGCCGCCCACGTGGCCATCGGGATGGGAGCTGCGACAAGCGTGCTCGATCGGGAGGTGGCCAAGCTCCGCGCCCTGGACCGCATGTTCCAGGGGCGTCTGCAAACCCTGGCCTCCACTGCGTACGAGATCGAACGGGCGGTGGTCGAAGCGGACCTGGTGGTTGGCGCTGTCCTCATAACCGGAGCCCGGGCGCCCAAGCTGGTCGGCGACGAGCTGGTCCGGCGGATGAAGCCTGGCGCGGTACTGGTCGACGTGTCCATCGACCAAGGCGGGTGCTTCGGGCCGAGCCGGCCGACGACGCACTCGAACCCGACATTCGTTGTGCACGACACCATCTTCTACTGCGTCGCCAACATGCCCGGAGCGGTTCCGCACACGTCGACGCACGCGTTGGCCAACGTCACGCTTCCCTATGTCCAGGCCATCGCTGCCCGGGGCATCGAGTCTGCGGTGGCCGCCGATCCGGCGCTCGCGCTCGGGGTCAACGTCGCTGGCGGGGCGGTGGTGTACCCGGCAGTGGCAGAGGCCCACGGGATGGCGTGTGTCCCCTTGGCCAGCGTGCTGCGCTGATGGATGGGGAGGTCGCCAGTGTGCTGCGTGGATGGCCCCTGTGGCCGAGCGTGCCGCTGTCGAGCGGCGCCACCGTCCACGGCAGCGGTTTCGCCAACTGCGTAGCCGCGATCCCTGCAGCACCCTGGTTCTGGCTCCCTGTCAGCCACGGGGCCAGGAACGGGTGGTAGCAGCTCTTCGTGCCGAAGATCGACACCTCGGGGTCGACGCCCATCAGCCCGGCCGTGATCTGGCGCAGCTCGCTCTCCAGGTCGGCGGTGCCGGTGGCCAAGCACGACTGGTCGACCGACGTGCCGCTCCGCAGGCAGCCGTCCACGTCGTGTGCTCCGATGTCGATGGCGAGGAAGGCGACCTGCCTCGGTTGGCCAGCGGGAATGCCTCGGCGCCGCCCAGGTCGGTGCTCGTCGAGTACGTGCCGCCGGGCCCGTGGAGCATGCTGCCGGTGGTGGCGAGGAGAAGCCGTCAGTCCAGGCGCCGGAGCTCCACGACCGGGATGATCCGCGTCGTCTTGGTGGCGTACTCGGCGAACCCCGGGTACCGGCGGGCCTGCTCGGCGTAGACGCGGTCCCTGTCCTTCCCGGTGACCGGCGCGGCTTGCGCCCGGTAGGTCTCGACGCCGGCTTCGACGGTGACCTCGGGGTGGGCGACGAGGTTGTGGTACCAGTCGGGGTCGGTGTCCGCCCCGGCCTTGGACGCGAAGACATAGCGGTGGCCGTCGAGGTCCAGGTACATCATGGGGTTGACTCGCTCGGCGCCGCTTCGGGCGCCGGTGGTGTGCAGCAGGAGCACCGGAGAGCCCTCGAACGGCCCGCCGACCCGGCCGTCGTTGGAGCGGAATTCCTCGATGATCGCGGCGTTCCAGTCGTTCACGTCGTTCATGCGGACCTCGATCTCCCTGCCGGTCTCTGGCGGGCCGGCGTCCGTGTGGTGCTTCGGTCCGAGGGTAGCGGGGCGGTGTGGGGCCGCGACGGTTCATGCCGTGGTGGCCGGAGCCCGGGACGCCGGCGGCGTTTCGTGGAGGGCTGCCAGCTCGGCATTGACCCGACGGCGATGCGCTGCCGCGTCCTGGAGCGCGGAGGACCGACGCCACCGGCCGGCCAGCATCAGCACCGTCGGCAGGAACACCACTTCGCCGCCCGCACACACCCACCACCACGTTCGCCACTGGCCTGGTGCCTGGCGCCGCGCAGCCAGGACGGTCGGTCCGTGCGCAGCCAGGAAGGCCCGGTCCGCTGCGGGGACCTGGCGAACGGCCACCAGTCGCGTCAGTGCCCGGGCCGGCGGCACGTGCTCGTGTCCGGCGATCTGGCCGACGGCGGCCACGATGGCAGTCCGGTCGCCGGCGTTCGCGGCGAGAGCGGCGCGTGTGACAGGGTCGATCGCCTGCAAGGTGGCCACCTGGGCCGGGTAGCGCGCCGTGATGGCGTGCAGGCGTGGGCCGTCGTTCACCACCGGTGTCACGGAGCTGACCACTTCGGGGATGACGAGGAACGCGACGGCGACCACGACGCGCAGGACCCAGCCCCATATGGCAAGTCCCGTGGCTACGAGCGCAGGGTTCCGGCGCTCGACCGTTTCGGTGAACGCGGCCATCCACGGCGAGTAGGCGAACCCTCGGCTGGCCGACAGCAGCGAGATGATCACCACGAACGACGTGTACGACGTCGCCGGCTCGGTGGCCCGGCTGGCGAAGACGATGGTCATGGCTACCGCGGCGAGCCCACCGACGGCGATGAACGGCTTTCGCACGCCGACGTGGTCCGAGAGCACGCCGACGATCACGACGGTGACTGCGTCGGCCGCCCAGAACCAGTTGCCGAGCCCGTTCGCCTGCGCCTGGCTGAAGCCGAACACCGACGTGAAGTAGATGACGAAGAAGCCGACGGCCGCGTAGTAGATGAGGAGGAAGAGGCTGATCCCCACGGCGGGCACGATCACCGAGCCGGTGGCCATCTGTCGCCACTGCCGGCGGACGGCGGCGTGCACGTCGATGCCCCGGGCTCGCGCCTCCACGAGCGCTCGCTCGCGCATCGACACCATCCGCTGGTCACGAAGCTGCGGCGACAATTCGCGCAGGGAGACCAGCGCGACCAGGAACATGACTATCCCGGTGATGCCGGCGATCTGGTACTGGTCTTGCCACGCATGGAGATGGTCGAGGGTGTTGGACGCCACTTCGGACACGACGAGGCTGCCCATGACCGGACCGAGCGTCCACATCCCCATGGCGGTGCCCCGTCCCATCTGGGGGGAGAAGTCCCTGACCAGGGCGGGGGTGGCGACGAGCACCATACCTTCCACGAAGCCGACCACGGCGACCAGGGCGGCGTAGGCCATGGCGTCGGGGGCGGCGGGGATGCCGAAGGTGGTGACCAGGCTGGCGGCCAGCAGGCCCCACACCACCAGGTTGGCCCGACCCCACCGGTCGGCCAGGCCGGCGACGAGCGAGGCCACCGCCCCCGCGGCGCTGGCCACCACCACGACGGTCAGGTAGAAGCGGAACGAGATGTGGAAGTGGGCGAGCAGCGACGGTCCCACGGCGCCCGCCACGTACTGCTGGTCGTACAGGACGATGCTGGCGAGCACAGCGACCGCCAGGTAGGCCGAGCGCGGCCCTCGCTCCGGGTAGTGGTGGAGGGTGCGGTCCCACAGGTGTCGGTTGCTCCAGGCGGACATCAACTCTCTCCCCCTGGCGAGGGGCGGTCCGGGGTCGCGCCGACGCAAGCGGCATCGCGTGCCGGAGGACCGGCAGGGGATTGGTCGACGACCGGCGGGTCGGTCGCTGGCAGACCATCCCTGTCCTCTGGTGCCATGGCCCCTCCCGCCGTCGGCGACGCGATCGTCATGCGACCATCTGCCATTGGACCTGTCAACTGCTCGTTGCTCGTTGCTCGTTGCTCGTTGCTCGTTGCTCGTTGCTCGTTGCTCGTTGCTCGTTGCTCGTCAGCCGGTGCGCCCGGGTCGGAGGCACAGGCAGCGAACGTCCTGTTCGCCTCGCTCCACTGTGCCGAGTCCTGGTCGCGGCGTGCTCACCGGCGGCATGCCCAGGTGCCCGGCATGCCCAGGTGCCCGGCATGCCCAGGTGCCCGGCATGCCCAGGTGGTCGTGCTCGGCGCCGGCGTCGCCGACGCCAACGCCGCTCGGGTGGTCATCGGGATGAGAGCTGCGACACGCGTGCTCGATCGGGCCGTCGCCAGTTCTCCTCGGGGCGGTCTGATGGCGGGGATGTACGTGTGCCGCCACCGGCCACGGCATGATGACGGCGGTGCTGATGCTGCTGATCCGCCATGCCGACGCTGGTTCGCGCCGCGACTGGACGGGTGACGACCGCGAGCGGCCGTTGACCGAGGGCGGGGCCCGGCAGGCTCGGGACATCGCCAGGGTGCTCGCGCAGCGCAAGCCGATGCTGATCGCCACCAGCCCGTACCAGCGATGCCTTCAGACGGTGGTGCCGCTGGCGCAGGTGTCGGGTCTGCCGGTCGTGCCGGTCGACGACCTGGGGGTGCAGGGAGCTCCCCACGCGGGCCGGACCTTGCGGGCGCTTGCCCGAAGCGGGACCGGGCCGCGCCTGGCGCGTGCCGCAGACGACCGGGTCATCGCCGTCTGTACCCACGGTGAGGTGATCGCCGCGGGCCTCAGGAGCACCGGGGCGGCGGAGCTGGCCGACGGCGCCGAGATACCCGGGCCCAAAGGCGGCACCTGGTTCCTGTGCTTTACCGGTGAGGTCGTCGTCAGAGCGGAGCTCCTGCCACCACCGACCTGACCGGGTTCCCGCCGGGCGGGCGGGCGGAACGTCGAGCGGCGGGGTGACCCGATACGATCCCGGCGGTGCGGAAGGCTCCGGACCACTCGAGCGACCGCGACCGGCGTCGTCAGGAGCGGCGCCAGCAGATGGTGGAGGCCGCTGTCCGTGTCATCCGTCGCGAAGGCCCGGACGCGTCCATGGACCGCTTCGCGGCAGAGGCCGGTGTGGCCAAGCCCATCCTCTACCGCGTGTTCGGTGACCGCGCCGGGCTGCACCGGGCTGTCGGGGAGCACGCCTTCGCCTCGTTGGGGGCGGGTCTGGACCAGGTGCTGGCTGCAGCTGAGGTCGCTCCCCGGCAGATGGTGGCTGATGCCATCGACACCTACCTGGCGTTCGTGGAGCGCGAGCCGGAGCTCTACAGGTTCCTGGCGCTGCATGCCGATCCGGTTTCGAGGCGCCAGGCCGTCGACGACTACCTTGCCCGTGTCAGCCGCCAGGTGGCCGTCGTCCTCGGCGACCGCCTGCGCTCGGCGGGCAGGGACTCCGGTGCCGCTGAGGCGTGGGCGTACGGCATGGTGGGCATGGCTGTGGCTGCCGGATCTTGGTGGCTCGAGCGTGGGGCGATGAGCAGGGCGCAGCTCGGCTCCTACCTGACGCAGCTGGTCTGTGACGGCCTGCCCGGCATTCCCAGAGAATCGTGAGAGCCGGCGTAGCTCACCGATCCCGGCTAGCCGGAGCCTTTGGGGGCCCGGGAAGAGGCCCTTTGGGGACCTGGGGGGGCAGCCGTTCTTGGGGGGCGAGCCGGGACATTCCAGGCCCTCGGAGCGGCCCGCGTCAAGGACGTGCCGGTGTGATCTGGATCCGTCTGGGATTGGTGAGCGTGACCGTGGGGTGGTTGCCGGTGATGCGGAGGTGGCAACCGGTGATGCGGGGACGGCTGTCGATGACCTGGGGACGGCGGCCGGCGATCTGGGGATGAGCGCCATGAATGTGGTGGACAACTTCTGGATATGGCCCAACCCCCTTGTCGTGGGTGGCGCCGGGGCGCAGAGTACGGGCAGCGAGCTCGGCACGGCCGCCGAGCACCGGGATCGCCGCCACGCGGTGCACCTGGTGGCCCGGGGCCGGGTGCGGGTCGTGCGGCGAGTGAGGTGACCGGGCTGGTTCGTCGAGCCGGCCCGGTGAGCGCCAGCCCGGGGAACGTCCGACCCCGGTCCGGTGGACCCGCTCGCCGTCGGGCGTGCGCCCCGAGTTGCGGCCGCATTTGCCGGCCGGCGGCTCGGGGTCGCGCCGCGTCCGGCGCGTGGCGGTCGTGCTCAGCCGACCGGTGACGTCGCCGACGGCGTCCGGCGCGTGGCGGTCGTGCT
This sequence comes from Actinomycetes bacterium, assembly GCA_021826725.1. Classification (GTDB taxonomy): domain Bacteria; phylum Actinomycetota; class Acidimicrobiia; order Acidimicrobiales; family UBA8190; genus JAJZYI01. The sequence continues at coordinate 15,173 of JAKAYQ010000035.1, forward strand.
CAGCCGACCGGTGACGTCGCCGACGGCGTCCGGTGCGTGGCGGTCCGCGTCACCTGATGGCGAACCCGGTGCCCGTGGGAGCGGTGGAGGCTGGCGGCGCGTCGGTGACGTCGACGGCGGTCACACGGGCAAGAGGCGGACCGTGGCGGCACCATTCGACGAGCTGGTTGACAGTCTCGGCGGGCCCGGCGAACAGCGCCTCGACTGTGCCGTCGGCCCGGTTGGCGACCCACCCCGACACGCCGGCGGCGGTGGCACGTGCCGCGCACGACGCCCGGAATCCCACCCCGTGCACCCGTCCTCGCACCACCACCTGGCGCATGACCTCCGCGTGGCCGTCGTCGGGCACCGTCGGCTCAGGAGCGAGCCGGCCAGAGCTGCTCGGTCCGGTCGCCGACGGCCACCATGGTTGCGAGCTCCGCCCGCACATGGGGCAGGTCGGCGGCGTGGGTGACCCCCACCACCGTGCCCTGCCCGCTCAGCACGCGAACCATCTGTGGACCGCGGCCCGACGTCCCGGCGGCCATCGTCCCCACCACCTCGGGCAGCAGGACCTCTGCCCCCGAGCCGTCTGACCCGGTCGCACCGTCGACGGTGCCATGGTCGTCGACGTAAGGGTGGGCGGATGTCACCGCGGCGGCCAGCTCTGCCCAGATGGCGGGCCGGAATCCCCACAGGTTGACCGACACCGGCGTGTCGGGTCCCAGGGTGTCTGGTTGGCGGCCGTCGCCGACGGCGAAGGTGCCGTCGGGCAGCCGGCGGACGTGCTTGCGCTCGTCGATGCCCTGCAGCATCCCATCGGGTGAGGCGTGCACGACGCCACGCGTGACCGGCGTGTCGCCGACGATGCTGTCTCCGAGCGCGAACGCCACCAGGGCGTGCTCACTGGCAGACGTCTCGAAGTGCTCGCGCAGCCGGCAGAAGGACCCGACGCCGTAGACGTCGTCGCCGTTCACCACGGCGAACGGTCGGTCGCCGATCTGGCGGCGGGCACAGAGCACGGCGTGGGCCGTGCCCAGCGGCTGCTGCTGGTAGGCCACCTGGACCCGCAGGTCGTCGGGCCAGACGCGGCGAACGTGGTACTCGACGGCGGGACCCGTCACCGGCCCGAGCACCAGCACCACCTCGCCGAACCCGGCCCCGACCGCGTCGGCTGCGGTGAGGTCGATGACCGCTTCGCCGTGCAGACCGATCGGCGCCAGGGGCTTGCACCCTCCGTACCGCTTCGCCAAGCCCGCGGCCAGGATCACGGCCACCGGTCGGGCTGCGCCGTTCACAGTCCCCACGTCACAGTCCCCACCGCAGGACGGCGCTGGCCCAGGTCATGCCACCGCCAAACCCGGACAGGAGGACGATGTCTCCTCGGTGCAGTCGGTCCGACTCGATCGCATGCGCCAGCGCCAGGGGGATCGAGGCCGACGACGTGTTGCCGTAGCGGTCGATGGTGACGACGTAGCGGTCCTCGGATATCCCCAGCCGCGACGCCGCAGCCGTGATGATCCGTGCATTGGCCTGATGCGGTATGAACATGTCGACGTCGTCCGGGCTCAGTCCGGCCCGCTCCAGGGCCGTGAGCGACGACTCGATGACGGCGCGTACCGCGTGGCGGAATATCTCCTTGCCGTTCATCCACAGGTGCCCCCCGTGCTCGCAGTGCAGGAGATGCCGTAGCGAGCCGTCGGCACCGAGGTGCCACCCGAGAAGCTCGCCGGGGCCGTCGGTCGCCTCGAGGACGACCGCGCCGGCACCGTCGCCGACGAGGATGGCGAGGGTACGGTCGTCCCAGTCGGTGATCCGCGAGAGGGTCTCGCTGCCGATGAGCAGGATCTTGGAAGCGCCGGCCAGGGCAAGGCCGTGCGCCGCCACCATGCCGTACACGAAACCGGAGCACGCCGCATTCAGGTCCATGGCGCCACCGGCCGTACCGAGGCCGTCCTGGACAGTGGCCGACGTGCCAGGAACGATGGCGTCCGGCGTCGTCGTGGCCAGGACAAGGACGTCGATCTCCCCGGGGGACACGCCGGCCCGGTCGAGCGCGGCACGCCCGGCGGCGATGGCGAGCTCCGACGTGGTGCCGCCGATGTGCCGTTCCTTGATCCCCGTGCGCTCGGTGATCCACTCGTCGCTGGTGTCGAGGCGGAGGGACAGGTCCGTGTTGGTGACCACCTTGTCGGGCACGGCGATGCCCCAGCCGGTGATTCGTGCGCCGGGCATTGGGCTCCTCACTGTCGGGTGTGGTGTTCGGTTTGTCGAGTGCGGTGCGTTCGTGCGGGTGCGGGCGCGGTGAAGAGGGGTTCAGTCAGCGACGAGGACGTGCACGGCTGCCAGGGCGGTGTCGCCGGCGATGATGCCGCCCGTGTTGGCGGCGACGCCGACCCGGGCGCGGGGAACCTGGCGACCGGAGGCCACTCCCCGGAGCTGCCAGGTCAGCTCGGCGACCTGCGCGATGCCGGTGGCAGCCAGCGGGTGGCCCCGGGCGACGAGCCCCCCGCTCGTGTTGACGGTCACCGAGCGCCCTCCGAGGTCGGTGTCGCCGGCGACCGTGGCCCGGCCGGCCTCACCCGGTGCGAAGAACCCCAGCGACTCGAGCGCGTACAGCTCCTCGGCGCTGGTGGCGTCGTGGACCTCCACGACGTCCACGTCCTCGGGGCCGAGGCCGGCGGCTTTCCACGCCTCCTCGGCAGCCTCGCCGATGCGGTCGTGGTAGTCGAGGTCGCCGGAACCGGACCGGGCGACGCTGGCGGCGATGCGCGGGGCTCCCATGGATGCTCCGGTCGCCAGCACGGCGGCAGCTGCGCCGTCGGTGAACGACGAGCACATCAGGCGGGTGAGTCGTCCCGCCACGGTCGGAGCGGCGAGCACCTCCTCCGCTGTGACCGGGGTACGGAACTGGGCGAACGGGTTTCGTGCTCCGCACCGGCGGGCTTTGACCGCCGCGGCGGCGATCTGTTCCATGGTGGTGTCGCGCTCGGCCAGCTGGCGCTCGACCCAGGTGGAGTTCAGGCCCATGAGCACGCTGCCCGAGCCGTTGCCGTGGGCGGTCCGCATCGGCTGGCGCTCCTCCGCTGGGAGGCCGTCTTCGACGCCGAGCAGCGTTTCGTCACGGTCACCGGTCCACATCTTCTCCACCCCGACGACCAGGACGGGGCTACGGCCGGCAATGGCGGCCATGGTGCCGAGGTGCAGAGCGGACGAGCCCCCGGCGCACGAATTGTCGACGTTCACGATGGGGGCGCCGCCGAGCCCGAGGTCGCGCAGCCAGGACTGGCCGCGGATGCATCCCTGGTCGCACAGCCGCCCGCCGGTGGCGTTGGCGAACACGACCAGGCCGACGGCAGACGGGGCCAGGCCGGCGTCCGCCAGGGCGCGGGACGCCGCCTCGATGGCGAGCTCCTGAGGACCGCGGTCACGACGGTCCATCGCGGTCATGCCTACCCCGACGACGTGCGTGGCCTGGTTCACCGGTTCCTCGATTCTGGTGGCTGTGCGAGTGGCGAGCGCATCCCTACGACCGTCACCAGGACCCGCCACCGGCGGCCTCCGACGGTGACGGACCAGGTGCTGCAGCCAGGTCCGTGCGAGCGGCCGGTGCGCGGACGGTGGGCTCGGTGGTCGATGCCGACCACCTGCGAGCGCTGTCCGACGATGGTGCTGTTGACAGGAACAACGTACCTCGGGGCGGTCGAGTCGGGGTCGGACCGGGCGTCCAGTCGGCGGCGAGCACCCCGGAAAGCGCAGTGGACAGGTCTTCGAATTGTACCAGCGGCTCGTCGTGCGTGACGAAGACGACCACGTGTGCGGCGCCGGCCTCGAACCACTGCGCCACGCGCTCGGCGCACCGGCGAGCCGGTCCGGCCACCAGGTGGCGGGCGAAGGCACGGGGCGGCAGGCGGTAGAGGCTCGACATCCAGTCGGTGCCGCGAGTCATGGCCTCGTCCTCGCCGTCGGCGCCGCCGGCCGCCAGGGATACGAACACGACGAGCGCCGGCACGACGCCGTCGGGGTCCCGGCCGACAGTTTCGCAGCGTCGGGCCAGGTCGGCGCGGGTCGTGGCGTACTGGTCGGGATCGAGGAACAGTGGCATCCACCCGTCGCCCTGGCGGGCCGTCCGCTCGAGTGCGGCGGGCGACGAACCGCCGAACCAGATCGGCGGGCCCTCGCCCGCCGGCCGCTGGCGGTAGCGCCCGGGATCGCTGTCGTCGAGTGAAGAGCCATCGGGGGCCGGATCGGCTGCCCACAGCCGGCGCACCTCCGCCACCTGGTCGTCGAGGCGCCGTCCCCGGGCGGCGAAGTCGCGGCCGGCCGCCGTGTACTCGCCGGGATGTGATCCGACCCCCAGGCCGAGCACGGCACGGCCTGCGGAGAGCTGCTGGAGCGTCGCCGCCTGCTTGGCGACGACGATGGCATCGCGCAACGGGAGCTGTAGGACGCTGGACCCGACGGCGCAGCGCTCGGTGGCGGCAGCGGCGATGGCCAGCGCGGTCAGGCACTCGACGACCGGTGAGTGCCAGAAGAGATGGTCGCAGGCCCAAATGCCGCCGGCCCCGGCTGCCTCGGCGCCGGCGGCCACGGCAGCCAGTGCGGCCGCGGAAGGAAGACCGGTGGTCCCGGTCCGTGCCATCGGCGCAGTCCCCGGCGTCGGCGGACCGGGTACGGCGGTGCCGGTGGGCAGGTCGGGCGGGCCCACGTGTGCCCGACCGCCGGGACTTGCCGCTGAGCCCTGGGGCATCGTCGGCAACATGAGGCCGAGGGAGCTGTGGGGGCCGAGGGGGCTGAGCCCACCAGTCTCGGGCGTCTGCGGTGCGGTGGGCGGCACGGAGAGATGCTATCGGTGTCCAACGGCACGCTCGGTGCTGGCTCCCGGCAGAATGGTCAGATGGACGGAGCAGCCGTGAGCGACGAGGAACCAGCGGAGCCAGGGGCGGCGGTGGCCGGCGGGGGAGGAGCGAAGCCGGAGGCAGCGTTGAGTGACGAGGAACGGGCGGAACGTGAGCAGGCGTTGCACGAGCTCGTCGAGATGATGCGCCCTGCGGTGCAGACGGACGGGGGCGACCTCGTCCTCGTCCGTGCCGATGTCGCCACCGGCGTGGTCGAGGTCCAGCTCCAGGGCGCATGCAGCAGCTGCGCCATCTCGTCGGCAACCCTGCAGGGCGGTGTCGAGCGCATCCTGCGGGATCGGCTTCCGTGGGTGACCGAGGTGGTCGGGGGCGTCGATGAGGGCGCGGACCCGCTGGTGAGCGCGGCAGCCGGTCGTGGCGCCTACGTCCCCCGCTGGTAGGCCTGCGTCTGCCGCTGGTAGGCCTGCGTCTGCCGCTGGTAGGCCTGCGTCTGCCGCTGGTAGGCCTGCGTCTGCCGCTGGTAGGCCTGCGTCCTTCGCGGGCAGGCCTGCGTGCGTTGCAGGGAGGCGAACGCCCCCTGTTGCTCGGCCGGCATGCCTCGCCCGTAGGGGAGGCCCGGCCGGTCGGCCCCTGCCGCCCGCCATGCGGCAGACTGGCCCCATGTGG
>JAKAYQ010000250.1 GCA_021826725.1 Actinomycetes bacterium
ATCTTCTCTCGCGAACGTGCCCGTCGGCCGTTCGCACACCACGGTCTCGACGCCTTCGGTCTTCCACTGGCGCTCTGCCTTCACACTGAGCACGTTCTTCTCGACCGTCACCTCGATCGAGTCGGGCCGCATGCCCGGCAAGTCGAGGTCGACGTGGAACACGTCACCGATGCGGTAGGCGTCGAGCGGCATGGAACGCGTCTGCCTGGCGTCTCGCAACTGGTCGGCAAGGTCGTCGAACCCCCGGAACGGATCGAACCTCAGCAACATGGTGGTCTCCTCTCGTGCGTGACCGCCTGCCTCTCGTGGGCAGTACCTCTGGTCGACAACCAGCGTCTCCCTGGCGAACCGACGGCCACCAGGGCCGAACGACCTACGGTCCATCCAGGGGGTCCGCCACAGGGTCGACGGCCTGCTGGACGACCTCCTCTGCCGGGGGATGGTGACGGAAGAAGTACCAGTACATCGCGGCGTTGACGAGCTGGAGGAGGCCGGCGAGCTCGAAGGGGAGGCTCAAGCTCACGTCGTCGAGGAGGTACCCCGAAGCGAGCGGGCTGAGGCCCATCAGCACTTGGCTCGGCAAGTTCGACAACGCGGCGACCGACGAACGCTCCTCGGGATCGGCCATGGCGACGACGTAGGACTGTCGGAGCGGCATGCCGGCCCGCTGGACGACCATGCGCAGCGTGTAAGCGGCCCCGGCGAGCACGAAGGTCGGTGCCAGCACGAGCGGCAGGACCAGCACCGCGGTCAACACCCGGACCACCGCGACCGTCCGCACCAGGCCCCACCTTCTGGCCAGTCCCGATGCCGAGAGGGCGGAGCTCATGCTCACGGCGTTCACCACCGCGTAGAGCAGGCCGATCTCCCCGGCACCGGCCCCGAAGCGCCGGTAGAACCAGTAGGTGAGGAACGGGCCGATCATGCCGACGGCCAGGCCGTTGACCGAGTTCGTCGCCGCCAGCCGCACGAGCAGGCCCCGCGACCGGACCGGTAGACGGGGACGCCATCCGTTCCGCCCTGTGCTGGCCGGGTGAACCGGCTCGGTCATCCACAAGGCGAGGACGCCGGCTACCAGTGACACGGCAGCGATGGCCACGAAGGCGGACCTGAAGGTGGGGAGCGCCGCCTCGGGGCGCACGTGACGGCTGCCGGCGAGCATGGCGAGCAGCGAGCCCGCCAGCGCTCCGAACGACGACCCGAACTGCAAGCGACCGAAGGCACTGTTCCGCCACTCGGCCGGCGTGTCCTCGGTCACGAGAGCCGACTCCGCCGGCTGGTAGGGGCCGACCGCCCCCGCACCGGCACCGGACCCGCGACCGAAACTACCAAGGGCAGCGGCGGCGAACAGCACCGGCACCGAGCGAACGCTGGCGAAGACGACTGCCGCACCGGCAGTGAGCACTGGGAACACGATGAGGAACGGCTTGCGCCCGAGACGGTCCGAGAGAAGACCCACGGCCGCCGAGAGCGCAGCGGACGCCAGGGCGACGCCGACGAAGAGCTCCCCGAGCTCCAGCCCCCCGAAGCCCAAGGCAGCCAGGTAGAGCGGCGCGACGACTCCTGCGAGCGCCCGGCCCGCGCTCATCGACACTCTGGCGGTCCAGACAAGCGTCAGCGTCCGGTCCACCCACGGGGGCCGGAGGATGTCCCGAAGGGCGGCGGTGCCCGGTCCCACGTCAGCTCACCGCCCCTGGACAGCGACCGCATGTCGGCGGGCTGCCGGAGGGGGGACGGTCTCCATCTGCCGTGGCGCCGACGGCCGTGGCGACGCCCACGAGAACCTTCAGGCGTCGGGATCGGCGTCGGGGTCGTCCGGGTACGGACCCGGTGCTTCGAGGCTCCAACCCTCACTGTCGCCGCGCCGGGCGGTCGCTCGGCCGGCGGGCTCTCCCAAGCCGTCGGGATCGTCACCGCCGCCGCCGAGGGTGACCATCGCTTCAGGGTCGTCGAGGTCGGCTCCGACCTCCTCGAGCTCGCGCTCGTCCACCTGCAGGGTCGGATCGAGGGATGGGTCGACCTGGACCACTTCGTCCAGCTCCGGGTCGAGGATGATGCTTTCGCCCAACGCCTCGTCGCCCGGTTCGAACGCCTCAGCTCCCAACGGCTCGTCGGGGGACCACTCGTCGTTGTCACGCATGTCGTCGCTCTCCTCGGTCAGCAGGGGGTGATGGTGTGGTGATGGGGACCGTTCCGACCGGCGACGAAAGGGACAGACGACCAGGCCGAGCCGACGACGGGGCCATCGACCGGCCGGGTCGAGGACTCGAGCTCCAGTCTTGGTGCTGGGCCATCGCGTCCTCCTGCCGTCGCTGGTAGACCGTCGCTGGCATCGGTCATCTCCCATCGCGTGGCCCCGAAGTAGGGCATCTTCCTCCCAACTTGCACGATCGCCCCCGATCTGGCCAGGGTCGAACGTCCCCTGCCCTCGATGTCGACCTCCGGCGAGGCTGGTCAACGGGGGCAGAAGGGACGAACGGCCCTGACCAGAGGTTCCAGAGGAGCGCATGCTGCCCGCAGTTGGACGCGGCTTGGGGCCGGCGTCCGTCGGGAGGTAGGGCGATGGCACAGCGGATCGTGATCCTCGGTGGCGGGACCGGTGGGACGCTGCTCGCCAACCGGCTGCGCCGCGCCTATGGGCGACGAGAGGCGACCATCGCCGTGGTCGACCGGGACGACCGCCACATCTACCAGCCCGGTCAGGTTCCCGTCGCCTTCGGCATCAGCCAGCCCAAGGACATCGTGCGGTCAAGGAGCCGCCAGCTCCGGGCCGGCGTCGACTTCCACGAGACCGAGATCGGCCACGTCGACCTAGACGAGCACCGGGTCCACCTGGCAGAGGGCACTGTCCTCGACTACGACGCCCTGGTGGTCGCCACCGGGGCACGCCTCGCCCCCGAGGCCACGCCCGGCCTCACCGGCCCGGGATGGATGGACACGGTCCTCACCTTCTACGACCTGGAGGGCGCTGCCGCCCTGTCGGCAGCCCTCGAGCGCTTCGACGAGGGACGGCTCGTCGTCGGCGTCGTCGACATGCCCATCAAGTGCCCGGTCGCCCCGCTCGAGTTCTGCCTGCTAGCCGACTGGTACTTCACCGAGCGCCACGTGCGCGACCGGATCGAGATCACCTTTCTGAGCCCGCTACCCAGCCTCTTCGCCGCGCCGATCGCCGACGAGAGCGTCGAGCAGCTCTTCGCCGACAAGCGGGTCAGCCAGGAGACCGACTTCCACATCGCCGAGGTCGACGGGGCGAACGGGAGGATCGTCGACGCCGGCGGCCGTGAGGTCGGCTTCGACCTCGCGGTCGTCGTGCCGTCCTTCCGGGGCGCGGCCTATATCGGGCGCTCCCCTGGGCTCGGTAACGAGCGGGACTTCATCGAGGTGGACACGAAGACCCTGCAGTCGCCAGCGCACCCGGAGGTCTTCGCCATCGGCGATGCCGCCGACCTCCCCACCTCCAAGACCGGCTCGGTGGCCCACTTCGAAGGCGAGGTGGTCGTCCACAACATCCGCCGGTTCCTCGCCGGCGAGCCACCCGACGCCCACTACGACGGGCACGGCACTGGCTTCATCGAGACGGGCTTCCACAAGGCCATGCTGCTCGACTCGAACTACACCACCCAGCCCCTCCCCGGACACTTCCCGACCGCCGTCGGCCTCCCGCTCCTGAAGGACTCGCGCCTCAGCCACCTGGCCAAGGTCGAGTTCCAGTGGTTCTACTGGCACTTCCTGCTTCCCGGACGCGACATCCCGGGGCTCGGCTCGGCCATGCCGATGCACGGCAAGGCCCGGGTCGCCGACCTCGACGCAGCCGTCGGCGCGCCGTCCCCGCCCACGCCAGCGGCGCCGACAGCGTGAGGACCGGGACCAGGCACGACGGGCGGCACGACGGGCGGCACGACAGGCAGCACGAGCCTGTGGCAGAGACGACTGCGGTAGAGACGACTGTGGCAGTGCGCCGGGTCGTCCTGCTTGCTCGCCCGGGCGCCGGCAAGAGCACCCAGGGCAGGCTGCTCGCAGGACAGCTCGGCGTGGCGTACGTGGCCACCGGTGCGTTGTTGCGCGACGAGGTCGCTTCGGGCTCGTCGCTCGGCGGGCACATCGCCTCGGTGCTCGCGCACGGCGACCTGGTGGCCGACGAAGTCGTGGTGGCCATCCTCGCTCGGGAGCTGGAGCAGGCAGTGGCCACCGGGGGCTACGTCCTCGACGGCTTCCCTCGTGACCTGGCCCAGGCCGCCGCGTTCGAGGAGCATTTCCCCTCGGCCGTCCAGCCTCAGGTCGCGGTCCTCCTCG
>JAKAYQ010000251.1 GCA_021826725.1 Actinomycetes bacterium
TAATGAGGCAGTACACTCCGGAGGCAGTACCGTCCGGGCAGTGCCGTCTGGAGGCAGTGCCGACCGGGCAGTGCCGTCTGGAGGCAGTACCGTCCGGGCAGTGCCGTCTGGAGGCAGTGCCGTCCGGGCAGTGCCGTGGAACCCCACCGGCGAGTGGCAACCCCACCGCGGGCGTTCATCGGGGGGCTCGCGCGCTGTCTACGCGGACGCAACATCTCGTGCCGCAAGGCCGGTGCGGTGACCTGCAGAGATGCCCGTTCCTCCTGGTGACACCATCGGCAGCCAACCACTTCATCTTGTGCCCGCGTCGTTGTCGCGCGAGCCCTTTCGTCGGGTTCGTGGTCGAGCGCATCGCAGAGCCCCGCCCCTCGTCGGAGATGGTGGCCCGCCACCCGGAGCTCGCCCAGGCGCCGATGCGGCCGCTGTTCGTCGTGTACCGGCGGTGCTTGGTCGCCCACTGATGCGTCAGCTCAGTGGAGCACGTCCGGGATCACCGAGACCACGAGGGTCATGCCTTCGACAGCCGGTGGTTCCAGCCAGAACTGCACTCCGACCCAGCGGCGATCTCGGCCTATCACGCCGAGTCGAAAAGTGCGCGAGCGAAATGCCCCGCGGTTGCCGTCGGACCGTCGGACCGCGACCGCGGTGGGCGCCCCTGTCGCTGCCGGCTCGTCGTCGCCGTGCGTGCAACGCCGGGCGACGCAGCGTCAGGCATCGATGCCGGCGCGGGACAGCCGTCGATTCGGCTGGTCGAGTCGGGATCGCCCGGTTCGTCGGGTCGCCGCCACTCCCACGCACCGGGGCCCCCGCGAATGGTCCACCCCCGGTACGTCTTGAGGTCGTGGTGGTGGGGACACAACCGACAGAGGTTGCTCAGGCGTGTCGGCCCGCCGCGGGCGAAGGGCACGATGTGGTCGATCTCGAGTGGGCTCGACACGTCACAGCCGGGGACCACACAGGTCGCATCGCGCACCTGCAGGGCCACCCGGAGCGCCCGGGGGATGACCCGACCGAGCGAGACCACCGATGCCACATCGACGCCACGGGTGACCACCAGGTCGACGCGGCTGGCCCCCACGTAGCGCTCCACCATGGACAACGGCACCGGCCCCACGCCGGCCAGCTCGCACCGCTCGCCCGATCCGAGGCGACCCCGACGGAAGGCCTCGGCGTCGACGAGGAACGTGATGGTGGCCACCAGACCCGTCGACTGTCCCCGCTGGCCGGCGGCCGAACCACGTTCCTTCTCCGCATCGGCTCGATCGGCCGGATCGGGCGTGTCGGAAGACCGTGCACCAGTCACCGCGGCCGTGACCAGGTCGACCAATGCGTCGACCTGATAGGCGTGGTGCGGCTCGCGACGGCCCTGACGCCGGGCAACGTGGAACAGCTGGTCGGCACGCCGCTCGACGGCCGCCATCACCTGGGCCCCAGCGTCGGGGGTGGTGTGCACCTCCAGCCGGAACGCCCCGTCAGCGGTGCGGCTGTGACGCAGGAACCGACGACGGTGCACGGCCGCCAGCCGCTGCTGCTCCGCGTGCTCGTCGCTGACCTCCGCCTTCGCCCGGTCGCACACCGCGGCCAGACCACGCATCCCGCTGCGCCTGGCCGCCCGGAGGAGTTCACCCTCACTCCGCGGGTTGGCGAAAGCTGCGTCCGCCACTCGATCGACCTGGACCTCAGACAGCGCTCCGGCCATCGCCTGCTCGCGGGTGCGTTGCAGCTCCTGCAGGCGCTGCGACGTCTGCAGGGAACGGCGCGCCGCCGGCAGCCCCACGCCCACCTGCTCCGCGTACCAGTGCTCGGCCGACCGGCTTCCGGAGGCCGCCACCGCACTCGACTCCGCCGCCCGTGCCGCGCAAGCCAACCGCAGCCCTGCGAGCCGGCGCTCAACGGACACAACCTCATTGACGAGCACAGCGGCATCGCTCGGGTGCAGCGTCCGGGGATCGAGACCAGCCAGCATCGTCGCCAGGTCGTTGCCGAAGCGGCGAATCTCGGTGATCAGGCGGGGACGGGATACGGCAGCGGGCACCGGCCAATGGTCGCATGAGGGTGTATCACCGACATCGCTGCGGCGCGGGATGCCATCGGCCTCGCCCGGCTCTCCCTCGCCAACGGGGCAGCGCACCCCGTCGACGGCGGTCACGGCGACCCAGTCCACGACGGAACAGGCTCCCCGCATGGCTTTCACCCCCACGACCGTCGGGGCACCACCCCGACCGGTAAACCCGTCCCGCCTACGGGTCCGCTGGCACCGGCCCCAGCTGTTCGTCGTCGTGACGCTGGCCGTAGCCGCGGCGGTGACCGCCGTTTCCGGCACAGGCCTTACGTACCCGGCGTTTTTTTCCTCGTCCACGACGGGCCCGTCCACGGACCCTGCCGTGGATCCGTTCTTCCTGACGGCGGCCGCCGCCGCCCAAACCTGTACCGCCAGCGTCGTCGACAGCCCGGGGCACGACCTGCTGCTCACGGCAGCCCACCCCGAGGCGGGAACCGGCGCCGGTACGTCCTTCTCCCCGGGCGCCGTGGACGGCCTCGAACCGTTCCGCCGGTGGACGGTCACGGCCGCGTACGCCATGCCGGCGTGGACGACCAGCCCCAACCCGCAGCCCGACGCGGCCGTGCTGGCGGTCTCGACCTGATTGGTGGGCGGACGCAGGGCCGAGATCCTGGACAGCACCGGGGACCACCCGCTCGGGGCGGTGCCGACGACGGGCACCACCATGACGGCGACGGGGTACGGACAGAAGGTGCAACCTCCACCCATTTCGACCGACCTTCGACATCGAGGCGACAGGTTTTCCCGTTCCGTACCAGCCCCTAGGACGAGCTAACGCCACGCCACGCCACGCCACGCCACGCCACGCCACGCCACGCCACGCCACGCCACGCCACGCCACGCCACGCCACGCCACGCCACGCCACGCCACGCGCAGACCAACCCAACGCAGCCGAACCCAACGCAGCCCAACCCAACGCAGCCCAGCGCCGAAGCTGCCCAGCCGGAGGGGTTCATCCGCAGTTAACACGCCAGCCCTCAGGGGGAAACACGCCATCTATACCGTGCAACTCAACCTGTAGTTGCTCACTACCGTCCTACCGCCATAGACCCACACCCACCTGGTTCCGTCCTCGATAGGAGGGACACGTGGTTACGCTCCACCACCCAACAGTCCCCTTGCGCTCAGCACCGTGCACCTGCTTCATCAGCGCTGCCGGCACTCGCTCACTCCGTGCATCGAGCCAGACGCACCGCATGCCCACCACGCATTGTGTTGTCGTTTCACCAGATTTTGCCCACGATGGGATGGCTTTCGCCGGTATGCGCGGAACCTCGGGCGCACGACGCGGCCTGTGGTGCACCTACGACGGTGGGCGCACTTGGGAGCACCTTCTCCATCAATGGGAGCCGGTACTTCTTGCTATCTCTCCAAATTTCAGCCACGACGCGACGCTCTGGGCGATATGTGACCAAGGCCGGGTGCGCTGCTCGCGGACCAGTGGCGCCAGCTGGGATACGAGAGGACCGGTCCCCCGTCACACTGTCCTTGGCCTGTACGCGCTCCCCGCGGGGCTACCCGCCGTTCGCCTGCTCCTGACGACCACCGGCGGCCATCTCGCCAGCGACGACGAGGGCTGGCATTGGGACTCCATGCAGGAGGCATCGTGAACCAGTCAAACCGGGTTGAGCTCTGCGACACGACCCTCCGAGACGGTGAGCAGGCCAGCGGCGTGAGCTTCACCGCGGAAGAGAAGATCGCCATCGCTACTGCCCTCGACCGAGCTGGCATCGACGAGATCGAAGCCGGCACGCCCGCCAGTGGTCCTGCAGAACAGGAGTCCGTCTCCACCGTAGCCAGATCGGGGCTGTCGGCACGAGTGTCGGCATGGGCGCGGGCGACCGTGACCGACGTGGCAGCCGCAGCGACGTGCGGCGTCGACCTCGTCCACATCTGCGTGCCGATCTCCGACCTTCAGCTGACGCGCAAGCTCGGCATCGACCGCTCTGAGCTGGCCGGACGAGCCCGCCGGGCAGTCGAGCACGCCCAGGCGAAGGGACTTGCCGTGTCGGTGGGCTTCGAAGACGCCTCCCGGACCCCCACCGCACACGTGTTGCAGATGGCCCGGGAGCTGGCCCAGATCGGAGTGACCCAGTTCCGGTACGCAGACACCGTCGGCGTCCTCGAGCCCTTCGCCACCTACGAGATCTGCTCGCAGCTCACGACGGAGCTGCCGGCCATCTGGGAGATCCACGCTCACGATCGGAA
>JAKAYQ010000036.1 GCA_021826725.1 Actinomycetes bacterium
AGATCCACGAGTTCTACGAGGATCTCGTCGTCGTCTGCCTCGACGTGCCCGTCGGGAAGTTCAAGTCCGGACACGTTCGGGCCTCACCCGAGCTGCTCGAACGTCTTATGGAGACCTGAATGGATACGCCGTTGGGTTCCTTCCTCGGGTCCATGGCCAAGGTCCGCCAGCTGCCCGACGCCATGCTGCTCCCCGCCCACCGCCCGGTGGCCCCCAGCGTCCACGCCCGCGTCAACGAGCTGGTCGACCACCACGGCTGGCGTCTCGAAGAGGTGGAGCGGGCGGTGGTAGCCGGGGCGTCCACTCCCGAGCGCGCCCGGGCGGGGTTGGGGCCCGGCTGGTCTGCGTCAGCCCGCGGCGCCCGGCACTTCGGTGCGCCGACGGCGCTGCGGCCGGAAGGCCGCCGCCAAGTCCTGTGGCTGCAGGTCAAGCGCCGTCCGTCCGGTCGTGGCGAACCGGTAGAGGACCACGGCGAACACCGGCGACGCCACGCACGCCAGGAGGTTGATGCCGATCACCGTGACGAGGACCACCAGCAGGGCCAGCACCCACACGTGGGCGGCGAGCAGCAGTATGGCTAGTCCGACGGCGGCGAAGCCCGCGACGTTGAGCACGACGGCGAGCACCCCGACGCCCACCACGCCCTCGCCCCACACGGAGCTCAGCAGCGTCCGCGACCGCCGCATGGCAGCACGCACGCCCATGCCCTCGAAGACGACGACGGGGATGACGAAGAACGTCGCCGCCGACCAGGCAACGTCGACGGCCGCGGCGAACAGCCGGAGCAGGAGCCCGAGCGGGCCGCGGCCCCGTTCGACGGATCGGATGAGTGCGCCGACCGTCAACGACAGTGCCCCCCAGGCCGCCAGGGTCTGGATGTGGGGTAGCACCGCCTGCAGCGACTGGGTGTTGGTCTGAGCCTCGCCGTCGACCGCCGCCGCCACGCGGTGCATGATGACGGCCTGGCTGGTCGTCCCGGCCGTCGCCATCCCGGCGATACAGGCCAGACACCAGCAGAAGGCGAGGGGGGCGGGGAGCACCTGGCTGCCCAGCGAAGCCAGCACGACCAGCCCGATGATCACGCCCGTTGCCGTCACGGGTACCCACACCAGGCCCGGCTGCTTCCAGACCAGGTGCGTCGACAGTCGCAGCAGCCGGATGCCACGGTTCCAGCGCGCCGACCACGAACGGTCGACGCGGGCAACCAAGCGGCCAAGCTGGGCAGGGGCCACACCTTCTCGGCCGGCACTGCCGGGTGTGCCCGCCCCGGAGCCCCGTACCGACGAGGTCGCCACGTCGGATCCGCTTACTTGCGGCACTGCCGCCTGGCCCTGGTGCAACCCTGCGGTGACGTCACCGGCCGGTATCTGCTCGTCGGTGGTCACTGTTACCGGTGGCACCGTCTGGGACGACATCGGCGACTCCTCGAACCACGCGTCGCGAGCATCGTCCACCGGAGCTGCCGCGGAGGCCGGGGCAGGCAACTCGTCGGCTGCGGTCAGCTTCCGGGCCTCCGCCTGCCGGAGGGTCGCCCGGTCTACCGTGAGGTCGGTGTCGACGGCTTGGGCGCCGCCCACCGGCCCGGTGTCGGCACCAGGTGGCCGGAGGAGGACCGTGCCGCACGAGCGGCAGACCCGACCTTCCCTGCTCGCTGCCGCACCGCAACGCCGGCACCGGCTGCCCGCTTTCGCCTCGCTCACCTGACCACTCCTCTCGCCGATTCTCTCGGTCGGACCCCCTGCTGCCCGCTCCCTACCGAGGCATCTGCATGCCTACATCACACCCGGGGGGCTTGACGTCGGTGCTCGTGTACGTGGTCGTGGCGCGTTGGTCTGTCCCCTTGATGCCGAACTTCGCCACCAGTAGGTCGACCTGGTCGTTGAACCCGTTGGTGATGGTCGTCGACCTGTCGGTCTGGTTGACGACGGTCGCGTGCTGCGACAGCGCCTGCAGCTGCGACTGGGCAGCGTGCGCGTTGCCGCTTGCCAGGTCGTGGAGCAGGGAGGCGAGGTGCTGGCTGTTGGCCTCAGTGGGCACGATCGCCACCGAGAAGTCGCCACCGGATCCCGTGGCGCGGTTGTGCAGGGCGGTGCCCACACGCACGCTGTCTCCGTACTGGCCAGAGATCACGATGCGCTGCAGCGCAGGGTGGTCGCCGCTGCCGGCTACGACTGCCACGCTGAGGTCCCCCTTGGCCGACACTCCGGCGACGTCGACGCCAGCCGACCCCTGGCCGCCGATGCTGTACCTGAACGTCTGGGTGTGGGCGACGGTGTCGACCATGTACGTCGCATTCGCGTCGACGCCGATCGTGGCCCTGGCGCCGCCGGCGCCCACCGCCACGTCCACGCTACCGGTCTGGGACAACGCGTACTGTTCGGAGACGAGGTGGAGGTCCGGGGTCGCCTTCACTGCCTCGCTGATGTTCTTTGCCATCTCGGTCGGCGTGTCCGTTGTGCCGTTGGGCCCGACGACCTTGTCGTAGAAGGCCTTGGCTTCGGCCGCGTTGCCGAACTCGTAGGTGATGCTCGCACTACCCGTCGTCTTGGCGCCAGCCGCGGCCGAGGCGATCCCCGTTCCCGCGCCGACGGCGGCCTCGACGAAGGCGCCTCCGCTCAGCGTCACGAGGACGTGATGGCTGGGGAGCGTGACCATCTCGACGCTGGTCTCGGCGCCGCCTGCGGCGCCGAACTTCTTCTTCACCACGTCGACCTGGAACGAGCCCTGAACCTTGCTGGTGTTGTCAACGGCCCGGGTCGGATCCTGCGCGTACTGCTGCATGTACGGGCGGAACGCCGGGATGGTGGCGAGGAACGCCGGGATGGTGGCGAGGAGCTCGCGCTCCCTCTGAGGACCCAGCTGGTTCCACCAAGCGACCGCCTGGTTGCGAGTCTTGCCGTTGATGCCCTGCGTGACGAACTGCTCGTCCTTGAGGACCTGCGGCTGGTTGGCGCTGTTCCTGAACCCGAAGACGCCGGCTCGCGCTGCCCTCCCGGCGATGGCGCTCGCCTCGGCCTGCTGGGCGACGTTGTTGTCGGCCGACTGGGCCAGGCCGAGCAAGTCCTGCTGGGCGGACAGCATCCGGGGGCGGTGCTGGCGCTGCCAGGCATCGATGAACTGAGCGGCGGCCTCGCCGTGCCAGCTCTGCCCGATCTGGTAGACGATGCGGTCGACGGTGTGGACTGTCGTCAGCAGCGACTCCGCCTGGTTCTTGAGGAGCACGGCGTTGTGCCGAACCTCCCCGGTGTCCATCCCGATCATGGCGCTCATCGACTGCTCTCCGAGGAGTCGGCCGAGTCCCTGCCGGCGCCGCCGAATGGCGGCGCCGGCAGGTTCGGTTCCCGCTGCTTCAGCCCCGCGACGCCTGGATCTGCTGCTCGACGTTGTTCCACGCCGACTGTCCCAGGCCGCCGACGGCGTCGGCCGCCTGCAGCAGGGCCGGGCGGTGCTGCTGCTGCCACCAGCCGAGGAATTGCACGGCGTCGGGTCCCTTCCACGAGCCCTCCATCTGGTTGATGATGCCGTCGACCGCCGACACGGTCGAGCGGATCGCCTGCTCCTGGTTCTTCAGTTGCTGGCCGAGCGCGTGGACGACGTCCGGGTCCATCCCTTCGAAAGCCATGTTCTTCCCTCTCTCTGTTGGTTCCCGCCGTGGCGGAGCTGATGTTCGTTGTGACGATGGTGGGTCTGACCGTGGCGGTGTGGGCCTCCGCTGTGGTTGGCCGTATCCCGCCGTTCACCTGCACTCCGCCGCGTGCGATGCGGAGTGCCGGGGAGGGGTCGTCGGCACTGCACGGCAACGCACCTCCCACATGGGAATGGTACGGAAGTGCCCGTCGAACGACAACGGGTAGCACTCCCCGGCCGGACGACCGGGGGTGTCGTGTGACGACCGTCGCTGTCCGAGGTCACGCCACCGCCACCTGGACGACCTCGGGCTGCCCACCGCGCGGGACGAAGAGACCGCGCCCGACGGGGAAGGCAGCTCGGCGCAGGCGCGGGAACTGCGAGCGGAACAGCACGCCGTCGCTCTGCTCCGGTTGCAGCACGATCCCGCTGCGACTGGTGCGCGCGACCGTCAACAGCGGGTACGAACCGCTCAAGGCGGCGGGCTCACCCTCGGTGACGAGCAGGTGCCCATTGGCCACGAGCGTCTTGGCCATGTCGCACAGCGCTGGATCGGCCGGCCCGTTCAGGAAGTCGGGAAGCCCCTCGACCACTACCACCCACGGGGCCATGTCCTCTTCGGCCTCGCCGGCCAGCCCGGGGACCTCGCCGGCGACGGCCACGGCTTCGTCGGCGTCGACGGCTCGCAGTCGCCAGTCGAACGCGTCCGCCAGGCCGCTGCGGCGGTTGCCGACGTAGACGAGCGTGGCGTCTGCCCGCCAGCGCCGCAAGGCGGCGACCACGGCAGTGAGCGCTGTGGTGCGTCCGCTTGCCGGCGGGCCGGCGACGGTGAACGTTCCCCGGGGCTCGAAGCTCACCGGCGCCAGAGTGGCGCCCGACACGCCGATGACCGGCCGGCCGCCGATCTCCTTGGGCAGGTCGGCGAGCGGCACGAGCTCGGGCAGCCGCTCCACCGGAGGCGCCGGGTCGAACCCGGCGACGCGCATCGAAGCGGCGAACTTCACGATCTCTCCGGCCTGTACGGCGGTGTCGGCGCTCGTGCCCAGCACCGCCACCTGGATCTCGGTCTCGCCGAAGAGGCCGCGTCCGGGCGGGGACGACTCGTCAACGACGTCCATCGGGAGGCCTATCGCCGCGTAGTCGTTGGGGTCGGCCAGCCGCAGGGCGATCCGGCGCTGCACCGAGGCGGCCAGCGCGACCGGCACGGCACCGGGGCGATCGGCGGCGATGACCACGTGCACGCCCACCGGCCTGCCGTCGGCGGCGATGCCGAGGAACGTCTCGAAGATCTTGGCGTGCTCGGTACCGTCGTAGCCAGAGCGGAACGCCCCCATGCCGTCCACGAGCAGCAGGATGCGGGGCTCGTCGGGCCGGTCGGCGAGCTGGCGGTAGGCGGTCAGGGTGCCGGCGCCCACTGCCGAGTAGCGCGCCGCTCGCTCGTCGACGGTGGCCCGGAGCATCGTGAGCAGCCGGCCCACGCGTTCGTCGTCGACGCCGGGGATGATGCCACCCACGTGTGGCAGCGGCTCGAGGATCGCGAGGCCACGGGACCCGAAGTCGAGCCCGTACACGTGGCACGGCCCGCCCCGGACGGTGAACCCGGCTGCCACGGCGATGGTGCGAAGCAGGGTGCTCTTCCCGGCGTTGCCCGTGCCGTAGACGGCGAGGTTGCCGTCCGCGTCAGGGTTGAACGACACGGTGGGCTGCGCCTGGCGCGCCGGATCGTCGGCCACCGCGAACACCAGCTCGTCGTCACGGCGCCGGGTCGGGAGGCGGGCCAGGTCGTAGACGGCGGCGAGCTCGGGCAGCCACGGCAGCCGGGGGTCGGGGATCTCCGCCAGCTGGTGGGCGGACCGGATGGTCGTCACCAGGCGCTGGATGTCGGGTGCACCGGGGTCCAGGGGCTCCTCGGGCGGCGGCGGCTCCCATGTGCAGCGCGGTCCGAACCCGAAGGTGACGACCTCGATGGTCGGCCCTTCGGGCAGGTCGCTCGTCCAGCCGCCCGCGTAGGCGGCCTGGAACGGGACGAGCTGTGCCGGCCCGGTGCGCGACACCGCCCGGCCCGGGATGGCGGGATCGAACGACGCGGCCTCGGCGGTGCCCAGTACATCGACGCTGTCGGCGTCGTCGGCCACCCGGAGGGCGAGGCGAAGGTTGGTGTTGGCGCGAAGGTTGTCCTTGATAACCCCGGCGGGCCGCTGGGTGGCCAGGATGAGGTGGAGGCCGAGACTTCGACCGCGCTGCGCCACGTCGACCACGCCGTCCACGAAGTCGGGGACCTCCTTCACCAGTGCGGCGAACTCGTCTACCACGATGACCAGGCTCGGCGGGGCCTGGGGGTCGCCGGCGCGCTCCAGCTCGAGTAGGTCCTTCGCCCGGCGGCGGTGGAGCAGGTCCTCGCGGTGCTTCAACTCGGCGGACAGGGACATGAGCGCCCGCCGCACCAGGTGCGGGCTCAAGTCGGTGACGAGCCCCACGGTGTGGGGGAGGTGGAGGCACTCGGAGAACGCCGCGCCGCCCTTGTAGTCGACGAGCAGGAAGGTGACACGCTGGGGGCTGTTGGAGGCCGCCATCGCTAGGATCCACGACTGCAGCAGCTCGCTCTTGCCCGACCCGGTCGTGCCACCCACCAGCGCATGCGGACCGTGGGTGCGGAGGTCGAGGACGTGCGGCCCGGCGGCCGACTCGCCCACGATGGCCCGCAGCGTGGCGTCGCGATGGAGGCGGCCGGCCGACGACGGCAGAGCCTTGGGACCCGTCACGATCGAACGGCTCTCGTTCCAACGGTCGACCACTGCTTCGGCGCTGGCTGCGAGCTCGTGCCCCACCAGCGTCAGCAGCGACACGGCACGGGGCAGGTCGCCTTGGGTGTCCTCGTGGGCCGATGAGTCGACGACGCTCGCCAGCCGTCGGGCCACGACCACGGCAGCTGTTTCATCGATCGGTTCGAGCGAAAGCGGCGCCACCAGGTCGGCGGCGTGGACGAAGCCCGCCGCGCTGTCGCCCGCCTCGGCCGCTTCGACGAACACTTGGCAGGCGGCCGGCAGCCGGTTGACGTCGGCGGCCACCCACAGCAGGTGGACTCCGACCGGTGCGCCCCGACGGGCCAAGTCAACCACTTCGCTCCGCACCACCGGGGCGTCGTCCTCGACGACCACCAACACAACCGGCAGCGGCCGCGGACCGCCGTGGTCGCCATGCCGAGACTCGCGCTCGTTGACGAGCTGCGCGAGCTCCGCCAGAAGGGCAGCGCAGGCGGCGTCGGTCGACACCAGTGGGCCGGAGGACAGCGGGCTTTGCGCCGACAGACAGTGGGGGAACCACTTCACCCACTCCCACGACGGGCCGGTCTCGGTGGAGGCGAGACCTGCGAGGACCAGCTCGGCCGGGGAGTGGAGGCATGCCGCCTGCACGACGAGTGCTCGGGCCACCCCGAGCGCTATCGGGCGGGGACCGCCGATCCCCAGAGCGCCCGCCTGCCGGAGGTCGACGGGCACAGGGACCCCGTCGACGGTGGCGAACGGTTCGACCGCGTCGAGCAGTTCCTTCCACAATGGGCGGTTGTTGCGCTTGCCGCTCGGTATCTCGACCCGGTTGCGCGCCGGCTGCGTGCCGAGGCCGAGCCGCAGCTCGGCGAACCCGGCCAGGTCGGGCCACCGAGACCAAAGCAGTGGTGCGAGCGCGGTGGCCGCCGCCGCCGCCTCGGAGGCGGACGGCAGTTCCTCGACGCGCCGCCGCCGCTCCTCGTCACGCCCCTCGGTGGCGTCCGCCACCAGATCGGCGACGTCGTCTCGGAACTGAGCCAGGGCCGACCGGTAGCTCTTGCGGCCCGACAGGCGCCCTTCGGTGGCGCTGGCCACGATCAGCACCGGGCTCATGGCCACGAAGACGAGCGAGAACACCGAGCGGGTGGACACGTAGAGGACGACGCCGAGCAGCAGCGGGGCGAGGAGCTGCAACAGTGGGAACCGTTGCATCCGCGGCGCGTCGGGCGGCTCCGGGGCGACCAGCACCCGGCCGGCATAGCGCGCGTCCACGCGGGGAGGCCGGTTGAAGCTGACGGCGGACGCTGTCGCCCGATGGCCCGGCGGCGCCAGCAGGCGGACACTCAGCATGGTGTCGCCGAGGGTCACCGTACTGCCGGGGTGCAGCGCTACCCGCTCTGCCCGTTCGTCGCCGATGACCAGCCCGTTCGACGAGCCCATGTCGACCAGCTCGACCGTCTCGCCGATCGTCATCCGGGCGTGGCGGCGCGATACGAGCGGATCCGACAGGCGTACCTCGCACGATCGGTCGCGCCCGACGACGACGCTGCCGGCCGGTAGCGGGAACTCCCGTCCTTCGTCGGGCCCCGACACGACGTGGACCACCGCCGCGACCTGTCGGGGTGGCCCCTCGGCGCCGGAGATGTCGCCGGTGCCGGCCAGCGCCACCGTGGCTCCCGACAGGATGCCGCTGTCACCCAGGCGGGCTCCGGGCGCCAGGTTGTGGCGGCGGGCCCCCACGAGCACCAGCGTGTGCCCGCCAGCGGCTCGGCCCTTGCTGTCGTCGCCCCCTGTGCTGCCGCCCCGCCCGCTGTCACCGCTGCCGGGGTCGGCCGCAGCGAGGTAGTCGGCCAGCGCTCCCACCGTGGTGGTGGTCTCTGTGCTGACGAGGAGGTCGGCGTCCGGGCGTCCGCCACCCCGCTCGTAGGTCAGCTTCAGCCTCACCGGGCACCCCCGGCCAGCGGCCGCAGCGACCGCACGTTCGCTGCGGCCTGCCAGCGTCGCCACCGGCTCAGGCGGGCCTGCAGTGACGCTCCGAGCTCGTCGACCGACGCCCAGAAGGCCTCCACCTCGGCGACCGTCGGGTCGTTCGCCGCGAACACCGCCGCGTCCGCCCGGCGGGCGAGCTGTGCCCCCGCGGCCTCGCCGAGGACGGCGGCCTGCTCGCGACGGGTGCGGTCGCCGGGCACAACGTGCCCGCAATCCCTGGCCACGTCGAGCAGCTCCGCCCATCCCCCGGCGATCTGCCCGCTCGTCGTCGGAGACCGGCGACGCCGAGTGCGCCGCCGCCGCTTCAGCGCAGAGACGGATCCCACCAGAGCGGCGAGCAGCAACAGGGGTGTGAGCAGCCACCATGCCACTGTCACCAGCCATCCCGGCAGGTGGAAGCCGGCGGGGTGCCCGAACGTCGACGTGGCGTTGGTGGCCGAGCCGGCCAGCTGGTCTTGCAGCGGCGAGGACGGGGTCTCCACTACCGGCGGGGTGACCTGAACGGACGTCGGCGCCTGTGGCGTGGTGTTCGGCGGTACCGCCTGAGCCGGGCGGGTCGGCACGAACGCCTGCCACGGCACCGACACCCAGCCGAGCCCGGCCAGCGACACCTCGATCCAGGCATGCACGTCGGCACCGGTTACCGTGCCGCCGGGGGGAACGTCGGCACCGAGGACCACTCGGGCTGGCACCCCGACGGCGTTCGCCATCAGGGCGAAGGCAGCCGCGTACTGCTCGTCGTCGCCGACGATCTCGTGGCCGACCAGACCGCCCCCCTCGAGGAAGGCGGTGAGACGTCCCTCGCCGTGACCCGGCCGCGACAGGATGGGGGCGGTGCTGCCGGCACGGGGAGCCGTGCCTGTGCTGAAGTAGCCGGTGGTGCGCAGGTGGTCGGCGATCGCCTGCACCTTTCCCCACGGGGTCGACGCCGACGCCGACCACTGCGACGCGTCGCTCCGCAGGATCGGAGGGACGCCGCTCAGCGGGATCGAGACGTTGCCGGCCGACGCCCCCGACAGCTGCCCAGACGACGGTGTCGGCGGCACGTCGGCCAGCAGCCGGTAGGTGACTCCCGGAGCGAGGCCCAGGGGCTCGGCGGCCGTGCCCGTCGACGCGTCGTAGCGGAAGCCGGCGGTAAGCCCCGCCGCGTCGAGGCCGGTGAAGATGACCGCCGCCGTCCGTCCGACGTCGGGCAGCCAGATGCCACCGAGGGCCTGCACTCGGACCGTGACCACCCGTCGGGTGCCGGGCCCGGGGTCGACGGTGCTTCCGAAGCGCCGGAAGCCGTTGGAGGACGTTCCGCTGCCGAACCCCCACACGATGCCGTCGTAGCGGTCCATGGTGGCGATCCGGACGAGGGTGCCGCTCGGCACGCCGTGGACGGTGAACAGGGCGGTGGTGTTGAGCGGGCCGCCCTCCTCGTAGCGGCGGATGGCGGCCAGCGGGCTCGCCTGGCGGTTCGCCTCGAACGGCGGTACCACGTAGCGCGACAGGACCACCCGGTGCCGTCCGGAGCCGCCCGGCAGGTTCGGGCCGACGAAGCCGGCGGCCAGACCAGCCACGGTCAGCAGAGCGACGGCGCCGGCCACGCGCCGGCGCGCCGCCGCACCTCGCAAAGCGCTGTGGCGCGTCCGGTGGTGCCGAACGGCGGTCCACGCCAGGGCGACGGCGGCGAACACCGATCCCTGCAGCACGAGCGACTCGGGGCGGTGGGCCCCGAAGAGGATGCTGAGCGACAGGACGAGCAGGGGGCCGACGAGCGGCAGCGCCGGCACCTTGGTGCGTTGGGCGATGCTCTGACCGGCGGCGCCCCCGACCAGGCCGATGACGTAGGGGATGGCCAGCAGGTCGGAGCTGTTACCCACGGGCGGCGCTGTGGTGAGCAGCTCCTGCCATCCCGAGATCCCGACCCGGCCGAGGTCGGCGAAGGTCCTCGCCGTCGGGACGATGCCACCCAGCGCGCTGTGGGGCGCAGCAACCGCGCCACCCAGCAGAAGGAAGGCGACGAGCGTGACGAACGCCTCGGCCACCACCGGCTGGCGCCAACGCCGGGCGAGGGCGGCCACCGCGCACCCCAGAGCGACGCCGAGCAGTCCGATGAGCACGCACGTGGTGTCGCCGTAGACGGAGCGGAAGCCCACCATGCCGAGGCCACCGAGGACCACGACGAAGGCGGCGTCCGCGGCGGCGTCGGGTACCCCGCGTCGCGCCCCGCCGGCGGCGGACGGCGGGGCGGCCGACGGCCGGGAGCGGCTCACGCGGGCACCCCGCCGAGGACCACCCCGGGAAGGTCCCTGAGCTCGGGGACCTGGGCCAGCGTCACCCGGTCGCCGACGCGAAGCGCGGCGAGCTCCCCCGGTACCACCCGGATGCCGACCACGCGCACCTCGCCTGGGAAGCGTGCCGCGGCGCGCTGTAGGTCCTCGGGCGCCCGACGCGACCCAGCCACCAGCACGGCAAAGCTGATGTCGGGCTCGCGGGCGACGGCGCGGCTGATCTGCACGGTCAAACCGGGGCCGTCTTCCTGCGGCTCGGCGCGCGCGAGGGTGTCGAGGAGGACGTTCGCCACCGTGCCCCGGGCCACCCGACCGAGGGCGTCCAGGGTGCTCGTCAGGCCGTCTCGGCACGCCCGCACCACCAGCGACCCGGCGACCGACAGGGTCGTCTCGATCTCCTGGTCGTCGCCGTAGCCGGCCGCGTCGCCGTCGACGACGACGCACAGGGCAGAGCGCCGCGTGTCCTGGAACTGCCGAACGAGCAACCGACCCGCCTTGGCGCTGCTGCGCCAGTGGACGTGGCGTTGGTCATCCCCCGGCGCGTACTCCCGCAGAGCGTGGAAGGCGAGGTCGCTGACGGACAGGTCCCTCGTGGTCAGGCCCTCGAGGTCGCGCAACAGGCCGCTGCCGAAGGGCGGCAAGGGGACGGTGCGGGGGTGGACGATCAGCTCCAGGCCCGAGCCGGTCGCCGCCTCTCGGTGGAACAAGCCGAGCGGGTCGCTGCGCAGGGACGTGGCCGGCCCCACCGGGATCACTCCGCGGCGCTCGGTCGGTACGACGAAGACCTCGTCGGCCGTCGCACCTGGTGTCAGCGACGGCACGTCGAACGACGCGATACCCGATCCCACCGGTAGCTCGACCTGCATCGCGGCACTGCGCCGCGATGCGGTGTTGGTCGCCGTCAGCTGGCCGGCCGAAGGGTCACCGGCCACCACGCGGCCGGGCTGCAGAACCACGTCGACCCGCAGCGCCGAGCGCCCGACGACGAGCAGCCCGGCCAGCACCAGCAGCACCAGGCAGGCTCCGGCGGCGACCATCAGCTCCTGCCAGCCGAGCCGCCAGCCGGCCAGCCACGCCAGCGCGCCGACCACGGTTACGCTTTGCCCGAGCGGGGTGACGACCCGCAGGTGCCGGCGCACCCGGGCCGCGGCGACGCGGCCGGCGGCGGCGCCGGCCGCGATTCGCGCCGTCGCGGCCGACGCCGCGTCGCGCAGTCTTCGCACCCGCTCGCCGGTCGCCCGCCGTCCGTTCCGCAGCCGCACCGGGCCCCTCGTCCCCACCGCTCGCCCCGCTACGCCGCCCGCTCAGCGGGCGGTTTGACGTCGGCGAGGACCTGGGCGATCACGTCCTCGACGGCCACGCCGTTGAATTCGGCCTCGGTGTCGAGCAGCAGTCGGTGGGAGAGGACCGGCACGGCCAGCTCCTTCACGTCATCGGGGACGACGTAGGGCCGGCCATCGGCCGCCGCCCACGTCTTGGACGCCCGGACCAGTGCGAGGCAGCCCCGCACGGACATGCCGAGCCGGACGTGGCGGGCGCGCCGGGTCTCCTCGGCGATGCGGGCCACGTAGCCGAGGACGGCCTCCTCCACGTGCACCCGGTCGGCCAGCTCGGCCATCTCCCCCACCGCCTTGGCCGTGATGAGCGACGTCACCGCCGCGCTGCGGTCGCGGTTGGCCGCGTCGGCGAGCAGCTGAACCGTCGAGTCGCGGTCTGGGTAGCCGAGGCTGGTCTTCATCAGGAACCGGTCGAGTTGCGCCTCGGGCAGCCGGTAGGTGCCGGCCTGCTCGATGGGGTTCTGCGTGGCCACCACCATGAACGGCAGGCTCACGGCGTGGCGCACCCCGTCGACGGTGACGTGGCCCTCCTCCATCACCTCGAGCAGGGCGGACTGGGTCTTCGGGGACGCCCGGTTGATCTCGTCGGCCAGCACGATGGTGGCGAAGACGGGCCCGGGGTGGAACTCGAAGGAGCCCGACCGCTGGTCGTAGACGGTGACGCCGGTGACGTCGGTCGGCAGCAGGTCGGGGGTGAACTGGATGCGGCTGTTCGTCCCCTGCACGGTATTGGCCAGCGACTTGGCCAGCGAGGTCTTGCCGGTGCCGGGGAAGTCCTCGAGGAGCAGGTGCCCCTCCGACAACAGGCAGGTCAGCGCCAGGCGCACCACGTGGGTCTTGCCCACCACGGCCTGCTCGACGTTGGCGACCAGCCGACCGAAGGTGTCGGCGAACCAGCTGGCCTGTTCCGGTGTCATGTCACCCATGGTTCACTCCCTCGTCAGTCCCCGGAGATGGTGTTGGACGCCACGCCGTTGGTCGTCACGTAGACGGACTGCTGCGAGTCCGCGTCGAAGCACGTATTGCTCGTTGCCGTGTACGAGGTCTCGTTGGGGATGTACACGCTGTAAGAGGAGGCTTGCCCGCCTTCGACGCAGGTGTACGTGTACCGGCCGATCGGGAAGCCGTTCCACGTGACGGACAGCCAATTGCCAGCGGGCGCGGCGTTCGGCCCCCACCCGATGGAGATGGACTGGCTCACCGGGGAGACGCAGGCCGCGGTGGTGGCTGTCGCCGTGGCGGAGTTGCCGCTCTTCTGCCCGGCGGTGTCCACCACATAGGCGTAGGCGGAGTGGGTCTGCCCGCAGGCGTACGTCCGGCTGGAGCTGCCGGGGCTGCTCCCGACATTGGAACAGCTGCCGTCGACGCACAGCACGTAGTTGGCGACGGGGAGGCCGCTTCCCCCGCCCCCGCTCCACGACCAGGTGATGCTGGTGCCGCTGGCGCGGGCCGACACTGACGGCGCTCCCGGCGGCGCGCACTCGTCGGTCTTCGCCGTCGCAGGCGCAGACGCACTGCTCTGCTGTCCGACGACGTCGGTCACGTAGGCCGTGGCGGTGTAGGTCGGGCCGCTCTTGCCGCTGCAGGCGAAGCTTTCGGTGACCGATCCGGGGTTTGCACCCTCGCTGGTGCACGTGGGGCTGCCGCCGGAGCTGCTGGTGATGCACAGCTCGTAGTTGGCCACCGCTCTCCCGTCGTTGCCGCCGCCCGACCAGCTGAAGGTGATCTCGTTGGCCCCGCCGGTGGCGGTGACCGTCGGCGCGTACGGGGGGCCGAACGGGTCGGCGGTGACCGCGTTGGACGCCGCTCCGCACTTGTCGGCCTCGTTGCAGGCGCTGACGGTCAGCGAGTACGTGATGCCGTTGACCGCACCCGGCACGGTCTCCGACACGCGCTGGCCGGGGGAGCCGGGGTCGCTCCACGCGCCGGTCAGGGTGCCCCCCCCGCCGGTCGCCGTGTACTCGACCTCGGTGATCGACGCGGCATGTGGTGCGGGAACCGTGAAGGTGACGTCGATAGCCCCGTTCGCCGGTGTCGCCGCGAGGTCGGTGATCGTCGCCGGCGACCCGACGGCCCGGACGGCCGGCGCCGACGCTGCGCTCGCCGACGACGTCTGCCCCTCCTGGTTCGCGGCCCTCAGGGTGTACGTGTAGGTGGACCCGTCGTTGGCGATGGGGCCGAAGGTGGCGCACAGGTCCGAGCCGGTTGCGCAGGGCGAGGTGCCGACGTCGGTGGTGACCGGGGTGCCGTTCTTCAGCTCCGTGACAACGTAGCTCGCGCACGGCTGGGCGTCGTTACAGTCGGCGATGGCTGGCCACGACACCACGACGGTGGTCGTTGTCTGGTCCGTCGAGACCTGCCCGGACGCCGTCGGCGGCGACGGCGTCGCCGGCACGCCGTGGGCGTAGACGGCGTCGGAGGGCGACGAGACCGGGCTTGATCCGACGGCGTTGTGGGCGACGACGGTGAACGTGTAGGGCCCGATCGAGTCGTCGAGGCCGGTCCAGGTGAGCGACGTCCGGGTTCCGGTCACCACCTGGCTCGACGTGCCTGACGGCGCGGGGGACACGTACACGCTGTACCCAGTGATCGGTGACCCGTTCGGGGCGGCCGCCGTCCACGTGATGTCAGCCGTGCCCTGCGGCGCTCCCTTTGTCGTGGCGGTCACGGCGGCGGGAGCGCTCGGCGCGCCGCGGGGGGTGAACGCCGCCGGTGCCGAGGGCACGCTCGACCCCACCTGGTTCACGGCAGTGACGGTGAAGGTGTAGGCCTGACCGTTGGTGAGCCCGGTCCACGTGTAGGTGGTGCCGGCCGTCTGGCGCGACGTGCCGCCCATCGACACCACGTAGTGCAGGACGGGGGCGCCGTTTGCCGCTGACGCCGTCCAGCTGAGCGCCACCTGCGAGTTGCCGGGCACGCCCTGCAGGCCGGCGGGTGCCGACGGCACGTCGAGCACCTGCAGGGTGATGGTGTCGTCGACGACACGGTCGGGCCGACCGGGACCGGCGTCGCTGACTGCGGTCACGTAGGTCAGCGTGCCGTGGGTGCCCGTGCCGGGGCTGATCCGGATGACGCTGCCCGAGAACGTGGCGGGGACGGTTGCTCCCGACGTCTGGGTGACCGACACCACGTACACGTCGGGGTTGGTCAGCGGGCTGCTCACGTACTGGGCCATGTCGATGGTCGCGGTGTGACCGGTCTGCACTGGCGGTGGGAACACCGGGGTCGCCGTAGGCGGAGGTGCCGCCACGACGTCGACGGAGAGGACGGACCCGGAGCTCCTGCCGCCTCCGGGGACCCCGATGGCGACGGTTCCGGTGGCCGACCCGGTGGCGTCCGAAGCGGCGGTGAGTGCCAGCACGTGCCCGCTTTGGCCCGGCGCCCAGCCGAGGGCGACATGCGGTGCCGTCTTTGACCAGGTGGCAGTAAAGGTCACCGACACCGGGTTGGTGCCGTCGGGCGTCCACACCTGGCAGACGCCAGTGATGGGGACGTCGACGGTCGGGCCTCCCTCGACCACCGTGACCGGCGCGGCGGGACAGCGGACCACGGGGGTCGGGTTGCCCACCACCACGGGGATCGACACGGTGGCCGTCCGCGCACCGGGGGCCGACAGCACCGCGGCGTCGACCACCTGGACCGTGAGGGAGGCCGGGCCCTGGTAGCCGGACAGGCCGGTCAGGGTGACCTGCGTGTTGCTGTCGACCGTCTCGCTGAGCGCACCCGGTGGCGCGGCGGACACCCCGGAGGTGGTGGTCAGCCGGATCCGGTGGCCCGGCTCGGTCACGTAGGTGCCGATGTCGACGGTGGTGCTGCCGTCGCGTGGGACGTGGATCACACCGTGGTCGGTGAGCTGCGGTCCCGTGTCGGTGCCGAGGGCGTGGACGACCCCGACGGCGGTGGCGCCGGTCGACCGGCTGCGCACCACGTACGGCACGGCGTGCGGGTCGGGTCCGACGGGGATGACGAGGTCGGCGCCGTCGACGTGCACGCCTGGCACCGGCGACCCGACCACCGCCAGGTCACCGGGTCTTCCACCGGGGTCCGAGTCGCGCCGCAGCACGTTGACGGTGATCGCCTTGGCGCCGGGCGCCGGGGCGGGCGGATAGTAGTCGGCGGCCACCGGCGGAGCCACGTAGCCGGCCTCGGCGCGGACCAGCACGTGCGCCACTGATGGTGCGGCGGTGCCGTCCGTGACGGCGTAGGCGATGCTGAGGGGCGTCGCCCCCGACGGGGCTCGGGCCTGCAGCATGGTGCCGTTCGGCCCGGTCAGCCTGGTACCGGCGGGGATGGTCGGGTTGGTCTTCGCAAGCGGCTCCACGCTCACCCGGTCGCCGGGCGTGATCACGTCGCCGGTCAACAGGTTGACGAGCACGGTGCTGCGGGGCGCGGCGGTGACGACGTGGTCGACGGCGAGGGGAGGCTGGGGCTGGGCCGGGGGGGTCACCCCGACGCGGATGATCCCCTGCCCCGTCAGCCCGGTAGGGCCCTCGACCTCGTAGGTGAACTGGTCGGTGCCGCCGGTGAAGGCGCCGCTTCCCGGGCTGAACGGGAACGCCTGGTAAGTGATGCTGTCGGTGGTGAACGACAGCACCTGGCCGAGCTGCGGTGCACTGGTGATGCCGGTGAGGGTCACGCTCGATCCGTCGGGGTCGACTCCAGTGGTCGGCACCGGGATCGTGACCGTACCGCCGGCGGTCACTCTGGCGTCCACCTCCACGGGTTGCGGGGCGGTCACACTTGACGGATCGTTGGGGGTCACCGTCACGGCGATCTGGCCGCTCGTCTGCTCGCCGAGCTGCGACTCGACGACGTAGGTAACGAGCACCGTCTCGGGCGCGGCGATCCCCGCTTCCGGTGGCGCGGCGTAGCGGACCTCACCGCCCGACACCGAGGCCGAACCGAGCCCGCCAGGGTACGGAGCCCCGGCGACGCCGGGGCCGACCGCGACCGACCGCGGCGCGCCGCCCACGAGCAGGTGGACAGGTTCACCGTCGGGATCGCTGGCCGAGGCGAGCACGGGCACGTTCACCTCGTCGCCGGCCCGCACCGTCGCGTACAACGTCGGCACGACCGGGGGCAGCGGCGCCATGGCGGGCTGCCACAGCACGTCGACCTGCCCGGTGACGGGATCCGTCTCGCCGTCGGTGACCTGGTAGGTGACCACCTGGTGGGTGGCCGGGTCGGCAGTGAGCGCGTCGATACGCAGGTACTTGCCCTGCACCACGGTGGCTTGCAGTCCAGTGGGGGCGCTGGTCCCGACCACGGTGAGCAAGCCGCCCGACGGGTCGTAGTCACCGGCGAGCACGTCGACGGTGGCGGGGTACTGGCCGTGGAGCAGCACGACCTGCGGGCTGGTCACCGGGGGCTGTGCACTGCCGGAAGGTGCCACTGCCTGCACCAAGATCTGGGTCGGGGCCGACACGGCCGACCCGTAGGCGGCCTCGTACTGCAGCGAGTACACGCCGGGACGGGCGGCGGTGAGCGTCACGGTCCCTGCCGTCATGGTGGTGGCGACCGTCAGGCCGCTGGTCGACGCGACGGGCCCGGCCAGGGTCAGCGACGCCCCGGGGTCGTTGGGATCGGCGCCGAAGATGTCATTGGCCAGGGGAGCGAAGACCGCGGGTTGCCCGACACGGACTTTCAACGCGTCGGGCACCCCGGTGGGCGGCGACGCTGTCGTGTCGCCGCGCCCGAGGACGACGAGGGGGATGGTGCCTGTCACTGGGGCGGTGCGGCCGTTGGTCACCTGGTAGCTGATGGTCGTCGGCGTGTCGGAAGGCACGTTCGGAGCGTCGAACGTGATGCTGCCGTTGCTCGTCCACGACACCTGCCCGGCTCCCGAGGGAACCGACGCGTCAGCGAGGGACAACGCGTCGTTCTGAGGATCGCGCCACGTGCCGAGCACCTGCAGGTGCACGGTGGCTCCCGACGCCACCGGGCGCGCCGGAGGAGGCGGCGGCGCCACGGGTGGTTGCTCGGCTGTCGAGGGGACCACGGTGACCGGGCCCGTCGCGGTGAGCCCGAACCCGTCGACCACCTGGTACGACAGGGTGATCGGGGCGGTGGCACCAGACTGGAGCGTCAGGACGACCGCTTCCGTGTCGGGCGTGACATGGACCGAGAAACCAGGGCCACTGGCCGGTGACACGCCCACGATCGACAGGATGCTGCCGCCGGGGTCTGTGTCGTGGTCGAGCAGGTGCAGCACCGACTGGTGCCCGGGCCGGGCATACAGGGTCGGGTTGTCGAGGTGCGGCTTGTGCTGCTGATTGGCGGTGGCGCTGGCTCGCCCGGTGTGCGAGCCAGCCCGGTCCGGCTGGCTTCCCTGCAGGACGCTCAGCCAGTCCTGGGTGGTGAGCACCTGTGACGTGCTGCCCACGAACGTCCACGCCGCGCCGGTGGCTGTGTCGTTCAGGACGATCTCGTTGTGGTTGACGCGGAACACCGGTCTCGTCAGCGTGGCGCCCCGGCCGCCGGCGCCCGGTAGTGGTCCCACCGCCTGTCGGCCACCTGGGCACACCTGGGCGGCCTGGGGCTGGCCACCGGCCCAGGCGCCGTAGGCACAGCCGTCGAGCCGGACGGGGGCGGCCGCGTTCCCCGTCGGCACGCTCGTGTCGCTTGACACCGGCCCTGTGGCCAGCGGTACGGACAGCAACGAGCTGTCCGAGGCGACGAGCACCGAGGGGTCGGCCGGCCCCGGCTGCTGGAGCACCAGGTTGTGACTACCGTCGGCGTACGGGATGGCGACAGTGCGCCTGGAGAGCGGCAGCAGCACGGTTCGAGTCGTGGCGTCGAGGACAACGGGAACCGTGCCCACCGTGGTGAGGGCGACCGAACCGAGGGTAGTGCCGTACGGATGGGTGCGGGCGTGCCCGAACACGCCGCCGGCGTACGGCACGGTCACGAGCGACGAAGGAGTTGCGACGTCGACGTTGCCGGCGTCGTCGACGGCAACGGCGCTGCCGCCGGGAACCGTCAGGACCGGCTTCACCTTGGCGGTGTCGAGCCCGTCGACCGAGGCGACGGGCCCGGCCCCGACCGCGGCGGCCCACAGGCGGGCGGGTGCGCCGCCGCTCGCCGGCTGCAGGACAGCGGCCACGCCACCGCCCATGGCCAGACGGCTTCCGACAGGGAACGTGGCGCCCGCGGTTGTCTCCGGCTTGCCGGTCATGCTGTTGACCGGGTAAACGATGCCGGCGCCGCGGTCGATCGCGAGCACGGTCGACCCGTGCTGCAGGACGCCGAGGTCGTAGGTGGGCCGGGGTGCTGAGCCCGGGTCGCCGAAGGCGTACGCGAGTTGGCCGGCGGGGACGTCGAGCTCGCCGAACGTACCTCGGAACCCGCTGCCGGGGTTGTCGTTTGTCAGCCACACGCCGCCGTCGTTGGCTGTCACGTGGTTGACGGGGAAGCCGCTGGAGGTGATCGCCATCACGATGACGGCAGCAGCGGCGATCGACAACGCCGCGGTCGAGGCCACACGGCTCCGAAGCATCGCGAGCCCCCGCCCCACCGTGGATCCCCCTCCGCCCATGTGCACGCCTTACTGCTGGAAGTCGTCGGCCATGCACCGAAGGCCCCGGCCGACCACGAGTTTCACCAGTGATCCCCCGATGTGTCAAGCGAGAGCGCTCCCCATTGACGAACCCTCGAAGCGCGGGCGTGGCTCGATCGCGCGCTCGATGCACGCGTGTCGCAATGGCGCGATTGTGCGCGGCAAGCAATAGCGGTGTCGCCAGCAGATCGATTCCAACGGGTCATCACTGGTCGCAGGCGAGGAGCCAGCTGACCGGGCGCTTCTCCAGCTGGTCGTTGTGCCAGATGGCAGCGGTGGGCGCGCACAGGCGTTGGAGGAGGCGGGCTACGACGCGTGCTCAGGTGTGGCCGCCGTGGTGCTCCACGTCAAGCTGGCCATGCAAGGCGCCGTTCACCGACTCGCATTCACGCGATGACCTGGCGGAGCGGCTTCGCGAGTCGGGCACCCGGGCGGGGCGCCTCGCCTTGCATCGTCGGGCATCCACCCTTGACGCGGCGAAGGCGTCCACGATCGGCGTTGCTCACCAACGTTCGACTTTGGAGGTCACCGTGGACGCCAACCTGGACACCCTCGCCACCGCACTGTACGTGAGGATCGACGACGCGCTGAAGATGCACCCTGAGCTGGGACGACCTCGACCCGAGATCGGCCTTTGCCCGAAGCTCTCCGACGCCGAGCTGCTCGTGTTGGCCGTCATCCAGGCGCTGCTCGGCTTCAGCTCTGAGACCCGGTTCCTTCGCCACGCCTCGGCCCATCTGCGTCACCTCTTCCCCAGGGCCACGTCAAAGTCAGCACTCTGACCGCCTGACCAGGTAGGTCGCTCCTCGATTGGCGCCTCGGACATCCGCCGTGGTAGCCCTGCTCCGTGCCGACGCGCTTCGAGCGATCCCAGAACCTCA
>JAKAYQ010000037.1 GCA_021826725.1 Actinomycetes bacterium
GGGCCATCGGCCCGGGCCGGTCCGACGGCGGCTCCCGACGGCGCTCACACCGGTCCCGCCAGCGGGTACCGGCCCGATCGAGCAACAGCGACACGCCGATGCCGAGGAGCCAGACGTCCTTGGCGACGGCCGTGCCCTCCGTGGAGGGTCGGATGCTTCCCTCCTGTCGCAACCCGGGCGTCTGCACGTACAGGCCCAACAGGCCCCCGGCGAAGGCGGTCAACCCGGCCGCCGCAGTTGCGGTGGGAACGGCGGGAACTGCAAGGGCCACGCCCAGGGCGACCTCGGCCACGCCGAGTCCCCGCGTGAAGGCAACCGGGTCGACCGATCGCAGGAACGGGTAGGTCCCACTGGCCATCCCGTGGACACGGGCTGCCGTGTCCACGTCCGCCCGGAGCTTGCCCACACCCGAGTTGGCGATGAACAGACCGGAGGCCAACCGGGCCGGCAGGTGGTGCAACTGCGTCCGTGATGTCATCGCCATCCCTTCGCCGCGCCGGGGCGGCTGCCCCAACGATCCCACCCCGCACCAGAGCACTGTGCCGCACGGGCTCGAACTGAGCCAAGCTCATTGAGAAATATACTCAGCACCGTGATCGTCCTCTGGTGCCCGTTCAGCCTTCCGGTCCGACGCCAGGCCGACCGGTGGCATCCACGACCGTGCCGTCTCGCGCCATGACCGCTCGACCCGGCCCGACGACCAACAGAGCGGTTCCTCGCTCCCCGGCCGACGAGTCCAGCCGGGGACGCCTGCCCGCTGACGCGACCTCACGCGCCTGCACCTGCGACCCCGTCCTGGCCGACGCGCTGACGCAGACGTGGCGCCGCTGGCGCCGGCTGATCGCCTCGGAGATCCGCCCGCTCGGCCTGACACCCGCACAGGCCCGGGCCCTTCGGGCGGTGACCGGTGCCGGTCCCCTCCGGATGGCCGAACTGGCGGCCGAGCTCGACGTGGTTCCTCGCTCCGCCACCTCCATGGTCGACGCCCTGGCCGACGCCGGCCTGGTGGCGCGCCACGCGGACCCCTCCGACCGCCGCTCCGTGATGGTGGCGGCCACTGTGACAGGCAAGGACCTGGTCGGGCGTCTCGACGACGCCCGGTGCCGGGCCGCCGAAGCACTGTTCGCCCAGCTCCAAGCGCCCGAGCGCGAGCAACTCCTGGTGCTGCTCCGGTCGGTTGCCGACAGCGCGATCCCCTCGGGCACCGACGGCGCGATCCGGTCGGGTGCCCCCACGCCACCGGCCACGCGGACGCCATCGTGAGCGGCATGGGCGGTATGGGCATGCGGATGGGCGGCCAGGCCGGTTGGGGCCTGATGCGATCGTTCCGCCGGGACCCCAACGTGACACAGCAGCAGCTTCCGAAGGGGATCGTACGGCGAATCCTGAGCTTCGCCGCGAGCTACCGGCGAATTCTGAGCGTCTACCTGGTGCTGATCGTCGTGGACGCGGTGATCGGCGCAGCCAACCCGCTCATCTATCGCGCCATCATCGACCAGGGCATCCTGCAACACCGCGTCGGGCTCATCGTCACGCTGGCCGTGATCGTCGGCGGCCTTGCCCTGGTCGATACCGGGCTGTCCCTCTGGCAGCGCTGGATCTCCGCCAGAGTGGGCGAGGGGCTCATCTTCGACATGCGGACCAAGGTGTTCTCCCACCTCCAGCGAATGCCCATCGCGTTCTTCACCCGGACCCAGACCGGGGCACTGGTGAGCCGGCTCAACAGCGACGTCCTGGACGCCCAGTCGGCCTTCACCGACACGGCGTCGTCGGTGATCAGCAACATCATCACCGTCGCCATCATGCTCGTGGCGATGTTCTTCCTGTCGTGGCAGATCACACTGGTGGCGCTGGCGCTGCTCCCCATCTTCATCGTCCCGGCCCGCTGGGTGGGCCGCCGGATCCAGGGCATCACCCGCGAGAGCTACAACCTGAACGCGGCCATGACCAACACCATGACCGAGCGGTTCAACGTGTCGGGGGCCCTGCTGGTCAAGCTGTTCGGCGACCCACGACGCGAGGTCACGGCCTTCGCCGAAAAGGCCGGCCGCGTCCGTGACATCGGGATCATGCAGGCCATGTACACCCGCGTGTTCATGGTGTCGCTCCTGCTCACCGCGTCGCTGGCCACTGCTCTCGCCTACGGATGGGGCGGGGTCCAGGCCGCGCACGGCATCTACATGGTCGGGACGGTGGTTGCGCTCACGTCGTACCTCACCCGGCTGTACGCGCCGCTGACCGCGCTCTCCAACGTACAGGTCGACGTCATGACCGCGCTCGTCTCCTTCGACCGGATCTTCGAGGTGCTCGACCTCGAGCCGATGGTCGACGAGCGGCCTGACCCGGTCACCCTCCCGCGGGGGCCGGCCACCGTCGAGCTCGACCACGTCGGGTTCCGCTACCCCACCGCCGACGAGGTGTCACTGGCCTCGCTCGAAAGCGTCGCCAAGCTCGACCAGACCCCCTCGAACCAGGTGCTGTACGACGTGTCGCTGCGAGCCGAGCCCGGTCAGCTGGTCGCGCTCGTCGGCCCGTCCGGCGCCGGCAAGACAACCCTCAGCCACCTGGTCCCGCGGCTGTACGACCCGCAGTCCGGTGCCGTCCGGGTCAACGGTGTCGACCTCCGCGACGCCAGCCTGGCCTCCATCCGGGACACGGTCGGTGTCGTCACCCAGGATGCCCACCTCTTCCACGACACCATCCGGGCCAACCTGCAGTACGCCCGGCACGACGCGACCGACGACGAGATCCACCAGGCGCTGCGCTCGGCCCAGATCATGGATCTCGTGCGCTCCCTGCCCGACGGCCTCGACACGGTGGTGGGCGATCGCGGGTACCGCCTGTCAGGGGGGGAGAAGCAGCGGATCGCCATCGCCAGGCTGCTGTTGAAGGCGCCCGACGTCGTCGTGCTCGACGAGGCCACGGCCCACCTCGACTCCGAGTCCGAGCAGGCAGTGCAACGCGCCCTGGCCGAAGCCCTGGCCGGGCGCACCTCGATCGTGATCGCTCACCGCCTCTCCACCGTGCGCGATGCCGACCAGATCCTCGTCATCGACGCCGGTCACGTGGTCGAGCATGGCCGCCACGAGGAGCTGCTGGCCGCCGGCGGACTGTACGCCGAGCTCTACCACACCCAATTCGAGTCCCAGGCAGACGACTCCCCGGCCGACGAAGCCGCTACCGACATGATCCCGGGCCACAGCCTGCGCCCCCCGGGCTCCGGCGACCCCGGGGGCCGGTCACACGACCTCGACGCCATCGGTGCCACCGACCTCTGAGCCCCGCACTAACGTCAGCACCGGCATGACGAACCGGCCTGCGCCCACCGCCGACCGGCGGCCGCTCGTTGCGGCAGACACCCGGCCCCTCCTGCGCGGCTGGCTCCATGCGGCCGCTCTGCTGCCCACCATGGTGGCCGGGTCGCTTCTGGCCGCCCACGGGCCGACAACGGCCGACCGCGTGGCGCTGGCCATCTACGCGGCTGCCCTCACCGCACTCTTCGGGATCAGCGCCGCCTTCCACCGGATCCGATGGTCGCCGGCTGCCCGGCGGCGGATGCGGCGGGCCGACCACACCACCATCTTTGTGGCGATTGCCGGCAGCTACACCGCCGTCGCCGTCCTGGCGCTGTCGGGATGGGCCCGCACCACCATCCTCCTCATCGTCTGGCTCGGCGCGGCCATCGGGGTCGCGCTCCGCCAGTTCTGGCTGGACGCACCGAAGTGGGCGGTGGCCGTGCCGTACGTGGCCGTCGGGTGGTGCGCAGTCGTGGTGATGCCCCAGCTCTGGCGGGGTCTCGGGCCAGGGGGCTTCGCCCTGCTCGTTGCCGGAGGCGCCTGCTTCAGCGCCGGCGCTGTGGTCTACGCCCGGAAGCGGCCGGATCCCGTGCCCAGCGTGTTCGGCTACCACGAGCTCTTCCACACGCTCACCATCGTCGCCACCGCCCTGCAATTCGCCGCCATCGCCGCGTTCGCGCTGCCCCGGTCCGCCTGATCCCGATACCCGGCTCGCCCTCCGGCGCGGTCATGTCGGGCGCCCGAACCGGTAGAACGGGATCATGACGCATCCGACCATCCGTGCAAGCGATGTCACCGACCGGCCCGTGCTCCGCAGCGGGACCTTCGCTCTGGGCGGCGAGCGGACCGTGCACCGCCTCGGCTTCGGCGCGATGCGGATCACCGGCCCCGGGATCTGGGGCCCACCGGCCGACCCCGACGAGTGCATCCGGGTGCTGCGCCGTGCCGTGGACCTCGGCGTCGACCTGATCGACACCGCGGACTCCTACGGGCCCACCGTCAGCGAGGAGCTCATCCACCGCGCCCTGCACCCCTACCCCGAAGGGCTCACCATCGCCACCAAGGCCGGCCTGGTCCGCACCGGGCCCGACGCCTGGCACCCCGTGGGACGCCCGGAGTACCTGCGCCAGGAGTGCGAGCTGAGCCTCCGCCGGCTCGGGGTCGACACCATCGACCTGTTCCAGCTTCACCGGGTGGACCCCGCCGTCCCGGCAGCCGACCAATTCGGCCTGCTGGCCGACCTGCGCGCCGAGGGCAAGGTCCGGTACGTCGGGCTGTCGGAGGTCGACGTCGAAACGCTCCAGGCGGCCCGGGAGGTCGTGCCCATCGCCACCGTCCAGAACCGGTACAACCTCGCGGACCGCAGCTCCGAGGAGATCCTCGACCGCTGCGAGGTGGAGGAGATCGGGTTCATCCCGTGGTTCCCTTTGGCAGCGGGCGACCTGGCGCGCCCCGGCGGTCCCGTCGACGCCGTGGCCTCGGAGACCGGGGCGACACCGTCACAGGTCGCCCTGGCGTGGCTGCTGCGCCGGTCACCGGTGATGCTGCCCATCCCCGGGACATCCTCGGTCGACCACCTGCAGGAGAACTGCGGCGCAGGCCTCGTCGAACTGGATGACACCCAGATGGATCGCATCTCGGCTGCCTGACGGAGACTGCGCCCAACGCCCACCGGCCAGCGGCTGCCTGACGGGGACTGCGCCCAACGCCCACCGGCCAGCGGCTGCCTGACGGAGACTGCGCCCAACGCCCACCGGCCAGCGGCTGCCTGACGGGGACTGCGCCCAACGCCCACCGGCCAGCGGCTGCCTGACGGGGACCATGTCAGCGACTCGCTGGCCGCGTCGGGTCGCACGGTCGAATTCACCGACCCGATGGTCCGCCCAACCTCAAGCCCATCTCGCCGCCTGACCTACGGCCTGTTCCGGATCTCGTACCTTGCGGGGAGGGCCTCCGCCTCCTGCGGCCGACCGCCCTCGGAGCCGTCGCTGCCCCCCGTGGCGTCCAGCAGGCTGGAGGCCACGGTGGCAGCCTCCGCAGCCGGCCCGGCCCACGACACGGAGCCGTGGGCCAGGATCACCGCCGAATCGGCCAGGTCGAGTGCCCGATCGACCTGCTGCTCGACCACCAGCAGCGTCGTGCCGGCGTCCCTGGCCTCCTGCAGGCCGCCGTAGACGGCGTCCACCATGGCGGGGGCCAACCCGAGCGAGAGCTCGTCGACCACGAGCAGCGCGGGCGGCGCCGCCAGTGCCTTGGCCAGTGACAGCACCCGCTGCTGCCCGCCCGACAGCGTGCCGGCCAGTTGGGTCCGGCGGTCCGCCAAGAGCGGGAACGACGCCCAGGCCCGGTCGATGGCAGCCGCAAGCGCTCGGCGACCGACCCGCGCCGCCAGGCCGACCCGCAGGTTCTCCTGGACGGTCAGCGACCCGAACACCGCACGCCCCTCGGGAACGTGGAGCAGGCCGTACCGGGCGATGCGGTACGCCGGCCATCCGGTGACGTCCACCGAGTCGAGGAGCACGCGGC
This sequence comes from Actinomycetes bacterium, assembly GCA_021826725.1. Lineage (GTDB taxonomy): Bacteria > Actinomycetota > Acidimicrobiia > Acidimicrobiales > UBA8190 > JAJZYI01. Next base: position 5,823 of record JAKAYQ010000037.1, read on the forward strand.
CGGCGGTCGGTCGCACCAGGCCGCTCACCACGCGGGCAACCGTCGACTTGCCGGCGCCGTTGGGTCCGAGCAAGGCGACCACGGCGCCGGCAGGAACCGTGAACGACACCTCGAACAGTGCCCGGTAGGGGCCGTAGACGGCGCTCACCGAGCACAGCTCCAGCATCGCCCGGGCCGGTTCCGGCGGTACGGTCATCGGCCCGCCGGCCTCACCCGCTGCTCGACGCGCCGCCGCTCGACGTGCCCGACGTGCTTGGTGTGCCCGGTGTGCCCGGTGTGCCCGGTGTGCCCGCCGGCGACGTGATCGGCTTGTCCGACGTGCCGGTGAAGCAGGTAAGCAGCTGGCCGCCCTGGCGCACCAGCGCCGGCACCGTGTGCCCGTCGTAGGCCTCGGCGAACCCGCTGCAGTAGGGCGGGAGCGCCTTGGTGTGCGAGGTTCGCCAATCCAGCGGCGGCATCAGGCCGCCGGCTGTGAAGTCGGTCTCGGTGTTGATGGCCGAAACCAGCGCCTGCTGTGTGAGCTGCGCGTGCCCGACGGCCCTGAGGCCGGCGACGAACTGCGCCGCGTTGATCCACCCCTGCAGGGCGGTGTCGTCGTAGGTCCATGCGGGCTCGTACTTCTGCATGGCTTGCACATAGGCCACCATGCCCGGGTACTTCGAGGGGTACTGGTCCACGGCTTCGAACGGCACGTGCTGGAAGAGGAAGTACACGTGCTGCATGGCCGCAGCATTGGCGCTCACCGTCGCCCTCGAGTAGCCGTCGAGCCAGAGCGATGGGGTGGAACCGAGGTGGTACTGCTTCATGACCTTGGCAAAGGCCAGGTTGTCGGGCCCCTGCAAGCAGGTGAGGAGGAGCTGCACCTTGCTCCCGGCCATCCGGAAGACGTCCGCGTCCGGATTGCCGCCACCGAGGGGGTAGTTGTAGTCGGCCACTGCGACCTTCACCCCGAACTTCTGCAGGGCTGCGGCATCCGCCTTGCAGGCTGCGTCCGACTGCGCGACGCCACGGTACGCGACGACCGCTGCCCGCGTGGCGCTGACCTGGGAGGCCATCCATGCCACCGACGTGCCGTTCGTGCTGTAATTCAGGACCGACCCGTAGGTACCGAAGAGGTTGGGCGCGTTGGACCAGTTGCCCGAGACCACCTCACCGAACGTCGGCGTCCCCGACTTGGCCAGGTAGCTCGACGCCGTGAAGAACGGGGTCCCGACCCCGACAATGGCAAACACGTGGTCCTGCTCGACCAGGTTCCTGGCCACCTGCGTGTCGACGGTCGGGCTGCCGGCGTCGTTGGCCACGTTGGACAGGACGAGCTGGCGACCGTCAACGCCTCCCTGGGCGTTGACCATGTCGAAGTAGGCGCGCACGCCGTCGACGATCTCCCCGAACCCGCTCGACAGCGGTCCGGTCACCGTGGCGAGGGCTCCGACCTTGATCTCCGTCTTCGTCACACCGGGCGCCGAGCCCCCACCCGATCCGCTGGAGCAGGCGGTCAAGCTCAGCCCGAGCACCGCCACGGCACCCGTGAGCACTCCCACCCTGCGTCCTGCTCGCATCGATCCCCCTATTCGACGGGCCGGGCCGTCCGGCTCTCCCCGGCCGGCCCGCGCCGGACCGGTCGCCCGTGCCCAGACGGCTGACATCGGCGTCAGGTCCCGGGAACGGTTCCCTGTAGTCTTACCGCGCCGGCGGCACCCCACCGGCCCACGGGCCCGGCGGCCGGGCTGCACGGCCAACCCGAGCAGCCGGCAAGTCCACCGCATGGACCGGTGCGAGCCGGTCAGGCGGCGGGCCCAGAAGGATGAGCGCCATGACGGCACTGCCAGCGGGCGACTCGATCGAACAGCCGCCGGGACACGCAACAGGCGAGCCCGGTGGCGGGCAGGCGCCGAGGGAGGGAATCCCACCATGGCAGCTCGGTTCGTGGAGCACGCGGCCAGCGCAGTCCTCGACACCGCCCGGGAGCTCCTTGCCCGGGGGCTTGTCGATGGCACCTCGGGCAATGTTTCGGCCCGCCGCTCCGACGGAGCGCTGTGCATCACCCCCACGTCGGTCGAGTACCGGGTCATGACCCTCGATGACCTCGTCGTCGTCGACCCTTCCGGGCAGGTCCTCGACGGCTGGCGACAGCCGTCGTCGGAGATCATGCTCCACCTGGCCTGCTATGCGGCCTTCCCCGAGGTCGCCGGAGTCGTCCACTCCCACGCACTGCACGCCAGCATGTTCGCCGTCGCCCGCCAGTCGGTGCCCGCCGCGGTGGACGAGCTCGCCATGTACGTGGGCGGCGAGATCGCCGTGACCGACTATGCCCCGAGCGGATCCGCCGAGCTCGGTGACGCCGCCGTGCGGTGCCTGGCTGATCGGGGCGCCACCCTGCTGGCCAACCACGGCATGGTGGCGGTCGGCCGATCGCCTGCCGACGCGCTGCACGTCACCACAGTCGTGGAGCGTGCGGCGCGGATTGTTGCCGGGGCACGCGCCCTCGGCCGGGTGGTCGCCCTCCCCGGGTCCGGCGAGGACGCGCTCGACGCCTATCGCTCCGCCCGCCACGGCTGACGCTCGGGCAGGCGAGGGACCCAGCCGAGCGGGCCGCTCGCCGATTGCGGCACGATGGCGCTGTCGGGCCCACGGCGTCGGGTCCGAAAACGGAGGGCGACATGGCACCAGACCCGGTGATCGGCAACGCCGACGGCAGCGACCCCAACCCATACCCCCCGAGGACGGCGCTCGTGACCGGAGCGTCCTCGGGGATCGGCGCTGCCACCGCGCGGCTCCTGGCGGCGCACGGCACGACGGTCGTGCTGGTGGCCCGCCGGGCCGCCCGGCTCGACACCGTGCTCCGCGACTGCCGCCACAGCGCCCCCCGATCGCTCCCCATCGTTGCCGACCTGGCCGACCCTGGCGCCGCGGCGGCGGTCGCCCAGCAGGCCTGGGACGCGGCCGGTGGCCTGGACGTCCTCGTCAACAACGCCGGCATTCCCATGCGACGACCGGTGCAGCGCCTGACCCTGCCAGACGTGGAGCACACCATGCGAACGAACTTCCTGTCGCCGGTGGCGATGACCTTGGCACTGCTCCCGGCAATGGTGGCCCGCGGGAGCGGCACCGTCGTCAACGTCTCCAGCCTGGGTGGTCGCATGGGGGTGATGACCGAGGCCGCCTACTCCGCGTCCAAGTTCGCCCTGGCAGGCTGGAGCGAAGCCATCGCCGCCGACCTGGCGGGCACCGGCGTGCGCGTGCGCCTGATCCTCCCCGGCGCCATCGACACCGAGCTGTGGGACCAGCCGGACAACGACCCGCCGCTCTACGCGGGGCCGCTCGAGCCTGCCGCAACGGTCGCCACCAGCATCGTCGATGCCATCGCAAGCGATCGCTTTGAGCACTACGTCCCGGACATGAAGCCGGTGGTCGAGCTCAAGACTGCCGACATCGACACCTTCCTGGCCGGGATGCGGCAGATGGCAGCGGGGGACGCCGATGCGGTTGCCGCCGCCGGGGTCGCCGGTGGCGCGGGGGACGCCGTGGCGGCCGCCGCCCGAACGGGTGGCCAGCGCCCAGGTGGTCCACAACCGCAGTAGCGGCGGTCAGATCCGCTCGAGCACCCGCGCCGAGACACGGCGGATGAGCGACCGGGGCATCACCTGGCCGGCCACGCGGACCAGCCGGTTGGGCGCGCCCGGCACGCAGATCGCCTGATTGCGCTCGACGGCGGCCAGGCCGGCTGCAGCCACCACCCGGGCATCGGTGACAGCGAATCCTGGCAGCCCGTCGGTCCCGACCTTGGCGCGGTGCTGGAAACCGGTCGGGGTGAACCCCGGGCACAGCGCCGTCACGCGCACCCCGTGCGACCGGGCCTCTTCGTGCAGCGACTCGGTCAGCGACGTAACGAACGCCTTGGTGGCGTGGTAGACGGCACCGCGGGGCCCGGGTACGAACCCGGCGGTCGACGAGACGTTCAGCAACCCGCCCCGGCCCCGGGGCAGCATCGAGGCCAGCGCTGCTCGGCTCACCAGCGCGAGAGCGGTGACGTTGATCGCGATCATGGCCTCGACCGACGCCGACGGCTGCTCCCCGAACGGCCCGTACCAACCGAAACCCGCGTTGTTGACCACGAGGTCGAGGGGCGCGCCATCCGCGATGCGCTGGGCGACCAGGTCGACACCGGCGGGGGTCTCCAGATCAGCGGCGAGGACCTCCACCTCGGTGCCGTGCCGGTCGTGCACCTCAAGCGCCAGGCGCTCCAGAGCCTGCCGGTTGCGGGCCACCGCCACCACGTCATGGCCGTCCTCGGCGAGCAGGCGCGCGAACTGCTCGCCGATCCCCGACGACGCCCCGGTCACAAGAGCAACGGGTCGTCCGTCCATATCGGCACGTTAGAGGTTCGGCGAGTGGGCAGGGTGGACGAGGAGCCGGTCGGTCGTACCGAGACCCGCGGTGCGGCTCCGGCTGTTGCTTCAGGCGGCGGCTGTCGGGGTGCCGCTTCTGGCGTGGTGCGACCCAGCCCACGTCACCCCGGTGCGGCGCGACCCTCCGTTCGCGGCCCATCATGGGCGCCATGGACGACGCACCCGGTACGCCTGCGCTGCACCTGCACCGGTGGACCGACCCCGCCGTCCTGTCGGTGGCCGTCGTCGCCTTCGCCGCCGGCTTCGGTCAGTTCGGCGTCGTCGCGGCGCTCGGCCACGTCGCCACGACGTTCGGGCACCACCACGGCGGGGTCAGCCTGGCCGACCAGGCCGGGCTTTCAGGCACCACGCTCGGCGTCGGCCTCGCCATCATCCGTCTGGCGTCGCTCGGCGGCTTGCCCATCGCCTCGTGGGCCGACCGGCTCGGCCGCAAGCGCACGCTGGTGAGCGCGTGCACCGCCGGGCTGGCACTCACCGCGGCTGCCGCTGCGAGCCCCAGCTACTGGTGGTTCGTGGCGATCTTCGCCGTGGGACGGCCCGCCCTGAGCGCCACGTCCGCCCTGAGCACGGTGATCGGCGCCGAGCAGACGGCATCGAAGGACCGGGCCGCGGCGGTCGCCCTGATGGCCGCGGCCTACGCGGTCGGCGCCGGGCTGACCGCCGTCCTCAACAGCGTCGCCGGCTCCGCGCTGGGCTTCCGGGGGCTGTGCATCCTGGCGCTCGTTCCGCTGGTGGTCCTGCCCACGGTGGTGCGGAAGGTGACCGAACCCGACCGGTTCCTGCGCCAGCACCTGGAGGTGCCCGGCGAGCACCGCACACTGCCCGTCCTCGGTGCCATCGCCCGGCCCTATCGGCGCCGCCTGGCGATCATCGCCCTGCTGGCCTTCTCCGTGTCGGTGGTAAGCGGACCGGCCAACAGCTTCCCCTACCTCTACGCGCAGAACGTCCTGCACCTGACGGGCGCTGTCACCGCACTGATGGTCATCGCCAGTGGCGCACTGGGCCTGGTCGGGCTGTTGGCGGGGAGGTGGCTGGCCGACGCCATCGGGCGACGCCCGGCCGCGGCCATGGCCATGCTGGGCATCATCGGCTCAGCGATCCTCGCCTACAGCGGCAGTCCCACGGCGCTCGTCGTCGGCTACATCGCAGGCGTGACGTCCGGCGCGCTGTTCGCCCCCGGGGCCGGCGCTCTGGCCAACGAGCTCATGCCCACGCACGTCCGAGCCTCGGTGGCCGGCTGGCAGGTGGCGTCGGGCGTGACCGGAGCCGTGTGCGGGCTCATCGCCTTCGGTGCCATCGCCACTGCCGACAACCGCTTCTCGGCCGCTGCCGTGCTCACATTCGCACCGGTCTCCCTGGCGGTCCTGCTCTTCCTGGCCCTTCCCGAGACCCGTGGCCGCGAGCCTGAAGCGCTGTGGGGCGAGCCGGAGCCGCCGGTGATCGGCCCGGCAGGCACGACCACCCTGGGCGTGCCAGGATCGGCAGCGGTGCCGACGGGCGCCGCCCCGGTCAGAAGCGGTCCGCGGGGCACGACAGATCGGAGCATGGGACGTGCCTCGAACAGGGGAGCCGGCAGCGAGCGAACCGGCCGGAGGCGGGCCACGTGAACCGGCGACCGTCGCCGCCGGGACAGCGACCCGCGTGGACATGGGCGAGGCGGGGGACGTGCGGGGCACCGTCGCCGCTGGCTACGAGCCGGTGCTCGACGCGTTCGTCGCCAACTTCGTCGAGCAGGGCGACGTCGGTGCCGGGCTCTGCGTCTACCGCGACGGCCGGCCCGTTGTCGACCTGACCGGCGGGTGGGCTCGCGTCGCCGATCGCGTGCCGTACGACGAGGACACACTGCAGCTCGTCTTCTCGACCACCAAAGGTGCCACAGCGCTGTGCGCACACATCCTCGCCCAGCGCGGCCTGCTCGACCTGGACGCGCCGGTGACCGACGTGTGGCCCGAGCTGGCTGCCGGTGCCGGCGGATCCGTCCCGACCCGCTGGCTGCTCACCCACCAGATCGGGCTGCCCACCGTCGACGCCGAGCTGTCGCTCGAACAGGCGCTCACCTGGGACCCGGTCGTCGACGCCCTGGCCGCCCAGGCGCCGTTCTGGGAGCCCGGCACCGCGCACGGCTACCACGCCCTCACCTTCGGCTGGCTGGTGGGTGAGCTGGTCCGGCGGGCCAGCGGCCGGAGCGTGGGCCGCTTCTTCGCGGACGAGGTCGCCGGGCCGCTCGGGCTCGACTTCTGGATCGGCCTGCCCGCCGAGGAGGAGCCGCGTGTGGCGCCCCTTCGTACCGCCCGCCTCGCGCCAGGCCAGCACCCCGTCGTCGATCCCCGCAGCATCAAAGTGTGGGCCGAGATGCTGCGGCCCGGGTCCCTGGCGGTGCGGGCCCTCACCCTGAACGGCGCGTTCGGCGCGTTCGGCAGGAGCGGGCCGTTCAACAGCCCCGACCTGCGCGCCGCCGAGGTCCCCGCAGCCAACGGCGTCACCAACGCCCGCTCCCTGGCCCGCATGTACGCCGCCATGATCGAAGCGGTCGATGGGCACCGGCTGCTCGGTCCCGAACAGCTGCGGGTGGCCGCCACTCCGCAGGTGTCGGGCCCCGACCGTGTGCTGGTGGCCGACAGCTGCTTCGGGGTGGGCCTGCAGTGCCACCACCCGGATTTCGCTCCCCTGCTCGGCCCCGGCTCCTTCGGGCACTCGGGGGCAGGCGGCTCGCTCGGCTTCGCCCACCCCGGCTCCGGCGTCGCCTTCGGCTACGTCATGGGCCAGCTGCGATTCGGGCTGGGAGGCGACGAGCGCACCGCCCGGCTCGTCGACGCGCTGGCCCGCTGCCTCTGACGGACCGCTGCCTCTGACGGAGGAGCCGGGACACGCGGAGCCCTGCACTGTGGATTCCAACCCGTCGTGACGGCTTTCGCCAGGGACCATGTGGGTCTGGCGCCTCCCGGCGCACGGGCCGATCATCGGCTCCGGTTCAACGCGGTGCCACGCCCCCGACCGGCCGGTGCGCGCCGCGGAACCACTTGCTGAGCGTCTCGCGCTGGCCCTGGTAGGAGGAGCCGATCCCGGCCCCGTACAGGGCAACCGGCTCCTCGAGCATCCGCTCGAAGGTCAGCTTGCAGACCGGCTGCCCGTCTTCGATCATGAAGGGCACGTCGTGCGCTCGCACCTCGAGCGCGGCACGCGAGCCGTGGTGCTGCCCGGCGGGGTCGAACCCGAATCCCGGATCGAAGAACCCCGCGTAGTGGGTGCGCAGCTCGCCGCTGGTGGGGTCGTACGCGGTCATCTCGGCCGCCAGCCCCGGGGGGACACACACCGCCTGGCGCGACATGAGCAGGTAGAACCGGCGGGGCGACAGCACCACCCGGTCACCCTCCTCGCGACGAACGGGCTCCCAGAACAGGTCGGGCTCCACCGGCTCGGTGCTGCCGAGATCCAGCAGCGGCGCACTGTCGCGAGCACAGTACCCGACCCGGCCGTCGGCATCGCCTCGGAGATCGAGGCCCAGGAACAGGCCGTCGGCAACGATGAGCGCCGGCCCGGGCACGGTCGCCCCCTCCTCGCGCAGGAGCGGCTGCGCGGCGTGTGCCTGGTGGATCTCGTCGTCGGTCAGCCGTGGGCGGCCGATGGCCAGCCGCAACTGGTTGAGGGTGAGATCCTCGCGGACGCGGACCGGGAACGAGAGGGGGACGATCTCGAGGTAGAGCCCGCCCTGGTACCCCGCGGCGACCTCGTCGAACCGGCGGCCGCCGTCGGTGATCACCCGGGTGAACACGTCGACACGCCCGGTCGAGCTCTTCGGGTTCGCCTTGCCATGCATGTGGGACGGCAGGTCCAAGCGCTCCTTGAGCTCGACGAGGTAGGGCCGGCCCGTCTCGAGGACAGCACCCCGGCCGCGAAGGTCGAGCTCGTCGAGGGCGTAGTAGGCCAGCTTGTCGGCCACGGCGTCGTCGCCGGGCAGGAAGCTGCACCGGAGCCGCATCGCCCGCTCACCGAGCCGAAGGTCGAGGCTCGCCGGCTGCACATTGCCCGGCGGGATGGTGTAGCGGCCCGCGTCGATGATGCCGGACGCCATCGCCTTCTCCAGATGCTGGGCGGGCAGCACCCCGTCGGCACGCGGGCCGGGAGCGAAGGACTGCTCGTGCTGGTCCGGAGCGTGCTGCACGACCCCGCAGGATACCGCCCGCCGCCAGGAGCGCCAGGAGCCGCACCGAGGGGCGGCCCCACCGCTGGGAGCCCACACCGCCGAGCTTGCACACCGTCCATGGCACCATGCACACCCTGCGGCACTCGGAGCAACCCCCTAGGCTGTCGGCATGCCGACGAGGGTGGCTACCTTTTGGGCCGGCACCACCACGCTCCCCCCTGCGGCACCGGCTGGCGCCAAACGAGCCGAGCCGAGCCGTTCCAACTGCACAGTCGTCAGCGTGGGAACCGTGGCGACCGGTATCGCCCGGCACACCCCCGTGGCACTCGGCTGATCGATGCACGCTGGCTCGCGCACGGTCGACGAGGACACGGCAGGACGATCTTCGGCACGCGAGCGGCTGATCGACGCCGGCCTGGCGCTCTTCGGCACCGTGGGGTACGAGGCCACCACGATCCAAATGCTGTGCCAGCACGCTCGGGTGTCGACCCGCGACTTCTACCGCCACGTGGGCGACCGGCTCGGACTGTTCCGGATCCTGTTCGAACGGGAGCTCGAGCAACTTCAGTCCCCGCTCATGGCGGCCTTCGACTCCGTGCCTCCGGTGTGGTCGGTCCGGGCGCGCCTGTGGGTCGAGCACTGGGTGCAACGGATGCTGGAAGACCCGCGGCGCTTCCGCGTGATGTACACCGAGGCAATCGGCGTGAGCTCGGACCTGGACCGACGCCGGCACCTGGTGTTCCAGGCCAGCGTCGAGATCGGCATCACGCAGATGGCGATCTGCGCCGAGGCACGAGGAGAGCACCACCCGCCACGCCACTACGAGGTGGTGGCCTTCGCCCTCCTGGGCGGCGCGCGCGAGGTCATGGCCCGGCACATGAACGACGGGCTCTCGACTGCCGACATCGCCGCGATCGTTGACGACATGGTGCGCATCGGTGTCGTGCTGGGCGAGCGCTGGTAGCCGCCGGTCTCTCAGCGCCCGGCCGAGCCCCTTCCGAGCTGTCCGACGGTCGGTGCGCCGTCGCTGCCGCTCCCGGTTCGGCAGAGAAGACCGGCAGATCACGCCGAAGAGCACGGGGCAGCACTCGAGCCGGCGTCGTAGTCGAGCCCGGCGTCATCCAACCCACCTACCTCATACGAGGTGGTCTCCCCACCGACCCGGCCGACAACCCCAGCCAAACCGCCCCCACGTCGGCGTCTCGCGCCGTGACAGATTTGGTGGCGTTGCCGAGGATCGTCCGAAGCGAGCGCCGGACCCTCACCCCCGCCGACCTTCGCCGCCTGGTCGACGAGCTCCCGGGGCAGTACCAGACCCTCGTCCTGACCGCCGGCGTCCTCGGCTTGGCCTGGGAGGAGGCCGTTGCCCTCCGCATCCGAGACGTCGACGAGGAACGCCGGACGATCACCGTCGCGCAGACCGTCGAGGAGCTGGCCGGTCATCTCACCATCGTCCCCGAGGGCAAGCGCCCGGTGCGGCTCCGAACGATGGCCGTCCCTCCCTTCCTGCTGCAATGGATCGACAGCCACCTCGCCACCTACCGTTCGGACGTCCTCGACGACCGCGACGCGCTTGTCTTCGTCGGTCCCCGCGGGGGGATCCTTCGCCGGCGGTTCGGCGAGCGGGTGCTCCGTCCCGCGGCAGCACGAGCCGGACTCGAGGGTCTGACGTTCCACGGCTTGCGGCACGCCGCCACGTCGTCACTCGTCGACGTCGGCGTGCACCCTCGGGTCATGGCCACACGGATCGACCGCGGGACAGTCAAGACGACGATGGAGATCTACGCCCGGACATCGAGCAGTGCCGACCGGGAAGCGGCCACGCTCCTCCAGCAGCGGTTCGCCTCCAGCTTCGACGACGTGCAGCCTTACGATCCGCCAGCGCCCGAGGCAGACACGCGTAGTTACCTGTGGAACTGGCCGTCGCTGGCCATTCGACAGAGAGCGCTTTTATCTCCTTGCGGTGCCGTCGACCGCCTGATCGCCGGAGACGTTCCTGCACGCGCCGAACAGCCCGCGTCTCTCGTTGGTCGCTGACGGATCGGGTGGGGAACGACCGACCTCGGCAGCGGCTCAGGGATCTAGCCGACCCGTTGGAGCTCCTCGACCATCAGGGAACCGAGCGCCAACAGGTCGCCGGATTCGACACGCTCGGCCGGGGACACGTTGCGCAGCCAACGTGCCGTCTGGTCGGAGCGATCGACGAACAGCTCCTCCAGGTATGACATGCACCAAGTGCCGAGGTCGGCTGGCGCTCCGCTCAGCTCCTCGGCGATCTCGGGGAGGCCGCCGGCCCGGAGGAGCCGGTAGACGTCGTAGGCATCGCTCTCGCGCTTGGCCGCCGTCGCTCCGCGGCGGGTTTCGATCGATTGGAGCTTCGCCGCCACGAGGGCGGCTGGACGAGCAAGCCGGGGTCGGCATCGAGCTACGACGTTCCCGTCGCGCTTCGTCAGATCGAACAGGGTCAGGGTGACGACCTCTGCTGTCTCGGCCATCCACCAGTGCGAGAGGACGAACATGCGCTGGCGGTCATCGCCGGGCAGCGCGTCGAGGTCGAGGATCGGTTCCACCCCGATGACGTCGACCTTCGTGCCGTCGGAAAGCACCACTCCCGTGGAGGTCTCGCTCTCCGCGATCCCGAGCAGGGTCACCTTCGGTTCGGGGTCAACCTGGCGCGACAGGGTGTCGATGTCGCGGGTCGGCCGGTGGGCATCCTCCAGCCGGACCATCACGGCCAGGCCCCCGATGAGTGCCCAATCCGTCAGTCCGGCTCGGTCGACCTCGGCCAGGTGGCCGAGAAGGTTGGCCATGGCACCCAAGGGATCGGCCGCCAGGATGATCTCGATGGGTTCACCAGACACGACGAAAGCCTTCGGGCGGCTCGAAGTCCTCGAGGATCTCCTGGCCCCGGGCACCGCTTCGCGTCAGGTCCAGCGCGGCGATCACCGGATGGACCACCGGCCACTCCGTGTTCGACAGCCCAAGCGCAGCCGCGTCATAACGATGTGTCACGACATACCGCAGAGGGGCGACCGTGACGGTCGCACCCCGGCCAGCGTCCGCAGGTGCCTCCCTGTAGAGCTGCTTCGCTATCCGCAGAGTCCGTTCATCGGGCACGTAGAAGTCCGGCGGCGCGCCGCCCTGCAGCGGGAGCGGAGCACCCCACGTGGCTGCCGCCACGTCACCTCGCAACGCCCAACCCGTGGTGGTCTCGATGTCGTCGAGACCGAGACCGAGCTGCGCTGTGCGGCTTGCGTCGCCCGGATGCGGCATCTCGGTCAGGGAGACGAGGCGTTCCCGTACCCCCCACCGGTCCGCCAGGGCCCAGAAGAGCTCGGGCCCGACGGGTTCCGTCGACGATTCCCGGACGAGGGCTTCGGCCCGGAGCTCTGCGAGGGCCGTCGACACCGAGCTCACCGCGACCCCGGCCTCCTTCGCGATGCCCCGTACGGTCAGCGGGCCCGTTGCCGCCAGGAGGCACACCGCGACCGCCCGCCCCGTCCCCGTGTCGAGTGGACTGCGTCGCGGCACTTCGACCAGCGGGTCGATGCGGGTGTCGACCCGTACCCGATCGAGCCACAGCCGGACGTGGCCTCGCCGGTCCAGGTAGCCCCAGCCGGCCTGTTCGAGCATCTCCTTGTCCATAGACGTGAGGCGGTCGGCCACCAGGATGTGGTGAGCCAGGTCGTCGCCGTGGCGGGCGACGAGCTGGCGGATTCCGGCCGGAGAGGGAGAGCGCTTCACCTCGACCACCAGTGGCTGGTCCTCCCCGTCGAGCTTGACGATCAGGTCGGCCATGCCATCGGCAACGGGCACGTCGTGTCGCGAAGAGGTGACAGGGAGATCGAGACGCGCCAGGACGTCCAGGAGATCGGCTGCGCCCTCGGTCTCGGCGATCTGAGCCATGAAAACAGGATACCTCAGGTGTACGGGTGTTCGATATTAGCGGACACCGGTACAAGCCGGATCGATCGTGGCTCAGCCGGCAACCGCCTCCTCGCACTCGACGCCATCAAGGAAGATCCCCATGTGCTTGGCGGCGCGTTCGCCCTCCTCCGACAGAGGGTCCGTGTAATGGCGTGCCATGTGCATCGGGGACCCGCCGACCCGCCCATCGCCGCGTGTCAGATCCGGGGTGGAGGCCGTTGCCTCGGACACCCGTCGGTGTGCTGACCTGGGAACACGAGTGGGGCTCGCTGGAATCGAACCAGCGACCTCAGCATTATCAGGGCGATAGACCCCACTGTTGCTGCCTGCGCGGATGCGGCTGCATAGCCGTTGACCTGCCCGTTTGACAGACCGGCGCTGACTGTGAATATCCGCCAGAGTCCGACCTGCTGTGTCAGATCCGTGTCAGATCCGTGTCAGATCCGTGTCAGATCCGTGTCAGATCCGTGTCAGATTCGGACCGGCGGACCGGCGGACCGGACGTCGTGCTCGATGACGGTTGGGCCTGACGACCACGACCGGCGAGCTCAGCTCAGAAGATCTGGAGCTCGAACAGGTTGGCGACGGCTTGAAGTGCAGGCATGTCTTTGGAGATCGGAAGCGTCTCGACCACTTCGACGTCCATCTCCTCGTCATCGAACAATGCCCAACACTCCCAACCGGACTGAATCCGCGACTCGTAACGGATGCCCGCGTACAGCGGCTTCCCGTTGTTCTCAGCCAGATAGGCCCAATCGGCGATCAGCTGGGTCACTCGCCGGTCTCGTCCCCGCACCGTGGCGACGTCGAGATCGTCGAATCCCAACGCAGAGAGGCCCAGCGCAAGCTCCTTCCTGAGATGCTGATGCGTGACCGGCGATTCGACGTCGAGGAAGACAGCGTCAGGGGGAAGGTGGATATGAACGGCGCTCCGACGCTCACGCCAATCGGCAGCGATCGTCCCGACGTCCATGAAACCCAGGTCGCGCCACTCATCCTGCACAATCGCGAGCATCTTCGTGCTCGGCCGTAGACGCGCAAGGACTTCGCCGAAGCAGACCTCGAGTGTCGTGCCGAAGTACAGGACACCGGCGTCCAGGGTCAGCGGGTCGAAGCGATTGGCCCTTCCTTCCGGGCCGTTCGCCGGGGGCGGAGGTGCCAGTGGGTCGTCTCCCCGGGCGATGCGCCACAGGCCAGCCCGGGGTGGCGACGCCGTCGCAGGACCGATCGGCACCTCAGCCTCCGGCAACGAACGCCTTGGCCGCTGCCATGGCTTCCTTGAGACCTCCATTGCGGATGACCTCGGCAGGTGAGTCGTCATCGAGCTGAGGATTCATACCGATGAACCATGCCCGGGCAACGTGGGCACTCTCTTCGCTGACTAGGAGGTGGTAGATCTGGAACGCTGCTCGAAGGCGCTGCTCGGCGTCATACCGTGGCTTCTGCACCCCTTGAGCCCAGCGGCCCACACTCTTGGCGTCACTGACAGCCGCCATGTAGGCCACGAGCTTCTGTCCCAGGACTTCCTGGAGATATCCGGCAACGTCAGCGATGTCGAACGACACCGCCCGCTGGTGGGCCTCATGTGCTGTCGCCCTGACCGTCCTGGGCATCCACGACCTCCCGTTGTGGATATCCATCGGACATCCACCCACGAATGCTACCCTGAACACCACCTGAAATGCCACCTGGAACGACCCGCGAGGCGGCACCGTGCCCGAACTATCGATCATCACGAACCGAACTGGCGACATCTGGGTCTCCGAGGACGTGATCGACGTCCTCGGGCGGGATGGTGTCGAGTCCCTCGTCGACCAGGTCCGGTACACCGGGGCTGCCTGCCGGAACTGCGGGTCCTCGGTCCGTCCGGATGAGGGTTGGTGCGTCGTCGTCCGTCAGACCGCCGTAGGGGCGGCCGCCGGCGTCGTCCACCATCGTTGCGGGCCTCCCCAGGTTCTGGACCAGCGGCGGAACCGCACGGCGTCGATCGGCTTCGCCCGATACGAGGACGATCGGGCGCAAGACGTTCAGGCTTTTCCCGCGGTTCGATCAGACCCTGCTCCGCGAGCGCTG
>JAKAYQ010000252.1 GCA_021826725.1 Actinomycetes bacterium
GGAGCAGCGGCTATCGGCCCTGGCGTCGCGACTCGGCGTCGACGTCCCCGCCGAGGAGCCCGCCGGAGTGGAGCCCACGCTCCACCATCTGGAGCAGGTGACCGACCGGGCGGCTGAAGCGGTCGCCGAGTCCTCCGCCGACGCCATCCGCCTGCGCCGCGCCCTCGACACGCTGCCGCAGGGCGTGATCGTGTGCGACGAGACCGGCGAAGTGGTCTTCCGGAACGCCCGAGCCGTCGGCCTGATGGGCGGTCGGCACGGTGACGCGCTGGCCGCCCAGGCGGTTGTCGACCTGCTGGGCAGCGCCTGGCAGCAGGGCGCGGCGGAGCGGACCCTCGACCTGTACGGCCCACCGCGGCGCACGCTGGCCGTGCGCACGCAGCTCATCGACGACGGCCGGCGCACATTGGGTGTGATCGCCGTCATCGACGACGTGTCGGAGCGCCGCCGGCTCGAGGAGATCCGCCGCGACTTCGTGGCCAACGTCAGCCACGAGCTCAAGACGCCGATGGGCGCCCTGGGGCTGCTCGCCGAGACGCTCATGAGCGAGTCGGACCCCGCCGTGGCACAGCGCCTGGCCACCCGCATCCACAGCGAGGCGTTTCGCGTCAGCCGGATCATCGACGACCTGCTCGACCTGTCGCGCATCGAGTCGGAAGAGGCACCGCCGCGCGAGCCGGTGCTCGTCAACCTGGCCATGGCCGAGGCTGTCGAACGGGTGCGCGCTGCCGCAGAGCAGCGCGACGTCAAGATCGAGGTCCACGAGCCGAGCCCGCCCGTGGCCGTGCTCGCAGAGCGCCGCCAGCTCGTCTCCGCGCTCTACAACCTGCTCGAGAACGCCGTGAAGTTCTCCTACGACGGGGGGACAGTCCAGCTCCGAGGTACCGCGTCCGGGTCGGAGGTCGCCTTGGAGGTCGAGGACCGGGGCATCGGCATCCCATCTCGCGAGCTCGAACGCATCTTCGAGCGCTTCTACCGTGTCGACCAGGGACGCAGCCGCCAGACCGGCGGCACGGGCCTCGGGCTCTCGATCGTGCGCCACGTCGCCGCCAACCACCAGGGCCGCGTGGAGGTGGACTCGCGCGAAGGCGAGGGATCGACCTTCCGGCTCGTCCTGCCCCTGCAGCCCGACGCCGTACGGCCGTGAGCGCGGACCCCCGGCACCCCGCGCCCGGGCATGCCCCATTCGGTGGCACGTCGTCCGGCGACCACATCCGTGCCACATCGGTGTCCGACCACGGCTCGAGCATCCCAGAAGCAGGCGGAGCCGACAGTGACACCGCCCGGGTGTCGGTCCTTTTGGCCGAGGACGAGGAGAGCTTCGTCGAAGCACTGGTCATCGGCCTGGGGCGCGAGGGATTCGACGTGACTGTGGCCACCAACGGGAACGAGGCGCTGGCTCGCTTCGAAGAGGTCCATCCCGACCTGGTCCTGCTCGACATCATGCTTCCCAAGCTGTCGGGCATCGACGTGTGCCGCGCTATTCGCGCCCGGTCGTCGGTCCCGATCATCATGGTGACGGCCAAGTCCACCGAGATCGACACGGTGGTCGGCCTTGAGGTCGGCGCAGACGACTACGTCACCAAGCCCTACCGCCTTCGCGAGCTCGTGGCCCGCATGCGAGCCGTCCTGCGGCGGGCTCCGGGGAGCGGCTCCGCCCCCGGCGGAGGCGAGGACGGCGGCGACGTGGTGACGGTCGGCGACGTGGTCGTCGACGTCGACCGTCACCGGGTCTTCGTCCGCGACGCCGAGGTCCTCCTGCGTCGCAAGGAGTTCGATCTCCTGGCGCTCCTGATCGACAACGCCGGCCGGGTGCTCACACGCGACACGCTCATCGACCGGGTGTGGGGCACCGACTACGTCGGGGACACGAAGACGCTCGACGTCCACATCAAGCGGCTCCGTGCCCACGTGGAGCTCGACCCTTCCAACCCGGCCATCATCACCACGGTGCGGGGGGTCGGCTACCGCTTTGAGCGGCCGGTCGGACGCTGACGCAGGCCCGGCCGGGCGGCGTCGCTCAACCGATGGTGCGGGTACCGCCGAGGTAGGGAGCCAGAACCTCCGGCAGCTCCACGGTGCCATCGGGTTGCCGGCCGACCTCCACCAGCGCCGCCCAGATCCGGGCCCACGCCAGGCCCGAGCCGTTGAGGGTGTCGACGAACCGGGGAGACCCGCCGCCCGCCGGCCGGTACCGGACGTCGGCGCGACGGGCCTGGTAGTCACGGAACCAGCTGATCGACGACACCTCCAACCACATGTCGCAACCCGGCGCGTAGACCTCGATGTCGAAGGTCCGGGCCGACGAGTTGCCCAGATCGCCGGTGCACAGGTCGAGCACCCGGTACTCCAGGCCGAGCGCCTGCACCAGCGCCTCCACCCGGCCCACCATGTCGGCGTGCACGGCCGGCGCCTGGTCGGTGGTGGCATACGCGAACAGCTCGACCTTGTCGAACTCGTGGACCCGCAGCAGTCCCCGGGTGTCGCGTCCCGCGGCACCGGCCTCGCGGCGGAAGCAGGCGCTGGCCGCCGTAAGCCGAAGCGGCAGGCGCTCCTCCTCGATGATCTCCCCCCGGTACATCGACGTGAGCGGAACTTCGGCGGTCGGGATGGCCCACAGGCCGTCGCGTTCCACCGCATAGGCCTCGTCGGCGAACTTGGGCAGGTGTCCGGTCGACATCATCGTCTCGGTCCGGACCAGCGTGGGCGGCCGCACCTCCTCGAAGGCGTCCGCATGGCGGTCCAGGGCAAGCGCCGTGAGCGCTCGGAGCAGGCGTGACCCCATGCCCCGGAAGGCCGGGAACATCGATCCCGACAACCGAGCCCCACGCTCGAGGTCCAGAATTCCCAGCGCGGCGCCGACATCCCAGTGGGGCACCCGCTGGTGGTCAGCGTAGGTGCGCGGCGCGTCGGGCCAGCGGCGGACCACGGGGTTGTCTTGCGGACCGGCACCGTCGGGAGCGTCGTCGGACGGAAGGTTCGGCAACCACAACAGGCGCTCGCGGACCCGCCCGGCGGCCGCCTCGGCCGGTCCATCGACGGCGCGCAGCTCGTCACCCAGACGCCGGCTGAGTCCCGCCAGCTCCTCCGCCCGTTCCGCATCCCCGGCCCGCCGGGCTTCGCCCACCTGCTTGGACAGGGCGTTCACCTGGGCCCGCAGCTCGTCACGGTGGGCCACCAGCTGGCGGGCCTCCTCGTCCTCGGCAGCAAGCGCGTCGAGCTCGGCCGGGTCGACGCCGCGCCGCGCCAGAGCGGCACGCACTGCCGCCACGTCCTGTCGTACCAGCCGGATGTCGATCATGGTGCGCCCAACGGTAGCCTCGGCGCCGTGCCCTCCCGCTCCCAGGCCGACGCTCCGACCAACGACGGTGCGCGCAGTGCCGCCGAGGTCGCCGTGGCGTGCGACGACCTGGTGGTGCGCTATGGCACGGTCACCGCCGTCGGCGGGCTGTCGTTGGCAGGTCACCATGGCCAGGTCCTGGCCATCCTGGGGCCCAACGGTGCGGGCAAGACCTCGGCGGTGGAGACCCTGGAGGGCTACCGCCGACCAGATGCCGGAGCCGTGCGGATCCTCGGGCTCGACCCGGTCGCCAACCACCGCGAGCTGGTCGGCCGGATCGGGGTGATGCTCCAGCGCGGCGGGGTGTACCCGACCATGGGCCCCCGTCAGGCGCTCCACCTGTTCGCTTGCTACTACGAGGATCCTGACGACCCCGATGCCCTGCTCGACCTCATGGCACTGGGCCCGGTGGCCCGGACCCCGTGGCGCCGGCTCTCCGGCGGGGAGCAGCAGCGGCTCAGCCTGGCGCTCGCGCTGGTCGGCCGGCCCGAGGTGCTGTTCCTGGACGAGCCCACCGCCGGTGTAGACCCGGAGGGACGCCTGGTCATCCGGCAGGTGGTGGCCGATCAGCGGGCCCGCGGCGCGTGCGTCGTGCTCACCACCCACGAGCTCCCCGAGGCCGAGCACCTGGCCGACGAGGTGGTGATCGTGGCAGGCGGGCGAGCCATCGCCCGGGGAACACCAGCCGAGCTGGCCGCTGCAGCCGGCGGTCAGGCCGTCCGGTTCACCGCGCCACCGGGCCTCGAGCTCGCCGAGCTGGCCACGGCGACCGGCGTGTCGCTGTCCGAGGTGGACGAGGCACTCCCCGGCCAGTACGCGGTGCGCGGGCCGGTCACACCCGCCACGGTGGCGGCGGTTGCGGGCTGGCTGGGCGCACGCGACCTCCCCGTACAGGGCCTGCGCA
>JAKAYQ010000253.1 GCA_021826725.1 Actinomycetes bacterium
TCGGCGGTTTGGAGGGGAGCGACGGGACCGTGAAGGTCGTGGGTCGGGTGAGCAGGCTCGTCACGTCAGCCGCCTGCGACTGGGCGCCGCTGGAGCTACTCTTGCCACTCGAGGCCGACGGCGTCGACGACCCACAGGCAGCCAGCACGAGCGCGCTCAGGGCGACACCTGCGACGGCAGCCACTTTCACCCGCGATGTGAGGGAGCGCACTCGCATGCCCGTCCCCTTTCTTGGTGCACTCGGCACCACGTTGTCAGCTACGAGCGGTACTCGTGAGCCGCTTGGTTACCTTCTCGCTAGAACTCCGCCTGCCGCGTTCTTTCAGGTGCGTCTTCGCACTCATGCGTGCGTCATTGGGGCAGTTCAGAACCGCATCGCTACTACGGTTCCGTCCGCAGGAAAGGTGTCCACGGGTCGCCAACGACCCGATGCTGGAACCGTTGGAACGCCGTGGCGAGGGCACGATCGGGCGCGCGGCCACGCGGGCCACCCCTTCGGTCAGGCGTTCAGGCATCTGCTTTCCCCCCTGGGTCGGGAACACCAGTTCTGGTTCACTCCCTTGATGATCTAAATATTGAACCGTTTGCTTCCGGTGTCAAGGGGCAATGTGCCACCGGCGAGCAGCGTCTCGCTCCGGCGAACGTCGTCCCTGGTCCCCGGCGTCTCGGCTTGCGGGAACGCGGCGCCGATCCCTCCCGCCGACAAAGCGCGGCCTGGCACCAGCCAACCGAAGCCACCCTGCCGGGACACCGGCTGCCGCGTACTAGCGCCGCTGTCGCGACGGCGAGCGCCGGGGCCTTCCACCGACTACCGAGAAGCTGTCCTGGGCCCCGATGACAGGCGCTCGCTCGGCCGACGCCTGCTTGTCTCCCGTGGTCCGGTCCGAAGCCGTCATGTCGGATGGCGGATCACGATCGCCCGCTTCGTCGCTTCCATCGACAGGTGTACCGTGCTGACGTCATGGTCCATCAAACGAAACGAGCAGGAAATGCATGCCAGTGCATACCGATATGAGACGCTCACGGTCGACGAGGTAGACACTGCTATCGCCCTGGTGACGTTGCGCCGCGAAGAGACACTGAACGCGCTGACGTTGCCCATGTTCGACGAGTTGCTTGCCGTGGCGTTGGCGCTCGAGGCCGACGCAACGGTCCGGGCGGTCGTCATCACCGGCGCCGGACGTGGCTTCTGCTCGGGGCTCGACCTCGACGACGCGGCAAGGCTGGCGACCATGGACCTCGGGGCGAACCTCCGAGGCCAGGAGCATTGGGCACGGTGCATCACCAGCTTCCACACCATCGACATCCCGGTCGTCGCCGCGGTCAACGGCCCGGCGGCCGGCGCCGGGTTCGCCCTCGCCCTCGCTGCCGACGTACGCGTCGCCGCCCGCTCGGCCCGCTTCAACGCGGCGTTCGTCCGCATCGGGCTGTCCGGCGGTGACTGCGGCACCTCGTACTTCCTGCCGCGAATCGTCGGGCTCGGACGGGCCTACGAGCTGCTCATGACCGGTCGGTCGGTCGACGCCGCCGAGGCCGTTCGGATCGGGCTCGTCAACGACGTCGTCGACGACGGCCACACGGTGGCCCGGGCCATCGAGGTCGCCCGCTCCATGGTGGCCAACTCGCCCATCGGGGTCAGGCTGACCAAGCAGCTCGTGTCAGCGAACGTCGACGCGCCGTCACTCTTAAGCGCCCTCGAGCTCGAGAACCGGAGCCAGGTGCTAACGGCACGCAGCGAAGACATGGTCGAAGCGCTCGACGCCTTCCTGGCCAAGAGACCGCCGGTGTTCCGAGCGCGCTGATCGACGTCGGGCAGTCCTCAGGCGGCGCCATCCGCCGAGGGGGAGCCGTCGACGCCGTCTGCGACAACGCTCTCCTCGGGGAGCCGATCAGCCACCGCGACGTGGAACCCGTGGACGTGCCGGCTCATCGCCACGAAGGCCTCGTCGCGCTTTCCCTCGTTGATAGCACGGAGCACTCGCCGGTGGGCCTTGACGGTCAAGCGCTTGGTCTCCTCCCGGTTGAAGTCGGGAATGTCCGTACCCTGCCGGATGAGGTTGGACAGGGACGACATGAGAGCGAAGATCAGTTCGTTGTGGCTCGCCCTGGCAATCGACACGTGCCAGACGACGTTCTCGTCGAGGAAACGGTCGAGGTCGTCGACTGCTGCCTCGACGGCAGTCGTCGCCTCGGTGATGGCGTGCAGCTCCTCCTCGGTGCGGCGCTCGGCGGCAAGCCCGGCGGCGAACGGTTCGACGGCCTCGCGCACCTCGACGACGGAAGGCAGACGAATGCGACGGCCGAGGACGAAACCTTGGATGCTCCGTTCGAAGGGCTGAAGGCCCGGACGGCGCACCGCCGTGCCACCGGAACGGCCCGGCCTGATGTCGACGAGGC
Organism: Actinomycetes bacterium; assembly: GCA_021826725.1. Taxonomy (GTDB): domain Bacteria; phylum Actinomycetota; class Acidimicrobiia; order Acidimicrobiales; family UBA8190; genus JAJZYI01. The sequence goes on from JAKAYQ010000253.1 coordinate 2,398, forward strand.
CTTCGATCTCGAGGATGCGCAGCGCCTCTCGCACGGTGCCACGGCTCAAGCCGCTCGTCGCCGCCAGGTCGCGTTCGACCGGGAGGAACACACCCTCTTCGAGCTCGCCGCTCAGGATCTGCTGCCGCAGGTGGTCGGCCAGGATGTCGGAGGCCTTGGGCACCGACAGCGTGGGCAGCCCGAGGTCACCCTCGTTCAGGCGCCGCCCGACGCGCGACGACGCGACCGCCACCCCGTCCGGCCCCTCCCGTCTCGGAGCGTCCGGGTCCGAGGCTGTCACCACAGCTTCCGTCGACGAACCGTCACCACGAGAAGCAGGCACTGACCACTATCCGATCTCACGTACGACGTGTCGAGCAAACCTTTGGACCAACTGTACTGGAACGACCCGGCCTCGGGTACCCCAACGATGGGCGGCGTTTCCCGACGTCTGGCCTTCGGCGTCCGGCGTCAGTCGCGGCGGCTCCTCGGTGCTCACCGGGTGTCGGGTGGCGCCATGACGCCGCGGAAGCCGCCGTCGAGACGCACGACAGCGCCGGTCAGGTACTCGCTCTCGACCAGGCACAAGTCGAGGACGGCCACCGCGACCTCGTCGGGTGTAGCGATCCGTCCGCCTGGGAGCTGGGCTTCCATGAGCGCCCGGTCCGTATCGCGGCGGAACCGCGAGGCCTCGGTCAAGACGGCACCAAGGGCAACGGCGTTGACCCGTATCCCGTGCGGGGCCCACTCGTACGCGAGTGTCTCGGTCAGGCTGTTCACACCGGCCTTGGCCGCCGCGTAGTGGCTCGCGTGCGGGTGAGGCCGGAGCGCCGCCACCGAGCTCAGGTTGCAGATCGTCCCACCGCCCTGGTCGCACAGATAGGGAAAGACGGCCCGGCAGGCAAGGAACGTGGTGGTGAGGTTGGCGTCGATCACCGACCGCCAGCCGTTGTCCGTGAGCTCTTCGGCCGGGGCGAAGAACAGACCGGCGGCGTTGTTGACCAGCACGTCGATCCGACCGAAGTGCGAGGCTGCCTCGGCCGCCAGCCGGTCGGCCTGGTCGCCGTGACGCAAGTCGGCCTCGACGGCCAGGACCTCGCCACCTGCCCGTTCGACGTCGGCGACAACGTCAACCAGTCGCTCGGCTCGCCGGCTGTTGACGACCACCTGCGCACCGCGTCGTGCCGCCTCGACGGCAATGGAGCGTCCGATGCCGCCGGCGCTCCCCGTCACGACGACCACCGGGTGCTCGCGGTCTGCGCTCATGGCCGGTCACTGCTCACGGCCTGTCCCGGAGGTCGCGCCGGAGCAGCTTGCCACTGCTCGTCTTGGGGAGCTCGTCCTCGAAGCGCACCGACCGCGGGCACTTGTAAGAAGCCAGGCGCTCGCGGCAGAAGTCGATCAGCTCGCGCTCGGTGGTCGAGGCGCCGGCGCGCAGTGACACGTGAGCCCGAACGGTCTCACCTCGGTACGGGTCGGGGACACCGACGACAGCCGCCTCGCGAACCGCAGGGTGCTCGTAGAGGACGTCCTCGACCTCGCGGGGCCATACCTTGTACCCCGAGGCATTGATCTGGTCCTTCTTGCGGTCGACGACGTAGAACCATCCTGCCTCGTCCATGAAGCCGACGTCGCCGGTGAAGAGCCGCCCACCGGGCATCGCCTTCGACGTCTCGTCGGGCTTGCCCCAGTAGCCCGGCACCACCATGGGGCCCGAGATCACGATCTCGCCGAGGGTGCCCGGCGGCACAGGCTCCGCCGTGGCTGCGTCGACCACCTCTGCCAGGGCTCCGGGGACCGGCACGCCGACCGCGATGGCCGACGTCAGGGGGTCTACCGGGCCGGGGCATCCCGGCGGCG
>JAKAYQ010000254.1 GCA_021826725.1 Actinomycetes bacterium
TCGTCGGCGTCGCGGCTGCGCTTGGCGCACTCCCGGCGGGCGGCGTCGGCGTCGGCGACGAGGTGGACGTGGTGGCGACGGGGTTGGCGAGCGCATCAGGAGCAGCCGTCGGCGTTACGGCGGGGACCGCGACACCGGGTCCGCAGGCAGCTGCCGGAACCCCTGGTGCTTCGTCGGGTGCGGCTGCGCAGACGGATCCCGTCGTCGTCGCCGGTCCGGCACCGGTGGTCGCAGTGGCGTCGGCGGCCACCGCCACGACGTCCGGCGGGGGTGCGCTGGTCGTCTCCGTGGTCGTGCCGATTGCCATCGCTCCCATGGTGGCGGCGCTGTCGGCGTCGGGTGGTGCTGCACTGGTCATCGTTGGTCCTGGGTCGTGACTGTCGTGGCGCTGTGCTCGGTCAAGGGCAGCCCTGGCGTCACGACGTTGGCATGCCTGCTCGGCGCTGTCTGGCCGGTTGGCGCGCCGGTGGTCGTCGCGGAGTGCGACCCCGCCGGGGGTGACGTGGCCGAGCGCTTCGGCCTGCAGGGCCGGACCGGGATGGCGAGCTTCGCGCTGGCGGCGCGTCGTGGCGGGGAACCGCCCGACGTGGATCCGCATCTGCAGTACCTCCCCGGTGGGCTCGAGATCCTTGCCGGGGCACGCCAGGCGGAGGCCGCCCGAGCCGTGGACGCCGAAACGGGTGGGGTCGACGCCTTGTTGCGCCTCGCGCGCGACGTGATCGTCGACTGCGGGCGCATCGCGCCCGAGGCATCGGGTCAGCGCCTGCTGCTGGCCCGGGCCGATGCCGTCGTGATCGTCGCCCGGTCCGACGTGTCGTCGTTGAGCCATGTCGAGAACGCCGCGGCCCGGATGCGTCACGAGCGCAGCGGCGTCGTCGCCCTGGCACTGGTCACCGGGCAGCGACATGGTCTCCGGTCCGCGGGCCGTGCGCTGCCGATCGATCTCGCCGTTGCCGTCCCTGACGATCGTGCCGCCGCGGCCATCGTCCGGGGCGAGGCGGGCAGCCGCCGGCGCCTGGCCCGGTCGCCGCTCGTGGAGGCCGCCGAGCGACTGCGCCGCTGGATCGGCGCCAACACGGTGGCTGCCAGCGGCGCTTCCCGGACTGCACTGGCGGTCGCCGGTCAGCCGGTCGCCGGTCAGCCATTGCCTGCTGACCCGGCAGCCGGGTGGGCCGAGCCGGCCAGCTGGGCGCGGGCAGCGGGATCGGGTGTCCCGATCGAGCCGTCGGGGGGCTGGCCGTGACCGGACCGGTGGTGGGCTTCGATGCCGACGATCACATCGTCCACCGTCTGCGTATGGACGTGGCCGACGACCTGGCCGCTGCCGGCGGCACCGGCCTCGACATCGACGACCGCCGCGAGCTCGCCCGGCACCTGGTGGTGGATCGCTTGCGCCGTCGTGCGCTCGACGACCTCGCATCGGGCCGGCCTGCTGCCGGACCGGACGACGAGCGCCGGATCGCCGATGCCGTCCTCGACGCCCTGTTCGGTCTCGGGCGCCTGCAGAGCCTGATCGACGATCCTGCCGTCGAGAACATCGACGTCAACGGCGCCGATGCGGTGTGGGTCACCTATGCCGACGGGTCGAAGGTCCGGGCGGAGCCCATCGCCGGCAGCGACGAGGAGCTGGTCGAGCTGGTCCGCTCGGCGGCAGCTCGCCTGGGCATGTCCGAGCGGCGTTTCGATGTCGCGCAGCCCGAGCTCGACCTCCGCCTTCCTGACGGCAGCCGGCTCTCCGCGCTCATGTCGGTGACGCGACGGCCGGTGCTGTCGATCCGCCGCCACCGCTACCTCGATCTCGGACTGTGGGACCTGGTCAGGCTCGGCACGCTCGACGACGGGCTCGCCTCGTTCCTCGCCGCCGCGGTCAGGGCACGCAAGAACATCGTGGTGGGCGGAGCCATGAACTCGGGCAAGACGACGATGCTGCGGGCCCTGGCGGCCGAGATCCCCGAGCGCGAGCGCATCGTCACCATCGAGCAGGCGTTCGAGCTCGGCTTCGAAAGCTCGGGGCGCCATCCCGATCTCGTCGCGCTCGAAGCGAGGTTGCCGAACACCGAGGGCGAGGGCGCCTTCCCCATGTCCCGTTTGGTGCGGCGGGCGCTGCGGATGAACGCCGACCGCGTGATCGTCGGCGAGGTCTTGGGCGACGAGGTCATCCCCATGCTCAATGCCATGAGCCAGGGTCGGGCCGGCTCGATGTGCACGATCCACGCCAACTCGTCCCACGGGGTCTTCCGGCGGATCGCTTCCTATGCGGTGCAGGCGCCCGAGCGCCTTCCCCTGGAGGGGACGAACCTCCTCCTTGCCGGAGCCATCGACCTGGTCGTCTACCTCGACATGGCCGTGGGGCCCTGCCATCTGGCGAGCGGTCGGCCCCGCCAGACCGGACTGGTGCCGTCATCTGGTGGCGTGCAGGCCGGTGCCGGCCAGCCCGACGGCCGGTCCGCCGCCATGCCGCGGCGCCGGTTCGTGTCGTCGGTTCTGGAGGTCGTCGACGCGGACGGGCTCCATGTGGTGTCGAACGAGGTGTTCCGGCCCGGGCCCGACGGACGGGCGGTGACCGGTGCGCCGCTGCGGTCCGCCACGCTCGAGGAGCTCGTCGCCCACGGGTTCGATCCGGCATCGTGCCGGACGCAGTTCGGGGGAATGTTGTGATCACCGTCGTGCTGGCGACCGCCACCGGCATGGCCGGCGCCGTTGGCTTCGGGTGGTCCGTGCTCGTACGACGACCGGCGGGTGCTGGCGTGCCCGGTGCGCCGTGGACGCGCCAGCCGGCCCGGGTAACCAAGGATGCCTGGCCGCGCCCGGCGCGGCTGCTCGTTGCCGCTGCCGTCGCCATCCTTGCCGGGCTGGTGACGGGGTGGCCGGTGGGCGCGCTGCTGGCCGGCGGTGCCTCGGTCGGGCTGCCGGCGCTGTGGTCCCAGACGGGCGGGCGCCGTGCCGCCGATCGGCTCGAAGCGGTAGCCGCGTGGACGGAGATGCTGCGCGACACGCTGCACGCGTCGGTCGGGCTCTCACAGGCGATCGTGGCTACTGCCGCAGTGGCACCACCGGCCATCCGACCGGCGGTCATAGCCCTGGCCGACCGGCTCGCTTCCGGTGTGCCCGCGACGGCGGCACTGCGGACCTTTGCCGCCGACCTCGACGACGCCAGCGCCGACGTCGTCGTCTGCGCCCTGCTGCTCGCGGCCACCGCCCGAGCCCAGCGGCTTGCCGACCTCTTGGGGGCGCTTGCCGTGGCCACCCGGGAAGACGTTGTCTCCCGGCTGCACATCGACGCGGCCAGGGCGTCTGCCCGAAGTGGCATCCGCATCATCGTGGTGTTCTCCGTCAGCTTCGTCGCGGCGCTTGCTGTCCTGGCCCACAGCTACCTCGCACCGTTCGGGTCGGTGACGGGCCAGCTCGTGCTGGCGGTCGTCGGCGCGTGCGACACCGCGGCGCTGGTCCTGCTGGCTCGGATGACCCGGCCACCAGTCGTACCGAGGTTGCTGGACACCGGCGGCGACAGCTCCGTGGCAATGGAGAGCGGTCCCGGCGCATCTGCCCGCCCTGTCGGTGTGCCTGCCCGCCAGCACGGTGCGTCGGCTCTCCCCTTCGGTGCGTTTGCTCGGCGTTCGGGCACCGCCGGGCCAGACCGCCAGGTGCCGATGTCGCCGACGGCAAGCCGCGGCGCCACAGCAGGGTTCGGCGCACCCCGGCGCACTGGTGGCTTCGGTGAACGGACACCTCGGAATATTGCTGGACCAGCACGTTCGGGCGGTGCTGGAGCGACACGCCAGGCGACCGGTGGACCGGCGGCCCGGGGAACCGAGGGTGAGCCATGACCACGGTGGTGCTCGCCGTGATCGGCGTGCTGGCCGGCGTCGGCGGCATGGTCGTCGGGCTGCGCCGGTCGCGTCCGCGCTGGCCCGCACAATCCGACGAGCCGGTCCTGCGCGTGGCGGTCGTCGAGCACTGGCTGGCGCCGGATCTGGCCGTGGTGGGAACGACCGGGGAGCAGTTCCAGCGGAGCGCGGCGGTCGCCGCAGCCGGGGGCGCAGCGGTTGGCGTGGCCACCGTTGCCGTCCTGGCCGCCTCTGGTGCTGCGGTCGGCGTCTTCGGGACAGCCGGCTTCGTCGTCACGGGCTCGGTC
>JAKAYQ010000255.1 GCA_021826725.1 Actinomycetes bacterium
TCCCTCCCGACGGCGTCGAGGCTAGCCCCGGTGTCGGGTGTCGGGTGTCGGGTGTCGGGTGTCGGGTGTCGGGTGTCGGGTGTCGGGTGTCGGGTGTCGGGTGTCGGGTGTCGGGTCAGTGACTGGGCTCGATCTGGACTCTGAGGCCATCGAGCCACGTCTCGGCCCGGCGCCAGGCTGCTCCGGCCCGGGCCCGCCGCACGGAGGCTCCGGCCCCGGCAGCGGGGTAGGAGCCGAGGAACTTGACGTCGGCAAGCTCCGCGTGCAGAACCCGCAGGCAATCGGCCACCACCTCGTCGGCGAGATGCCCTTCGAGGTCGACCAGGAAGCAGTAGCTCCCCAGCTGCCGCTTGGTCGGGCGGGACTCGAGCTTGGTGAGGTTCAGGTCGCGCGCCGCGAATTCGCTGAGAATGGCGTGCAGGCTGCCCGGCCGGTCTGCTCGCTGGAAGCACACGATGCTGGTCTTGTCGTGCCCGGTGGGAGCGGGGATGCCCGAGCGGGCCACGGTGACGAACCTCGTCTGGTTGTCGGGATGGTCCTCGATGGCCGAGGCCAGGATGTCCAGGCCATACAGGTCGGCCGCGAGCCGGGGTGAAACCGCGGCGGCGCCGGCCCGGGGCGAGGCGCCGAGCAGTCGGGCAGCTTCGGCTGTCGAGTTGGTCGGCACCACCTCCACCCCGGGCAGGCGCTCGGCCAGGAACCGGCGGCACTGTGCGGTCGCCACCGGGAACGACAGGACGTGTCGGACATCGGCGAGCTCGGTACCCGCCGGCGCCATCAGGCAGAGGTGGACGTCGAGCACCACCTCGCGCTGGACCAGCAGGTCGTGCTCGAAGACCAGGCTGTCCACCGTGGCGTGGACCGATCCCTCGATGGCATTCTCGATGGGGACGAAGCCGCGGGTGGCCTGGCCGGCGACGACCGCCTCGAGCACGTCGGCGATGGTGGCCATGGCCAACAGGTTGCCGGCTGCCAGGTCGGGTTGGGTGCCCAGCGCCTCTTCGGTGAAGGTTCCGGCCGGTCCGAGGTAGGCCACTGACGGAACCGGTGGTGTGCTCCCGCCGTCACCGCCGGGCGGCTCGGATGCCGGAGTGCTGCTGGCGCCGCTGGAGCGACGCGACACCTGCCTCGGGCCGGCCGTGGGCCCCCGGGTCGCAGCGCTCGTCATGGACGGGCAGGATAGTGGCCGACCATGGACGAGACCGCCGTGCGCCAGCTCCTCGACGACGTCCGGACCGGGACGTGCTCGCCTGACGATGCCGTCCGTCAGTTGCGGCGGCTTCCGTTCGCCGACCTGGGCTTTGCTCGCGTCGACCATCACCGGGCGCTCCGACAGGGCTCGGCCGAGGCTGTCTACGCCCCGGGCAAGACCGCCGCGCAGTGCGCAGCGATCGTGGTCGAGCTGTTGGCCGAGCCGGCGTCGCTGCCCGTCGTGCTCACCCGGGCCGACCCCGAGCAGGCCGAGGCCGCACTGGCGGCAGCACCAGGGGGGACGCGGACGATCGGCGGTGCCCTGTCTACGGTGGCGTGGCGCCCCGCCCCGCCGCGGACCGGTCGGGTCCTGGTGGTGACAGCCGGCACCGCCGACCTCCCCGTGGCCGACGAGTGCACTGCCGTGCTCACGGCAGCCGGGTTCGCTTCGGAGCGGCTGGTGGACTGCGGCGTGGCCGGCGTGCACCGCCTGCTGGCCTCGGTCGACGACCTGGCCTCGGCCGACGCGGTCGTCGTGGTGGCCGGGATGGAGGGCGCCCTGGCCAGCGTGGTGGGTGGCATGACCGGAGCCCCTGTTGTGGCGGTGCCAACCTCGGTCGGCTATGGCGCCTCGTTCCAGGGGATCACCGCGCTGCTCGCCATGCTGGCGTCGTGCGCCGCCGGCATCACCGTCGTCGGCATCGACAACGGGTTCGGCGCGGCATGTGCAGTGGCCCGGATGCTCCCGTGACCGCCCGGGGTATGTCGGGTTCTCAGGCCGCCTCGGGTGCAGGTGCCACCCGAAGCGGGGATGCTGCCGGGGTGTTCGAGCGGCGGGTGGCGTGGTTCCACTGCTTCAGCGGCGTGGCCGGAGACATGGTGCTGGGCGCGCTCGTAGATGCCGGGGCCGACGTGGCGGCGGTGCGGGACATCTTGGCGGGCCTTCGCCTTCCTGGCTGGGACTTGCGGGTCGAGCCCGCCATCCGCGGCGGGATCGGAGCCACTCGCGTGGTGGTCGACGTCCCCGGGGACGATCCCACGCCGCGCCCGTTCGCCGAACTGGCCCGTCTGGTCCAGGAGGCGTCGCTGCCCGATCGGGTGGCCGAACGCGCGCTTGCTGCCCTCCGGGCGCTTGCTGCCGCCGAGAGCCGCGTGCACCGCGTGCCCATCGGCGAGGTGCACCTGCACGAGCTCGGCGGCCACGACACCCTGGTCGACGTGGTGGGGTCGGCTGCGGCGCTCGAGGTCCTGGGCATCGACGAGATCGAGGTGTCACCGATCGCGGTGGGGACCGGGACGTTGCGCGGTGCGCACGGCCCCCTGCCCAATCCGAGCCCGGCCGTCGTGGAGCTGTTGCGCAACGCCCCCGTCGTGGGGCGCGATACGACGATCGAGCTCACCACGCCGACCGGCGCGGCGCTGATGGCCACCTGGTCGACCGGGTTCGGGCCCATGCCCGCCATGCGGATCCGCGCCGCAGGGTTCGGTGCCGGGGCCGCCGACCTCCCTGGCGTCGCCAACTGCCTGCAGGCCGTGATCGGGGCCCGGTCTCAGCTGGCTGCTGCCCTGTCCGGTCCCATGGCACCGGCATCCGAGGCAGCCCCGGCCGGTGCGGCGACCCGGCATCGTGCCGAGGCTCCCGCTGGCCCAGCGGCTCCTGGCGACGGAGGCGCCCAGGCGCCGGTCGACGAGCCCGGGCAGCCCGTGGTGCTGCTCGAGACGACGGTCGACGACGCCACGGGCGAGACGCTCGCCTACACCATCGACGTCCTGCTCCAAACCGGGGCGCTCGACGCGTGGGTTACGCCGGTGGTGATGAAGCGTGGCCGGCCGGGCCACGTCGTCAGCGCTCTGGCCGAGCCCCGATCGGTCCCGGAGCTTCGCCGAGTGTTGCACCGGGAGACCGGGACCCTCGGCGTGCGTGCCGCCCGGCTCGAGCGGTGGCCGGCGGAGCGGACCGTCGACGTGGTGGAGGTGTCCGGGCACCGCGTGCGGCTGAAGGTGAGCGCCGGTCGCGTGAAGGCCGAGCATCGCGACGCTGCTTCTGCGGCTCGAGCGCTGGATCTTCCGGTGCGCGAGGTCGCCTTTGCCGCCGAGTCCGCGTGGCGGCGGGCGAACGATCCGGTTGGTGGAGGTGCGGGCGTCTAGGACCTGCCGGCCGGGTCGCGGCGTGCCACCGGAGCACGAGGTGCCGGCCAGACCGGCACGAGACGGGAGTACGGTCGGAGCATGATGCAGCGTCGGGTCCCCCGCCGGTCCCTCCCCGGCGAGCCCGCGGGAGACGAGATGCCTGTGGACGGACCGGTCGAGGTGCCCGTGAACGTGCCGATCGCCGAACTTGGCGATGTCTTGCCGGACGGGTCCGAGGGTGTCGCTCTCGACGAGCCCGGAACGCTGTACGCCGAGATGCCGCCGGACGATCCGGACGACTGGACCGACGAGCAGTGGCTGGCCTGGCTCCAGGCCGGCGATGCCGAGGGTGTCGGGTCGGTGGCGCCGGTCCGCCATCGCCGACCCACGACCGGGGGCCTCCTCGGCAACGCCATGCTGGGGCTGGCCGAAGCCATGTACGGTCCGCAGCGACCGAAGATCGTGGTGCAGGCAGAGGCGCCGGGCGATCCCCATGGCGACGAGCTCGAACTGCACCTCGACCCGGACTATCCGGAGCGGTCGGTGGTGGTCGTACGGCGGCGGTCGGGGCAAGGGCCGCCGCCACCTGGCGCTGGCGAACCCTCGTGACCGATCCGCTGCGCCGCTTCCGCCTCGGTCCAGGCCGGAGCCCGGCGGGGTCGGCCTAGTCCGCCGCCTCCGCCAGGGCCTCCGCCAGCGCCGGATGCACCGGCATGGAGTCGACAAGGTCCGCTACCCGCAAACCGGCGGTCACCGCCAGGCTCAGCACCGAGATGAGCTCCGAAGCGTTGCGACCGACGATCA
>JAKAYQ010000038.1 GCA_021826725.1 Actinomycetes bacterium
CACCATGGAGCAGCGCATCCACACCCTCAACGGCGACGTCCGCGACATCAAAGGACAGGTCGCCGTCGTGCGCCAGCAAGCCCACACCCACCCAGCCGCATAGGACCCACACACCGCCGCGCCAGGCTGCTGGGAACGGCCCGGTCAACTACCAATGATCCCGTGCTGCGGATTGGCGGCACGTCCCCGATCGTGAAGCCGCACAACCCAGCCGCACAACCCAGCCGCACAACCCAGCCGCAGGCGGCGATCAGATCACGAGGTCGTCGACGTGGCCGCGCACGGCATGCACCAGCCCGTCGGTCCGCGGCAGCAGCTGCGTCAGGAAGAACCGGGCCACCTTGCGGTCGCGGTCGCTGGCGCCTCGTGGGCTGCCCCCCGACGCGCCGAAACCACCCGCCGCTGCTCCGGTACCGGACGCCACCAACCGGCCCGCCAGCAGCCAGCCGCCTACCAGGTTGGCAGTCATGGTCAGAAACGGCGTGGCACCGGCCAGGGCGTCGAGTGGCGAGTGAGCTCGTCGATCGATCAGCAGGTCGGCCGCATGGCGCCAGGTAGCCGCGGCGCGCATCAGCGCCTCGGCCTCGTCGCGGTGGCCATCCCTGCGGATCTGGTCGGCCCGCTCGCGAACCTGCTGCAGGATGGTCGCAGCTGCACTTCCCTCACCCAGGCCGAGCTTGCGCTGGACCAGGTCGATCGCCTGCACACCATTGGTGCCCTCGTAGATGGCGGTGATGCGGGCGTCACGGTAGTGCTGAGCGACACCTGTCTCCTCGATATAGCCCGCACCACCGTGCACCTGTAGGGCCAGGGAGGTGACGTCGGTGGCCAAGTCGGTCGACCACGCCTTGGCCAGCGGCACCAGGAATCCCACCAACTCGGCAGCCTCGGCGCGCCTGCGGGCGTCGGGATGGCGCCGCGCCACGTCCATGGCATGAGCGGTGCTGTAGACGACCAGCCGTGCCGCGTCGACCGACGCCCGCATGGTGGCCAGCATCCGGCGCACGTCGGGATGCTCCACGATGGCAACCGCACGCCCAGACGGATCCCCGGGCAGGCGCCCCTGCACCCGCTGGCACGCGTAGGCGAGGGCCGCCTGGTAGCCACGCTCGGCCAGCGCGATGCCCTCCACCCCAACCGACAGCCGAGCGGCGTTCATCATGGTGAACATGGCCCGCATGCCGCCATGCAGCTCTCCGACCAGCTCGCCCTCGGCGCTATCGAATTCCATGACGCACGTCGGGCTGGCGTGGATGCCCAGCTTGTGCTCGATCGACACGCACCGCACGCCGTTACGCCCGACGGCTGCACCGGCACCACCGGCATCACCGGCACCGGCACCACCGGCGCCGTGCAGGCGGGCCGGCACGGCGAACAGCGACAGACCGCGAGTCCCCGGAGGCGCGTCAGGCGTGCGGGCCAGCACCAGGTGAAGCGTGTCGTCGGTGAGGTCGTGGTCGCCCCACGTGATGAAGATCTTCGTCCCCGACACACGCCAGGCGCCACCGGGCGCCGGCCGGGCCATGGTGCGCACTGCGCCGACGTCGGAGCCGGCGTCGGGCTCGGTCAGGTTCATCGTGCCGGTCCACTCCCCAGACACCAGCTTCGGCAGCAAGCGGGCCTGCTGCTCGGGGGTTCCCCATCGTGCCAGCAGCTCCACGGCACCCTGGGTCAGCATCGGGCACAGCGACAGGGCCATGTTGGCCGATGCCAGGATGTCCTGCATGGCCACGCCAACCGACCACGGCATCCCGCCGCCGCCGTGGACCTCGTCGAACGGGACCGTCGGCCATCCTGCCGCGACGTAGCGCTGGTAGGCAGCGGCGAAGCCGGCCGGGCTGTGCACGCGGCCGCTGGTGGGGTCGAGCCGGCTGCCCTCGCGGTCGCCCGGCGCGTTGAGCGGCACGATCTCTTCGGCTACGAACGCGGCGAAGCCCTCCAGGAGATCGGCCACCATCTCCGGCGAGGCCTCCGACCACCCCGGCAGCTCCTGCAGCTCGGGGAAGCCCACTGCGTCGAGAGCGGCCAGCACCCGATCGACCGGTGTGTGGCCCGGGTCGACGGCATCCCGCACGGTCTCGGCTCCCTCGTCAACAGGTTGGGCAGTCACAGGTTGGGCAGTCACCGGGTGGGCAGTCACCGGGTGGGCAGTCACCGGGTGGGCAGTCACAGGTTGCGGCGGTACCGGCCACCCACCTCGAACAGGGTTTCGGTGATCTGCCCCAGCGAGCAGACCCGTACCGCATCCATCAGCTCGCCGAACAGGTTGTCGCCGACGAGCGCCGCTTCGCGCAGTCGGGCCAGCGCCAGCGGCGCCGCCGCCGCGTGCTTGGCCTTGAACCGTCGCAGGCGGTCGAGCTGCCGGCGCTTTTCGTCGTCGGTCGAGCGGGCGAGCGGCACGGTCGCCACCGGCTCGGCGTCCCCACCGTCGGAGCGCCGGAACGTGTTGACTCCGACGATGGGCAGGCTGCCGTCGTGCTTGGCCTGCTCGTACACCATCGACTCGTCCTGGATCCGACCACGCTGGTACCCGAGCTCCATGGCCCCGAGGACACCGCCGCGCTCAGCCAGGCGGTCGAGCTCGTCGAGCACGGCTGCCTCCACGGCGTCGGTCAGCTGCTCGACGGCGAACGACCCTTGGAGCGGGTTGTCGCAGACGGCCAGTCCCCACTCCCGGTTGATCACGAGCTGGATGGCCATCGCCCGCCGCACCGACTCGTCGGTGGGGGTGGTGACGGCTTCGTCGTAGGCGTTGGTGTGGAGGCTGTTGCAATTGTCGTAGATGGCCTCGAGCGCCTGCAGGGTCGTGCGGATGTCGTTGAAGGCCATCTCCTGCGCGTGCAGGGAGCGGCCCGACGTCTGGATGTGGTACTTGAGCTTCTGGGAACGGGCGGTGGCACCGTAGCGGTCGCGCATGGCGACCGCCCAGATCCGGCGGGCCACCCGGCCGAGCACCGAGTACTCGGGGTCCATCCCCGCCGAGAAGAAGAACGACAGGTTGGGCGCGAAGTCGTCGACCGCCATCCCCCGGGCCAGGTAGGCCTCGACGTAGGTGAAGGCGTTCGCCAGCGTGAACGCGAGCTGGGTGATGGGGTTCGCCCCCGCCTCGGCGATGTGGTAGCCCGAGATCGATACCGAGTAGAAGTTCCGGACCTGGTTCGCCACGAACCACTCCTGGATGTCCGCCATCATCGACAGGGCGAAGTCCGTGGAGAAGATGCAGGTGTTCTGCCCCTGGTCCTCCTTCAAGATGTCGGCTTGGACGGTGCCGCGCACCGTGGTCAGCACCTGGGCCCGCACCTCGGCCGCCTCCTCGCCGGTGAGCAGCCGGCCGGCTGCCGCCTCGGCCGCGGCCAGCCGCTGGTCGACGGCGACGTTCAGGAACATGGCCAGGATCGTCGGCGCCGGCCCGTTGATGGTCATGGAGACCGACGTGGTGGGCGACGACAGGTCGAAGCCCTCGAACAGCACGGCCATGTCCTCGACAGTGGCGATCGACACGCCGGCGTTGCCCACCTTGCCGTAGATGTCGGGGCGCTCGGCGGGGTCGAAGCCGTACAAGGTGACCGAGTCGAACGCGGTGGAGAGCCGGGCCGCCGGCATCTCGTCGGCCAGCAGATGGAACCGGCGGTTGGTGCGTGCCGGCTCACCCTCGCCGGCGAACATCCGGGTCGGGTCCTCGTCCGCCCGCTTGGTGGGGAAGACCCCCGCGGTGTAGGGGAAGTGGCCGGGCAGGTTCTCGGCCAGCAGCCAGCGGGCCAGCTCGCCCCGGTCGCCGAAGTTGGGTGCCGCAACCTTCGGCACCCACGTGCCCGACAGCGTCTGCCGGCCACCGGCGGGGGCTGCCGACACCGGCCCCACGGTCATCGCCTCAGGTCCCGTCTCGCCCGCGCCGGCGAGCGCCGCGGCCGTCGCCGGCCAGGCGTCGAGCGCGGCGACCAGATCGGCGTCCACGTCCGACAGGACCCGGTCGTGCTCCGCCACCAGACCGTCGGCCGGCGCGCCGGTCCCTGCGACATGGGCGGCGGCCCGCTCCAGCGCGTCGGCGGTGCGCACCAGCTCCACCTGGCGCCGTCCCCGCTCGTGGTAGCCACGCACCGCGGCGGCGATGTCGGCCAGGTACCGCACGCGTGCCGGCGGGACCAGCGGCCGCACCGCCGACGCCACCCGCCCGGGCACCGGGGCGAGCAGCCCGCCACCGGCCGGCAGGCCGTGCTCCGTCAGGCGGTCCCGCAGGTTCTGGTAGAGGGCGGTCACCCCGTCGTCGTTGAAACGAGCGGCGACCGTGCCGAACACCGGCAGCTCGTCGCGTTCGATCCCGCCGAAGCGCGACTGGCGGGCCAGCGTGCGGGCCACGTCCCGCTGGGCGTCGGCCGCCCCGCGGCGATCGAACTTGTTGATGGCGACGGCGTCGGCCACCTCGAGCATGTCGATCTTTTCGAGCTGGCTCTGGGCCCCGTACTCGGGTGTCATCACGTACAGGGCAGTGTCGACGTGACCGTCGATCGCGGCGTCGCCCTGGCCGATGCCGGGCGTCTCCACCACCACCAGCTCGTAGCCTGCGACCGCGCAGGCCGCCACCACGTCGTCGATGCACGGCGGCAGCTCGGCCAGCGCTCCCCGGGTCGCCATCGACCGGAAGAACGTCGTCGGACCCAGCGCGTTCATCCGCACCCGGTCGCCCAGCAGCGCCCCGCCACTGCGACGGCGGGTCGGGTCGACTGCCACCACCGCCACCTTCAGATCGTCCTTGAAGTCGAGGCGGAACCGGCGAAGCAGCTCGTCGGTGAGCGAAGACTTCCCCGACCCGCCTGTGCCGGTCACTCCGAGCACCGGCACATCCAGGGTCGCCGCCTGCCGGCGGACCTCGGCCAGGTGATCCTCGGCCAGCAGGCCGCGCTCGGCTGCGGAGATCCATCGGGCCAGCGCGACGGGGCCGGCACCTGGCGCGAGCCCCCCGGAGATCGGCTGATGCTCGGCGGCCAGGTCGACGGAGCACGTGGCCACGATGGACTGCGCCATGCCGACCAGGCCGAGCCGGGCACCGTCCTCCGGCGTGAACACCTTGGCCACGCCGGCCCGTTCGAGCTCGGCGACCTCGTCCGCCACGATCACCCCGCCACCACCGGCGAAGACCCGGGCGTCACCTCGGCCCGCGGCCCGCAGCTCATCGACCAGGTAGGCGAAGAACTCCATGTGGCCGCCCTGGTAGGAGCTCACTGCCACACCGTGGACGTCCTCTTCCACCGCAGCGGCCACGATCTCGGCCACCGAGCGGTTGTGCCCCAGGTGGACGACCTCGACCCCCTGGGCCTGCAGCAACCGGCGAACCATGCTGATCGAGGCATCGTGCCCGTCGAACAGCGCCGTCGCCGTCACGAACCGCACCGGGTAGCCGGGCAACGCCGGGACCGGCCGGGTCGCCGGTCCAGGTGTTGCAGGTCCAGGCACAACCGGTCCACATGCAGCCGCCGCAACGGACTGGGCCCCGGGTTCGGATGCAACCGTCGCCACGGTCGACACCGCCGGACCGGGCGTGCCTGCTGATCGGGCCATGCGTGCGCCTCCTCCGTCGCCGGGCGCCACATGCGACCGATGACTACCGTCTCACGATAGTACTAGGACATCCGACTTTCTGTCGACATGATGTATTTGTGGGTGCCGGCCCGGCCCGGGGCAGGCCCACGTGCGGCGTGCAGGCCGCCGCGATCGGGCGACCACCGGGACCGCAGCCCACCAAGACCGTGCGACCACCCAGACCGTGCGACCACCGGGACCGCAGCCCACCCAGACGGTGCGACCACCCAGACGGTGCGACCACCCAGACCGTGCGACCACCCAGACCGTGCGACCACCGGGACCGCAGCCCACCCAGACGGTGCGACCACCAAGACCGTGCGACCAGGAGCAGCCGGCCTGGCCGGCCACTCGCCCCGGTCGGTCCCGCCCCGACACGGGCGGGACCCTGTCGGCTCAGTCTGGGTCGAAGTCCCCAGCGGACACCCGCATGATCTCGACCAGGTGCACCAGACGATCAAGGTCCTCTCCCTGGAGAGCCCCCACACCGAATTGCACCTCGTTGACGGCCTCGGTGGCCTGGACAGCCAGGGCCCGGCCGGCGGGCGTGATCCGGGCCAGCGTCGTCCGGCGGTCACTCGGGTGCGGGACCCGCTGGACGAGCCGGTCCTCCTCGAGCCGGTCGACCACGTTGGTGACGCTCGTCGGGTGGATCATCAGGCGGGGGCCCATCTTTCCCAGCGGCAGCTCGCCACTCCGGGTGAACGACAGCAGCACCAGCGCCTCGTAGCGGGCGAAGGTCAGGCCGAAGCGCCGCAGGGCAGTGTCGACAGCGCCCAGCACGATCTGCTGGGCCCGCATGACCGAGGTCGCCGCCGCCATGGCCGCCGCCGCCTCGGGCCAGCGTGTCGCCCACTGGCGACGCGCCTCAGCGATCGGATCAAACCCGAGAGGTCGCGCCACGCCGAGATGGTAACGCGACCCAACCGACCCCATTTCGCTGTTGTCCGATAGTCGGTGTTCCGATAAAGTGATGTCGGGCTCGCTTCCTCCCCCCACAGTGGCGAGGCCCGTGGAGGGCGACGGTCTCCCCGCCGAGACCCTCCCTGTCGTACCGGCCCTGCCGGCCCAGGCCGTGAGCCAGGGCCGGCAGGGTGCGGACGGCCGACCGTACCCACGACCGGCCGGACATTGAGCACCACGGTCCCACGACGCCGTCGCCGGGCCCAGGACCAACGGACGCGGGGCCCGTCACCCCGTCGCCGGCCCGCTGCCAGCGGCGCCGTCGCCAGCCCTGCAGGAGGCAGCATGAGCCCGAGCAACCGAACCTTCGAGCGAGCCGGTGTGGTCGGCTGCGGCCTGATGGGCGCCGGCATCGCCGAAGTCGTCGCCCGGGCCGGGCTCGACGTAGTGGTGTGCGAGGCCGACGAACCGGCGCTGGCCGTCGGTCGGCGCCGTATCGAGCAGTCGCTGGCCCGTGCGGTCAGCGCTGGCAAGCTCGAAGGAGCGCGGCGCGAGGAGGCGCTGGCTCGGATCCTGTTCACCACCGACCTCGACGCCCTGGCCGATCGCCAGATCGTCATGGAGGCCGTCATCGAGGACGAGACGATCAAGACCGACGTGTTCCGCCAGGTCGACAAGATCGTCGTCGACCCTGCGGCCGTCCTCGCCTCGAACACCTCCTCCATCCCCATCATGAAGCTGGCCATGGTGACCGCCCGGCCCGAGCAGGTGGTGGGCCTGCACTTCTTCAACCCGGTCCCGGTGCTCCGTTTGGTCGAGATCATCACGTCGCTTCTGACCAGCCCCGAGACAGCCGAACGCGCACGGTCCTTCGCCACCGACCGGCTGGGCAAGCGCGTCATCGCGTCCCCGGACCGGGCCGGGTTCGTGGTGAACGCGCTGCTGATCCCTTACATCCTGTCGGCCGTCCGCATGCTCGAGTCAGGGTTCGCCACCGCTGACGACATCGACACCGGCATGGTGGAGGGCTGCGCCCACCCCATGGGACCGCTGCGCCTGGCCGACCTGATCGGCCTCGACACCACCCAGGCCGTGGCCGAGTCGCTCTACGACGAATTCAAGGAGCCGCTGTACGCGGCACCGCCGCTGCTGAACCGGATGGTGGACGCCGGCCTGCTCGGACGCAAAGCCGGCCAGGGCTTCTACTCGTACAAGTAGGCCCCCAACCCGACCGCCAATCCGCCAGCGTCGCGCCGGTCCGCCAGCGGCGGCATCGCCGCGGTGAGACCCCGCCAGCGATCAGCGCGCTCGGAGAAGGTCCCGCAGCTCGCCAAGCGCCCCGAAGGACCAGCCGGCCAGCGAGGGGTCGCCGAACGCTGTGATGTTCCACATGATGAGGTGGCGCAACCCGGCCTGGTGGTACTCGGCGATCTGGTCGGCCAGCTGGGCGGGCGTGCCGCAGAAGGCGTACTGGCGCACCACTTGTGGGGGGATGGCGTCGATGATGCGCATGCCCTCCGCCCGGTCGACCGCCGCGGGGATGAAGTCGTGGAACCCGCCTCCGACCCCTTCGAGCGGCGGCTGCAGGCCCATTCGCCGGTAGATCTCGGGTGGCATGGCCACGCACAGGAACCGCACCAGGGGCTGGGCCGTCAGGCGCTCCAACGTCTCCTCGTCGGGGGCGACGAGCGTGTAGGCCAGCAGCGCCGGCGTGATGGCATCGGGGTCGCGCCCGGCTTTCTCCGCCGACTCGCGGATGGTGGCGAGCGACGCCGCGTACTCCGCCGGCGACATCTTCGTCGGCAGCCAGCCGTCGGCCTTCTCTCCGGTCATGGCCAGCATCTTCGGCCCGTGCGCGGCGGTCCAGATCGGCGGCGGGCGCTCCCCGTAGGGACGGAGCCCGAGCACGGCGTCGTGCAGGTGGTGGAACTGGCCGTCGAAGTCGATGGGGCCATCTGCCTCCCACAGCCGGCGGATGACGTCGATCCCCTCGGACAACCGTGCCACCGGCTTGTCGAACGGCAGCCCGTACGGGGTGATGTTCATCCGCTCGCCGGACCCCAGGCCGAAGATCGCCCGCCCGCCGGCCAGGTGGTCAACGGTCAGCATGGCCTGGGCGGCCATGGCCGGGTTCCGTCGGATCAGGTCGGTCACCACCACGCCGAGCTTGATCCGCTCGGTGTGCGATCCCACCGCGCCCATCATCTGCAGCGGGTCGAAGTAGACGTGCGGGTTGTCCTGGTACCGGGCGAGCGGCGTCAGGTCCTCGGTCCACACCGAGTCCGCGTGCCAACCCATCAGGTGGCACGGCCACCACACCGAGTCAAAGCCGTCGGCCTCGTTGCGCTTCGCCACCTCGATGGCCTTTCGCGCCGGAGGCATGATCTGCCCAGGTACGCCGAGCTCGATATCCACTGCGCTCTCCTCCTGTGCTCCAGGCCGGCTGACGCCGACCCGGAGAGACCCTGTGCCGCCCATGCTGCCCGCACCACCGGGCTCGCCCGTCCGACCCGGCCCGAGGAGGTGGCGCCGGGACCACACCACAGTGCCGTCCCGCTCGTCTTCAGACCGCAACCTGCCGGGCCAACCGCCTGTCAGTGCTTACCCATCTCCCGCTTCCGCATGCCGTCGGGATCGATGACGTCGCGGATGAGCCGAACCTGCTCGACGGTGGGCGCGGCGGTCACCGGCACGTCACCGTCGGGAAGCAGGAGCGGAAAGCCGGTGGCCGCCTGCACCTGCTCAACGGTGACCCCGGGGTGCACCGACTGCAGCCGCAGGTGCTTGGAGACCGGTTCGAAGTCCATCACGCAGAGGTTGGTGACGACCAGCTGCGGGCCGCCGGTGAGACCCAGGTCTTCGCGCTCGCTGCCCCCGCCGAGGTAGCCGGCGCACGACACGAAGTCGACCTTCTCCACCAGCGAGCGAGGATTGTGGTTGGGGTTCCAGTAGTAGAGGAGCTTGCCGATCGACCCCATGTCACCCATGCCCACCGTGCCGGGCAGGCGCACCTTCGGGGCGTGGTAGTCGGTGCCGATGAACGAGTTGTTGGCATTGCCGTACCGGTCGAGCTGTGCGGCGCCCACGCAGAACTTCTGCAGCCACCGACCGTTCAAGGCGTAGTTCCAGAAGTCGCCGAACTGCTCCATGTACATGACCGAGTCACGCCACAGCGGCGCCTCGAGCGTCGAAGCGGGCACGCGGTCGGGCCGGGGGTCGAGGCCCACCGCGCTGGCCAGCCAGACCAGCTCGGGGGCGTGGGTCATGCGAGCCAGCATGAACGCACTGACAGGGATGAATGAAGCCATGCCGTTGCAGGCCTGGTCGCCGTCGACGAAGTGCGCGGCCAGGGACGTGATCATGATCTCGTCGACGGCCCAGTCCTCGGCGACAGGCCCGTCGGCCAGCGCGGCAGCGGCGGTCTGCGTGGTCATGCGTGCTCCATTCGCTCCAGGGCCAGCATCGTGGTGGCCCCGCCGACAGCCCGCAGGTACTCGGCCTGGTCGGCCGGCTCGCGGATGTAGCGGTCGAGAAACTGCTCGGTGGTGACGTCGTCGCGCGCGGCGGCCACCCAGGCCAGGTGCATGGCCGAGTCGTAGCCGTAGAACGGGAAGCATGACGTGGGATGCGCTCCGAACGGCACCTCGACCACCGCGTCCACCACGAACCCGGGGAGCACGGTTCGGTCCGGCCGGCGACGGAGCACCTCGGTCTCGACGATCTCTTCGACCGTCACGATCACCCGGTTGGCCGCCTTCGGCATGATGCCCAGATCGGGCCATTCGGCCGTCGGCTCGAGCTGCACGTTGCCGGCCCGGTCGGCCCGGTGCGCGTGGACAATGGCGACGTCGGGGACCAGAGCCCGGCAGGCCACGACCGGCCGGCCGCCGAAAGGGTCTTCGATGAGCCGAAGGTTGTCGGGGTCCATGCCGATCAGCTCGGTGCCGATGAGCCCCCGGGTCGGCAGGAACGGCAGGTTGCGGGCCCCGGCGCCGAGGCGGGCGTTGACCGCCGTCTCCGACAGCTCCTCGACCCGGATGGCACCGGCCTCCACGCCTTTGCGATAGCGGTTGCACAGCCCGAACTGCTCCATCGTCACGGCACCGCCGATGAACCGGTCCATGACGCCCGCCGCGGCCATCCAGTCGACCGGGATGCCGGCCAACAGCCCGACGATTCCCAGGTTCAGCCGCCCCTGGCGGATCAGCTCGCGCACAACGGCCATCGGGGCGAGCTGGGTGGCCATGTTCTGCAGCGCCACCACATCCCCGTCTTGCACCAGGCTTGCCGCCTCTGCCAGCGATGCCCGCTTGTCCTGGATCACACCTGCTCCTTCGTCGCCGCCAGACCCGCCATGCACCATGCGGTCCCGTTCCGATCCGTCACCCGAGCGGGCGCCGAGCTGCTCGCAGCTGGGCACTGGCCTGCCATCACAGGACCTGCACGATCTCGAGCCCGCCATGCAGCTCCACCACCTGGCCGGTCAGGTAGTCGGCGTCCGACGATGCCAGGAACGCGGTCAGCCCGGCCACGTCGTCGGGGGTGCCTCCCCGTCCGATCGGGATCTGGCCGATGATCCCGTCGAGCACCTCGGGGGGGATGCCCAGGCCGGTCTCCTCGTCGCGCGCCGCAGTGAGCCGCGTACCGCCGATGAAGCCCGGTGCCACCGCGTTCACATTGATCTTCTTCGGCCCCCACTCACGTGCCAGGGTCTTGGTCAGGCCGATCAGTCCGGCCTTGGCCGCCGAGTAGTTGGCGTTGGCCACCGTGCCGTAGATGCCGTTGATGGACGTGATGTTCACCACCTTGCGGTGGTGCGGCGCGTCGCGGCGGAGCATCGGCGCGGCAGCCCGGCACAGGTTGAAGGCGCCGCGCAGGATCACGTCGATCACGGCATCCCACGCCTCGTCGGTCATCCGGTGGAGCATGCCGTCGCGGGTGAGCCCGGCGTTGTTGACCAGGATGTCGAGGCTGCCGAAGCGCTCCTGCACTCGCGCCACCATGGCCTCGGCGTCGGCCGGCCGGGCCACGCTGCCGCCGATGGCGGCCCCACGGTCGCCCAGCTCGGCCGCAACCGCCGACGCTGCTTCCGCGTCGAGGTCGTTGACCAGCACCGAGGCGCCTTCCGAGGCAAGTCGTCGGGCGATCGCCTCTCCGATGCCGCGGCCGGCCCCGGTGACCAGCGCCACGCGGCCCTCGATGCCCCGCATCAGAACGACCGGGGCATGCCGAACGATTCGGCCACCACGTTGCGCGCCATCTCGGAGGTGATGGGGCCGATCCGATAGAGGCGCACATCACGCCAGTAGCGCTGCATGTTCGTCTCGAGCGCGTACCCCATCCCGCCGAGCATCTGCAGACCGAGGTCGGCGGCCTTACCGGCGTGCTCCGAGGCGATCACCTTGGCCATCGTCGACTCGATCCCGCACGGCAGGCCCTTCTGCTGGCGCCAGGCTGCCTCGTACGTGACGAGCTCCGCCTGCTTGCGCCACATCACCATGTCGGCCAGGTAGTGCTGCAGGACCTGGAACTGCCCGATGGGCTTGCCGAACGCGGTCCGCTGCTTCAGGTAGTCGACGGCATCCTCGATGATGCCGTCAAGGACGCCGGTGCAAAGGGCGGCGACCATGATGCGCTCGTTGTTGAGCGTCTGCAGCATCTGGTACCAGCCCCGGTTCACTTCCCCGACCACGTGGGTGTCGGGGACGAACACGTCGTCCAGGAACACTTCGCAGGAGCCCACCGACCGCATGCCCACTTTGGGGATCTGCCGAATTTCCAAGCCGTCGGTTGGGTTGGGCACGAGGAAGATGGTGACGCCCTTGGCCGGCTTTTCCGCGTTTGGGTCGGTGCGGGCCACGAGCATCAGGTACTGCGACACGTGCGCGGCGGTCGACCAGATCTTCTGCCCGCTTATGCGCCAGCCGCCGTCGACCTTGGTGGCGGTGGTCTTCATGGAGCCCAGGACGTCGGTGCCGCCCGACGGCTCGGTGAGGGAGATGGCGATGCGGATGTCGCCTGCCGCCAGCTGCGGGATCAGCTCCTGCTTCAGGTCCTCGGGAGCGAACAGCGCCACCGACTTGGCGCAGAACGACGAGATGCCCCAGATCCAGGTGAGGCCGGCAAGCGAGCGGGACAGCTCGCGGGCCAGGATCATCTGCGTCATCACGTCGCCGCCCTGGCCGCCGTACTCCTCGGGCAGCCCGACGGCGTGGAAGCCGGCGGCCGACATCTTGTCCCACAGCTCAAAGGGGTACTCGAACTCCTTGGCCTCATAGTCGCGGGCTTTGTCCTTCGGGACTTCGCGCTCGACCCAGCCGTGCACCACATCCCGGAACTGCTCCTGCTCGTCGGTGAACCCGAAGTCCATGCCAGTCATCCTCCGTGTCGTCGTCGACCACCGGCAGACGGCCCGCGACGTCCGCTCGCCGGGTTTCGACGGTCGATAGTGAACGCTACCATCTGCAACCAACCGCTTGGTTGGTTTTGTTGGCCTGGGCAGAGCCAGACGCGTGCTGCTTGGTCATCGGCTCCTCCTCAGCTCCCGGGCGTGGGCGCCAGGGCTCCCGTTCCGGTCGTCTCCGGCTGGGCCCCCGCAGCACCACCCGACGACGTGAGCCCGAGGGCCTCGGCGGTCTCCATGGCGGTCCGCAGCGGAGCGTCGGGGTCGCCGGCTTCGGCGCCGGCAGCCAGGAGCACGGGCACGTCGACGCCCGCCGCGTGCAGCTCGCGCACCCGGCGGGCCACCGTGTCGCCGTCGCCCACCGCGCACAGTGCCTGCACCACATCGTCGCCCACCAGAGCCAGGGCATCTGCCCGCCGACCGGCCGCCCACGCGTCGGCCGCGTCCTGCAGGCCCGGGAAGGCCTGCACGAACGCGTGCTGGTGCGTGGGGACCATGGCGTAGGCCAAGACGAACCGCCGCATGCGGTCCAGTGCCCGCTCGGGCTCGGGGCCGGCGTAGGCCCAGAACGAGCAGATCACCTCCAGGCTGGCCGGGTCCCGCCCGGCACGGCGGGCTGCGTCGCGAACCACGGCCAGCTTGCCCGGGACCTCGCCGGGGGTGCACCAGGTGAGAAAGACCCCGTCGGCCACCTCGCCGGCCAAAGCGAGCATCTTGTCGTTGATGGCACCGAGGACCACCGGAACGGCACCGCCCGGAGCCATCTGCAGACGAAATCCCCGGATGGGGAACCGCTCCGTGTCACGGTCGACCCGGCCGCCCGCCAGCACGGCCCGCAGTGCTCCCACGAACGCCCGCGTGGTGGCCAGGGGCGCCTCAAAGGGGATGCCGTGCCAGCCGCCGACGACGATGGGGCTGCTCGCCCCCAACCCGGCCACCACCCGGCCGGGCGCCATCGACGACAACGTCGCGAACCCCATGGCGGTGAGCGCTGGCGAGCGGGTGTAGACGGCGACGATGCCCGAGCCGATCCGGATGCGCTGGGTCGACGCCGCCACCATGCCGAGGAGGGCGAAGACCTCGGGGCCGGCCACCTCGCCGACGAACAGGGTGTCGAAGCCGGCGGCCTCCACGCCCTGGGCCACGGCGACCAGCTGCGGTGCGGACAGGCCGTCCTCCACCGGCAAGGTGAAGCCGACCCGGGGCACGACGATCGCGCCGCCGGGCGGCGCCGGGCCAGGCCCGCTCGCCGGCGTCACTTCACGAAGCGTGCCGTCAGCTCGGCGGCGAGCTCGGCGTTCTCCGGGTTGCCCGGGTGCGGCAGCCAGTTGTCCCCGACCGCCAGGTAGCGCGTGGCGAGCTCGATGAGCGGCCCGTGGGAGAACTCGCCGGGGATGAAGTTCCACTTCAGCCACGGCTGGGTGTCGGGGTTGCTCGGCTGCTCCAGGAGCAACGGCACGCCCTGCTCCTTCACCTTGTCGATCATCGAGTCGAAGTCGTCCGCGCAGAACGCCACGTGGTGGACGTACTCGCCGCGCTTGGCCAGCACCTTGTCGACCCAGGTGCCCGGCGTCGCCGCCGCCCACAGCTGGATGGACACACCGCGGGGGTCGGGGTTCTGGAACGTCACCCACTTCATGGGGATGCCGTCGAGCTCGTCGGCACCCTCGCCACGCGTCACATGGAACGTGTGCGCCGGTGAGAGGGCCGACAAGATCTTCTGCCAGTCCGCCTCGGCCGTGTCCAGGTCCTTCACCAGCAGCGAGATGTGATCGATGTGGATCGCCATCGGTGCCTCCCTCGTCCAAATCTTCCCGATCGCGCTGCCGGCTCGTCCCGGCGCCGGCGCCGGCCGGGTGGCTTCCGTCGACCGTTCGGCATCTTTCAACCGACCGGTCGTTTGACAATCGTAGTGTAGCCCGGCAGCCCCACAGGTGCGGAGGCCGGCCCGCCGGTGCGAAGGTTGGACCCACCGGAGCGGAGCTCGCCCCGCCGGTGCAGAATGCCGGCCCACCAGAGCCGGAGACCGATCAGAGACGCTCGATGATGGTGGCGTTGGACAACCCGCCGCCCTCGCACATGGTCTGCAGGCCGTAGCGGCCGCCCGTGCGCTCGAGCTCGCAGAGCAAGGTGGTCATGAGCTTGGCGCCGCTCGCCCCCAGTGGGTGGCCGAGGGCCATGGCCCCGCCGTTCACGTTCGCCTTCTCCAGCGGCACGCCCGCGTCGCGCGACCATGCGAGGACGACCGAGGCAAAGGCCTCGTTGCACTCGAACAGGTCGATGTCGTCCACCGTCAACTTGGCCTTCTCCAGCGCCTTCTTGGTGGCCGGGATGGGTCCTGTCAGGATCAGCACCGGGTCACTGCCGACCACTGTCATGGTGTGGAACCGCGCCCGGGGGGTGAGGCCGTAGCGGCGCACGGCGTCCTCGGAGGCGATGAGCAGGGCCGAGGCACCGTCGGAGATCTGGCTCGAGAGCGCTGCGGTCAACCGGCCCCCCGGCAGCAGCGGCGGCAGGGTCGCCATCTTCTCGAGCGTGGTGTCGGCCCGGATCCCCTCGTCCCGGGTGCACTCGCCGACCGGCAGGATCTGGCTGTCGAACCGGCCCTCCGCCCATGCCCGGGCGGCCCGGGTGTGGCTGGTCAGCGCCAGCTCCTCCATCTCGCTCCGGCTGATGTCCCAGCGCTCGGCGATGAGCTCGCCACCGCGGAACTGGTGGATCTCCTGGTCGCCGAAGCGAGCGTGCCACCCGTCGCCGTCGAAGGGGTACCGGAAGCCGAGGTCGGGGCCGACCTCGCCGGAGCTGTTCAGGGTGACCAGGCTCATGAGCTCCACCCCACCGGCGATCACCAGGTCGTACGCGCCGGCCTGCACCCCCTGGGCGGCGAAGTGGGCCGCCTGCTGCGACGACCCGCACTGGCGGTCGATGGTGACACCGGGGACGTGCTCCGGGTACCCGGCCGACAGCCAGGCGTTGCGAGCGATGTTCCAGGCCTGGGCACCCACCTGGGCCACGCACCCGAAGAGCACGTCGTCCACCGTGCCCGGGTCGATCCCCGTGCGCTCCACCAGGCCGGTGAGCACCGCCGCCCCCAGGTCGACCGGGTGCAGGTGGCTGAGCCCGCCACCCCGCCGGCCGCCGGGGGTACGGATCGCGTCGATGATGTAGGCGTCAGGCATTCGTGCTCCTCTGGTGCGTCGTGTCCGTGCTGCCGCCACCGGCGGCCGTCTCCGTGCTGCCGCCACCGCCGGCCGTCTCCGTGCTGCCGCCACCGCCGGCCGTCTCCGTGCTGCCGCCACCGCCGGCCGTCTCCGTGCTGCCGCCACCGGCGGCCGTCTCCGTGCTGCCGCCACCGGCGGCCGTCTCCGTGCTGCCGCCACCGCCGGCCGTCTCCGTGCTGCCGCCACCGGCGGCTGCGTGATGTCCGGTGGTCTGCCAGTGCTCGACCAGACCCGGCGGCAGGGCTGCCATCGCCAGGCGAGGACGGACCTGGCGGGCGACGGCAGTCACCAGCTCCTCGGTCCACGCCAGGTCTGCACCCGGCGGGAGGTCGAGCAGGACCGTGTCCATCCGCCATCTCCGCTGGTCGTCGGCCAGGCGCTCGCGCAGCCTGTCGAGGTCGGGGCCGCCGCCGGTACCGACCGGTACCGCTCGCCGGGCGACACGGCGCAAGCGCTGGACCGCCGGGCCCAGGGCGCGCTGGATGACGCCCCACCGCTCAGCCAGTATCGCGGCGCCCTCGCTGTCGTCGCCCACCAGGCCGACGGCGCGGGTCGCTGCCGCTTCGGTGACGGCTTCGGCCGCACCAGCCAGCCATATCGGAAGCTCGAGCTGGGCGGGCACCGGGGTGACCGCCACGGCTTCCGTCACGCCGAACCGGTTGCCCTCCAGGGCGCCCGGCATCGTCCACTGTGCGCCCTCGTGCCGGAACGGCACACTGGCGTGGGCCGCGCCGAGCAGGTCGACGACCTCGGCGAGCAGCGCCTCGGTCCCCGGTGCCGGGCGCAGGCCCAGGATCAACCGCCCGCCGAGGACCAGATCGGCTACGGCCGACTGCTCGGCCAGGTAGGCGGGGTGGACCACCCCGGCCCGACAGCAGGCGCCCACGGACATCGCGGCGGTGTGCGGAGCCAGAGCGCACGCCACCGCCAGGGCATCGGGCAGGCCGGTCCCACCACTGCCGCTCCCACCGCCGGTTACGGCGCCACTGCTGCCAGACGTGCCTCGCCCCGGCGGGCCAGTTCCCAGAGCGCGGTCTGCAGGCGGTATGGCCTCGGAGCTCCTGTCCTCGTCAACCCAGATCAGGTCGAAGCCCGCCGCCTCGGCCGCCTGTGCCTGGGCCACCAGGCCGCGCAGGGGCTGCTCCTCGTCGATCCCGTGTAACACCAGGCCGAACCTCATGGCGTGCTCTCGGTGAACGCCGGCAGGACCGTCCGGCTGAACAGCGCCATCGCATTCATGGACCGATCCGCCGTCACGTCGAAGTTGAAGCGCAGCACGACCAGGTCGGCACCGGCGTCGGCAAGCTCCTGAAGATCGGCGCGCAGCCGGTCGGGGTTGCCGACCAGCGGCGTCTCCACGATGCGGGTCAGCTGGCGGTCGAGCAGGTCGGGTTCCTCGAACCCGGTGGCCCTCCCCTTCAGCACCCACCACGAGCCGGCCTCCTCGCGGTAGTGCACGGCGGTGCGGGCGAGGAACCAGTCCCGCTCGCCATCCCCGTCCTCGGAGATCCACGCGTCTTTCAGGATGCCGATGCGACCCGGAGCGACCCCCGCAGCACGCCAGCCGGCGCGGATCCGCTCGGCCATGGCCGCGACCTCGTGCGGGTACAGGGTCTGGGGCAGCAGGAAGGACAGCCCGCGATCCATGCCGCGCTGCAGCGCGGCGTCGGCCATGCCGCCGAGCCACAGGGGTGGGTGCGGCCGCTGCACCGGCGCCGGCAGCGGGGGCTGGTCGGGATAGTGGAAGTGCCTGCCCTCGAACGCCCATGGTCTGCCAGACCATGCGGTCTGCAGGACGTCGAGGGCCTCGTCCATCCGGGCGCCCCGGGTGGCACGACGGATGCCGAGCCCATCGAACTCCGCGTCGCGGTGCCCCAGGCCGACTCCGACGTCCAGGCGTCCCTGCGCCAGCCGGTCGACTGTGGCCACGGTCTCCGCCAGCCGCACGGGGTCCTGCTGGGGCAGGAGCAGCATGCCGGTACCAAAGCGCAAGCGCTCGGTCACCGCCGCGGCAGCTGCGGCTGCCGTGAACGGCGTCGGGCACCAGCCGTCGTACCAGAACCGGTGCTCGGCCATCCACATGGAGTGGAAGCCGAGATCCTCCACCCGCCGGGCGTCGTCGACGAACCGTCGGTAGAGGCCGGGCATGGACGCCGGCGCCGACGCGGTGGACTGCATGGTCCACAGCCCGACCCCGATGTCGAGGCTCATCGCCCCGGCTCCCCACATGGCACGCACGGCTGCGTTGCCGCCAGCGGGGCGAACGGATTGCCTGCCGGCGCGGTCGCCCGGCGGCCCAGCTCTTTTCCTGCCGGCGTGGTCGACGGCGCTCCTCGCGACGTGGCGGCCGTTGGCCGGGCTGCCAACCGGGTCAGCGGCGGGTGCGGCTCCCCGCCTTGGCGGCGGCAGCGGTTTCCGCGGCGCCCGCGCTGCTGGTGCCACGACGTCCCGTGGCGCTGCTCGAGCGGCCCGCCGACGGCGTACCGTCCGCGGCGGCCGACGCCTTGGCCTTGGCTCCGGCCGACGACGCCGCCCGTGCCGTCGTGCTGCGTGTCGCACCTGGACGCGCCGCGGCGAGCGGAGCGACGGCATCCGCGAGGACCCAGGAGTCCTCGTTCCCGACAGACACACCCGCCACCACCAGACGAGCGAACGCCTCGGAGATCTCCGCTGGGGTGCTCGGCCCCGACGGGTGGTACCACTGCGACAGGGAGTTCACCATGCCGGTGATGCCGATGCTCGCCAGCCTGGGGTCGATATCCGGCGCCACCACACCCTCCGCCTGGCCCTGGCGGATGAGGGAGCGCACCTCCTCCAGGTACTGGTCGCCCTCGCCAGCAATGATCTGCTGGCGCTCCTCGCTGAGCGACCGGAAGTCGCGGAACAGCACGGCCATCTTCACCTGGTTGGCGATGAAGTAGTCCACGTGGGACTCGATGATGGACCGGATCTTCTGCAGCGCGTTGCCAGGCATCATTTTGGCCTGGTCCAAGGTCTGGAGCGCACCCTTGTACGCCTCGTCGATGATGGCGAACAGCAGGTCTTCTTTGGAGTCGATGTAGTAGTAGAGACTCCCCTTCAGGAGCCCGACCGCCTCGGCGATGTCCTGCGTGGAGGTAGCCTCGTAGCCCTTCTCCCGGAAGATCTCCGCCGCGGCGTCCAGGATCTCCTGCTGACGGCGCCGCACCTGGCGCTGGCGGCTGCTCCCCGCAGATCCGTCGGCGCTCGCCTCGCCCTTCGACTGGTCGTTGCGTGCCATGGTCGTCCTCGTCTCGCTGATCGTCGCGACTCCGCCCACCACGCCCCGAGATGACTGCCGACGGAATCGACGTGCCCCTCGGTGGCTGCCGCAGCGCATGATCGTAGTGGACGCCCCACCTCGTCCCGGGAAGCCTCACCGGCGTGCCTGGACCTCCGGCCGTCGGCGCACCCGGGAGCAGCCCGGGAACCACAGCACCCACACCGGGCAGCGACCCCGGCTCCACAGCACCCGCACCCGGCAGCAGCCCTGACCCGCGAAGCCCGGGCCGGGACGTCGCCGGACGCCTGTCCGTCGGTCTCACCGGCGTTCGCCGTCGTAGACCTCGGGCCGGTCGACACCCTGCTCGGCCAGCTTGTACTTCTCGATCCGCTCGCTGGGCGTCTTGGGGAACCCGTCGCGCTCCTCCAGGAAGCGCGGCACCATGTACCGGGGCAGGAGATCGGA
>JAKAYQ010000256.1:0-3719 GCA_021826725.1 Actinomycetes bacterium
AAAGGCCGTGGGCGATGGTCAAGTGGGCAATGGTGGGGATCATGACCCGTCGACTCGCCCCGTCGGGCCGGCGGCCCTGGGCGGACGCATCAGCCCGATGAGGCCCTCTCAAACACGTTCTAAGAGTTCGGTGATCCCGTAGGCCCAGCTCGGAGCGTCGGAGGGTACTGGACACAGGCTCCGCCATGGTGTGTGCTTGTCGTCGTGGCGCCAAAGCCCGACGACGAGATCGATCGTGGCCAGCTGATCGCTGGTCTTCGGCGCTGGCGGACGAGGGCGAGACACCTCGTCGAGGAGAACAAGCGGCTACTCGACGAGAACGCGACGTGGCGAGCCAGTGCTGTCGCGCACGAGAAGCGAGCCGCCGCGCTCGACAGCCGGGTCGTCGAGCTCGAGGCCGAGCTCACCTCCGCCAACGAGAAGATCGCGACGCTCGCCAAGCTGTGCTTTGGCACCAAGTCGGAGAAGAAGCGAACGACGGCCGCCTCCGACGGGGAGGGAGCGGGGACCTCTGCGGCCGAGGAGCCCAGCGAGCCGGCCACGCCGTCGGGAGGCGAACGACGCCGGCGTGGACAGCAACCCGGCAGTGCCGGCCACGGCCGACGCGACTATGGCGACCTCGAGACCGAAGAGGTGGTCCACGAGCTCGACGAAGACGAGCGGGTCTGCCCCGTCTGCGGCGCCTCCTACGAGCCCTTCGGCGAGGAGCCGTCCACCCAGATCGACTGGCAGGTGCGCATCGTGCGCATCGTGCATCGTCGCCGCCGTTACCGGCGCAGGTGCCGGTGCGCGGGAAAGGGGATCGTCTGCGCCCCCGCTCCTTCGAAGGCGATCGCCAAGGGTCTCTTGTCCACCCAGTTCCTCGCCCGGCTCCTCCACGAGAAGTACGTGCTCGGGCGTCCCTTGGAGCGCATCTGCGCCACGCTCTTGGCCGAGGGGCTCGACATCTCCAAGGGCACCTTGACCGGGGCGCTACGGGCGGTCTCGGATCTGCTCGCCCCCTTGGACGAAGCGATCCGGGACCGCAACGCCAAGGCCGCCCACCTCCACATCGACGAGACCTCGTGGCGGGTCTTCGAAGACCTCGAGGGCAAGGCCAACCACCGCTGGTGGCTGTGGGTCTTCGTCGCCCCGGAGACCGTCGTGTTCCACATCGACCCCACCCGCTCGGCCAAGGTTCTCGAAAACCACCTGGGTGTCGACATCTCCTCGGGCACGCTCGAGGTCGGCCGCAGCCTCCTCATCTCAGCCGACTTCTACACCACCTACCAGTCGATCGCTCAGGTGGACGGCGTGGAGACGCTGTGGTGCTTCGCCCACATCCGCCGCTACTTCGTCCGGGCGGCCGACGCCCACAAGGTGCTCTCCAGCTGGCGCGACGCCTGGCTGGAGCGCTTCGCCGCCCTCTACCGCACCCACCACGAGCTTCGCGCTTGCGCCCCGGGCAGCCCCGAGCGCCAGGTGGCCGACGAGCGATTCGCACTCGCGCTGGGCGAGATCGACGTCGTCCGGCACAAGGAGGCGGCCGACGAGCACCTCCATCTTGCGGCGAAGAAGGTGCTCGCCACCTTGGACCACGAGTGGGAGGGCCTCGCTCGCCACGCCAGCTATCCCGACGCCGATCTGGACAACAACATCTCGGAGCGACACCTTCGTGGCCCGGTCGTCGGGCGCAAGAACTACTACGGCTCGGGGGCGATCTGGGCGGCGACGCTCTCGGCCAGGGTGTGGACGATCACCGCCACGGCCAAGCGGGCCGGGTGCAGCCCCCTCAGCTACCTCCACGCCTACCTCACCGCCTGCGCCGAGACCGGCGGGCGGGCGCCGTCGGGGCGGGCGCTGCGGCGGTTCTTCCCCTGGTGTGCCACGAAGGCGGACCTCGTGTCGTGGAAAGGGCCCGGTCCGTGAGCCTGCCCACCCGCTACTGCGGACGGGACTTCTCTGACGACGACCTCACCCTCATCCGGCGACTGGCAACGACGCTGCCCACCCGAAGGGCGATCGCCGACGCGCTGTGCGACGAGCTCTCCTGGCATCGCCCCGACGGGAGAAGGAAGGACATGTCGGCGCGCGTCGCGCTGCTGCGCATGGAGGCCGACGGGCTGCTCCGCCTGCCCCCGCCCAAGAACGGCAACGGCAACGGACGCATCCCCCGTCATGAGTCGCCAACTGCCCAGCTCGACCTGTTCGTCTCCTCGACGCCCGAACGGCTCTCATCGGTCGAGCTCGTCGTGGCGAATGACCAGGCCTCAAGGGCGCGCTGGCGGCGTCTCGTCGCCGCCCACCACTATCTCGGCTACACGCCCTTTGCCGGCGCGCAGCTTCGCTACCTCGTTACCTGGGGCACAGAGGTGATCGGGGCGCTCGGCTTCGCCGCCTCGGCCTGGAGCTGCGCCCCCCGTGACGACCATATCGGCTGGGACCCACCGACCCGTGAGGCCCGCCTGCACCTCGTGGTCGGCAACGCCCGCTTCTTGATCGTGCCAGAGGTCCGGGTGAAGAACCTCGCCTCCTTCGTGCTCGGTGCCGCCGCTCGGCGCCTCCCGGGCGACTGGGAGCGCGCCTATGGCTACGCGCCGGTCCTCCTCGAGACCTTCGTCGAGCGTGGGCGTTTCGTGGGCACCTCCTACAAGGCGGCGAACTGGATCCACGTGGGGATGACCAAAGGGCGCGGCAAGCTCGACCGGGAGAACCGCCACGCGCTGGCGGTGAAGGACGTCTACCTCTACCCGCTGCGCCGGGACTACCGCAGGGTCCTCACGGCGCCCGCCTGAGGGGTCGTGTCGATCCGTCGGGGTGGAGACACCGGCACGGTCGTGGCACCATGACCGGGTGGCCGAAACGCCGACCATCGACGCGGCGCTCGACGCCTTCTTGGCCGACCAGCGACGGCGCCTCTCCGAGCGCACGATGCGCAACTACGAGTACGTGGTGGAGTTGCTGCGTGACTCGCTCAACGGCTATGGGCCCAACGGGCTGGAAAAGACCGAGCTCCGGCGCTGGCAGAAGGCCTACGACCAAGGCGACGAGGAGGCCTTCTGCCACCTCTTCGGTCCCGAGCGAATCGTCGAGCACTTCGGCGAGTTCCTCGGCTACTTCATGGTCCGAAAGGTCTTGGCCTCCCAAGAGCTGTTGCGCTCGGCTGGCACGGTGACGAAGAAGCTTGCGGGCTGGCTCTTCGAGCACGGCTACGTGAGCTCCGACGAACGCGAGGACGGGGTCGAGCAGGGGAGCCGCGCGGCCAGGAACCTTCCTCGCGCCGAGCGCCTGGCCAACCTGCTCTACGAGCAGAGCCGCTCCACGCCGCCCTTTGACCCCGACGCGCTCGGGCGCAAGGATCTCGTCGAGGACTACCTCGTCATCCAGCGCGTCGAGCCTGAGGCGTTGTACTTCAGCGGGGGGATCGGCCCACTTGAGGTCTCCACGCGGGCTTCCGAGCTCGCTCAGGTCGGATGGGGGGTGAACGCGACGCTCGCCCGATTGAACAACACCTGGAGGCTCGTCGAGGTCGGCAACGTTTATCCGCACTGACCCGGGCCCCTCCGCTCCTCACTCCCGGCCGGACGAGGCGGGCGGAGTCGATGGGTTCACCGAACTCTTACGACGCAGCAGACGCTGGGCCGCTTCTTGCTCGCCCTGGCCCGCGAAGCCCCCTCGGTGGCCGAACGGGTCGTCACCGTCAGCCCCGACGTGGCGTCGTCCACCAACCTCGGCGGCTG
>JAKAYQ010000256.1:3729-4106 GCA_021826725.1 Actinomycetes bacterium
ATGGGTTCACCGAACTCTTACAATCATCCATTCCGCTCAACAGTTGGCAGCCCTGTCCTTCCCTCCGCGCCCCGGGAGAGGACGTCGCCGCCGCACCGTCCGTGCTGGCAGGGGCCGGGCACGGCCGCTCCTGACGATCGGTCAGCTGTCGTGGCGAGGCACGGTCAGATCCTCACCGGGCCGTCCGCCTGGAGGTCGTGGGGCGACGGTCGGGCCGGCGCGCCGGTAGCGTCGAGCTGGTGGCCGGCCTCGACTCGTCGTTCGCGCAGCTTCCCCGCCGGCAGCTGGCCGAAGCCGCCCTGGCCGCCGCCGCCGATCTGGCCGCCGAAGCCGCCGAGGTGCGGGTGGAGCACATCCGCACCCAGCTGGTGCAGGTG
>JAKAYQ010000257.1 GCA_021826725.1 Actinomycetes bacterium
TCTCCTTGCCTCGTTTTCGAGTCTTTCAACAGTCCGAAAACGTAGGCGGAGACTGGCGTTGCTCGCGTCAGGCCCAGGTCAGGGCGCCCACGGATCTGTCAGGAGAGCCCGAAATCGTCAGGGGCGACGTGTGGCCGTGGGTGGGGCGATGGGAGGGCAGATGACCGGCCTACGACCACCTCGCCACGCCCCGAAGGCCGAGCGACGAAGAACAGGGAACGGCCGCCAGGTCGACCGATGGGGCTTGGTCCGGCTCTGTTCCGGTTGCTCGACCGACAGGGCCCGCGAGTGGCACAAGGACCGAGACGGCGCGTCGTGGTGTGACCAATGCTGGGACCGTCGGTGAGAGGACGGGCGATGATGCCGCCCGTCCCGAACGCCCCGAGTGCGCCTCTGCGCCTCCTACGCGGCGGGCTCCTCGGGCTTCCTTGAGGCGTCCCAATCCCCTTCTTCCACCGGCCGCTTGTGCCTCTGGTCCCAACCGTCCTTGAGCGGTCCGACGAAGAACGGGATCGTGATGAGGTTCACGATGATGGACAAGGTCCACCGCGGGACCGGCGCCCAGTGCCAGTGGGCGGTGAGCCACCACGGGACGGCCAGCGATCCTCAGTGAGCGGCCCTCGCATCCGCTTGCTACTCTCCAGCCACAGTTGACGGGAGGTAGGAGCCATGCGACGGATCATAATTATTGGCGTCTGTGCCGCTGGTGCATTGGGCCTTGGGGCATGCACGAGCAACTCAGTTACGAGCGGCAGCGCAAGTCCGCCGACCTCCGGCGCCTCCTCCAAGGCAACGGGAACGAGCTCGACCACGCAGCCCCCGAGCAAAAAGCTGAACCCCCTAGGAACCACCGTCACGATCCCGAACACGCTGTCGGGAATCGACAAGGTGACGGTCGCCGGCTGGTACCCGAATGTCACGGACACCAGCCAGTACCCATCCACGCCATCTGCTGGGCACGCGTGGGACGCGATCGATGCGACGACGTGCGCCGGCCCAAAGGGCGCGAGCACTGGTCCGAGTGCCGAGGACTTCACGGTGCTATTGAGCAACGGCTCAACGGCGTCCATGAGCGTCGGGGCCAGCACGGCTCAGTTCGGCGGGCCACTTGCGTCGCTGTCGGAGCTGGGCGGCAACCTTTCCGGGCTGACGGCCGGCCAGTGCGTGCGCGGATGGGTGGTGTTCTCCGTCCCCACGGGAACGACGCCCACGGCGGTGGAGTTCTCGGGGACCTCCGCCTCGTTCACGGCACCCAATAGCGTCGTGAAGTGGGTGGTGCCGGGGTCCTGAAGGCGCCCTGTACGTGTTGCGGGATCTGAACGACCAAGCGCGACCCTGTCGCAGGTCGATGGAAACGAGTTCGGCCTTGGGCCCATAGGAGGCTCGAAATCGGGCCGGCGTGGGCGTAAGTCTCGGAGACCACTCGGCCCCGAAGACGAGCCGCTGTCCCGCGGCTGGACGTGGACGCGCACGCGCACGCTGACATGGAGCGGCACCGGGAACGGAACCCACCGCAGGGGCGCTCGCGTGACTACGGTCAACTTGTCGGTCGGTCGGTCGGGCTTGGCCGGCCCGCCTGCTGGCCAGCCCGCCGACACCCACCCCCATCTGCCTCCGGTTGACGCCTAGACACACAACATAAGGGTCATTATGATGTTTTTATGACACCAGGCACCGCCGTCGTCCCGATCTCGACCACCGTCGCTGTCGAGCCGAGGACGGTGTGCCGCAGCGCCGAGGACGTGGCGGTCGCCTTCCTGCTTGGCTACGGAGAGCGGACTCGGCGCGCCTATGGTGCCGACCTCAACTTGTACTTTTCGTGGTGCCGGGCCCACGGGATCGATCCGCTGGCCGCTACCCGTGCCCACGTCGACGCCTACGCCCGTCAGCTCGCCGAGGTGGACCACCTGGCTCCGAGCACCGTGGCTCGTCGTCTGTCGGCGCTTGCGGGCTTCTACAAGTACGCCGTGGCCGAGGAGCTGGTCGCCCGCTCGCCGATGACGCATGTCCGACGGCCGAAGGTGGGTAGCGAGTCACAGTCGACCGGGCTCGACAAGGACGAGGTGGTCGCCCTGCTGGCCGCAGCCGAGGAGGACGGCCCCCGGACGTCGGCGCTGGTGCTGCTGCTGGCCCTGAACGGCCTGCGGGTCAGTGAGGCCCTGGGGGCCAAGGTGACCGACCTCGACACCGAGCGGGGCCACAGGGTGCTGCGGATCGTCCGTAAGGGTGGCAAGTCGCAGACCGTGCCGCTCGCCCCGCGGGTGGCAGAGGCCATCGACCACCTGCTCGCCGGGCGCACCGAGGGGCCGATCTTCGCCACCAGCACAGGCAAGGCGCTCGACCGGCCCGCCGTGTGGCGCACCCTGCGCCGGCTGGCCGCTACCGCCGTGCCGGCCAAGGCGGGCAGCCTGCACCCTCACGATCTGCGCCATGCGTTCGTCACGCTCTCGCTCGACGCCGGGGCCAGCCTCCGCGACGTACAAGACGCCGCGGGCCACGCCGACCCGAGGACCACCCGCAGGTACGACAGGGCGCGGCACAACTTGGACCGGCACCCGACCTACGCCCTCGCTGGGCTAGTCGGCTGAGCTGGCACGGCCGGGTCGTAGGGTCGTCCCGTGTTCGGCAACCGGCTCCGGCACCCGCTCCGGCATCGCTGGCTGCCCCGAAGCGTTCGGCGGGCTCGAGCCTCGGGCTGGCGACTAGGACCACGCCGGCACAGACGGAGGAGGTGGTAGGGGTGGCAAAGCGCCGAGGGTCTGGCGAGGGGTCTATCTACCGCAGCGGCAACCGTTGGGTCGCCACGATCACCGTAGACAGTGCTGGCGGCCGCCAGGTGCGCCGCAAGCGGTCCGCCCGCACTCAAGCTGAGGCGCGGGAGATGCTGCGGGACCTGCACGCCGAGAACCGGGCCGGCGTGGCCGGTGCCCGTGGGCAGACGGTGGCCGACTACCTCGACGACTGGCTCGCCCACGTGCTGCCGGCCCGTGGCATCTCCCCTGCCACCGCGTCGAACTACGCCACGGTCGTCGCAACCCACATCACCCCGGCGCTCGGCGGCCGGCGCCTCGACCAGCTCCGCCCCGAGCATGTCGAGAAGATGCTCCGGGCGATGACCGACGCCGGCAAGGCTCGCTCGACGGTGCGGCTGGCCCGAACCGTGCTCGGGATGGCGCTCGCCCACGCCGAACGGCGCGACCTCGTACTCCGAAACGCCGCTCGCCTGGCAGTGCTGCCACCAGGTGCGAAGCGAGAGAGCCGTTCGCTGACTGCAGACGAGGCCCGTGCGCTGCTGGCGGCTGCCCACGGCGAGCGCCTTGAGGCCGCTTGGGTCGTCATGCTGTGCCTGGGCCTGCGCCCCGGTGAGGTGCTGGGGCTCGCGTGGCCGTACGTCGACCTCGACGCCGCTCGCCTCACCGTGGCCCAGGCTCAGCGCCGGGAGCCGGGGCGCCTGGTGCTCGGCGAGCCGAAGACGCGGAAGTCGCGCCGCACCCTCGACCTGCCGGCGCTCGTCGTCGACGCGCTCCGGGCGCATCGGATCCGACAGGCTGCCGAGCGCCTGGCTGCCGGCGAGCTGTGGGCAGACCTCGACCTCGTGTTCCCCTCGGAGCGCGGCACGCTCATGGACCCGCGCAACTTCCGGCGCCAGTTCGACCGGGTGGCGAAGGCGGCGGGGCTCGACGACCTACACCCCCACTTGCTGCGCCATAGCGCCGTGAGCCTGCTGTCTGCGGCCGGTGTGCCGCTCGAGCAAGTGGCGGACGTTGCGGGCCACGCCACCACTGCCATGACCGAGGGTGTCTACCGCCACGCCGTCGCGCCGTCGGTCGGCGCCCACGTCGCCGCCATGGACGCCCTCTTCGGTAGCACGTCGGCGTAGCTCCCGGCAGCTCCCGCCGACCTGGTAGCTCCCTGTTTAGCTCCCTGGCGTCTAGAGCGGTGACCGTCCGGCGAGCAATCTACCCTCTGACCTGCACCTTCGTGGTCGGGCTGCCGGGATTTGAACCCGGGACCTCTTGACCCCCAGTCAAGCGCGCTAACCAAGCTGCGCCACAGCCCGTCATCCTGATCACCCCGTTCAGGGCG
>JAKAYQ010000039.1 GCA_021826725.1 Actinomycetes bacterium
TGCCCGCCGCACGGCGAGCGCTCGCAGCGGAGGTGGACGGGAATCGAACCCGCCGGACGGGGATCGCCCGTCCCGCCCGCTTTGAAGGCGGGGGAGCCCACCAGGTGCTCGAACACCTCCGCCGCCGACCATAGCCGGGACCTGCGATCGTCGAGTCGGTCCTGGGCCGGCGAACGACGAGCGGCCAACGCCCAACGGCGAGCGGATGCAGGCACTCGGAAGCAGGTGCTCGGATGCAGGCAGGTGAATCTGGGCAGTCGAATGTGGGCCGGCGTCACCGCACGACCAGGGTGGGGCCGGCGTCGGGCACGAACCGGCCGATGACCGGATGGCCCGGCAGCTCCCCAGCCACGAGCAGCCCTCCGGAGGTCTGGGCATCGGCCAGGAGCAGCAGCGTCTGCTGGTCGAGGGTCGACTGGAGGTGGGGGGTCACCCAGTCCAGGTTGCGGCGGGTCCCGCCGGGAATGTAGCCGTCGGCTACAGCCTGTCGAGCACCATCGATATACGGCACTGCGGCGACGTCGATCTCTGCTGTCACTCCGCTGGCTCGGGCCATCTTGAAGAGGTGCCCGAGCAGGCCGAACCCGGTGACGTCGGTTGCGGCACGGACCCCTGCGGCATGTGCGGCTTCGGCGGCTGCGCGGTTCAGCGTGCTCATGACGGCGATGGCGTTGCCGATGGGCGCGCCGGTTGCTTTGTGGCGATTGTTGAGCACGCCGGTGCCGAGCGGCTTGGTGAGGGTGATGGGGTCGCCGGGTCGTGCCGCGTCGTTGCGGAGCAGCTGTTCAGGGTCAGCGATGCCTGTCACGGCCAGGCCGTAGGTGGGCGTCGGATCGACGATGCTGTGGCCTCCGGCCAGGATGCAGCCGGCTTCGTCCGTCGCTGACCGTCCGCCGCGCAGCACGTCGGCGGCGACATCCAGCGGCAGGACGTCAGCCGGCCAGGCCAGGAGGTTGAGCGCTGACACGGGGGTCGCTCCCATGGCGTACACGTCGGACAGGGCGTTGGCAGCAGCGATGCGGCCCCATGCGAACGGATCGTCCACCACCGGCGGGAAGAAGTCGGTCGTCGACACGATGGCCAGGCCCGGCCCGATCCGGACGACAGCGGCGTCGTCGCCCCACTCGAGTCCGCAGACGAGCTCGGCACCGGGGAGCGCCGTGCCGCCGGGCGGCACCGGGGTGCTCTGCCCATAGGCGGTAGCCAAGAGCGTCTCGAGGTCGAAGGCGGGCAGCTTGCAGGAGCAGCCTCCACCGCGTGCCAGCTCGGTGAGTCGGGGCGCGGCGTCCGATTTGGGCTGGTGCTCGCTCATCGACTGGCTTCCTCGGTTCCAGGACGGGTGGAGGTCATGTCGACCGTGGATTGAGCGGGGGTCGTGTCGGAGCTGGGTTGGGCTTCGGCTCCATGGCCGCCGGGCTGAAAGTGGTCGGTTGTCACAGCACCAGCACCAGCACCCGGGAGGAGCGGGCCGGCGATGCGAACGTCCCCGCGTCGGCGGGTGGCCCCGGCAAGATCGAGGTGGGCAAGCAGCGGCAGGGCATACCGGCGGCTCGTGCCAAGCGCCTGGCGTATGTCGGAGACGGTCACGCCGCCGGGCTGCCGATGAAGCAAGGACGCGACCTCCGCCGCAGCCCGGTCGATGGCGCTGCGGGAGAACCAGCAGTCACCGCAGCGGACAACGTAGCCGCCGTCCACCAACGCCCGCAGCGTTGCCGGGTCGACACCTGCCTGGCGGGGGTCGGGGGGTGAGAACGGAGCGGCATGGAGCGCCTGCAAGAACGGGTGCTCCTCGAGCGCAGTGCCGGGCGCTTCACTCTCCAGGCGGGCGCGTCCGCGTGCGATCACCACGCCGGGCATGGTGGCGAGCACTGCTCGATGACGGTCGTCGGTGCCGGCGAGGTCCAGGCCGACTGCGCCGGCGGCCTGCAGATCCTGGTGCAGGTCGCGGCGAGCGGCCCGCAGGACCTCGGGATCGACGGCCCACGACCCCACGTCGGGCAGACGCCGATGGCCGGTGAGGCGTTCGAGAAGGTCGACGTCGACCCAGCCCCGCTCGCGCACGACACGCGCCACGGATCGATCGGGGCGAGCCGTAGCGGCGGGCAGGACCGGCGCGACGTCGAGGATCTCCCCGCCGCCGACCGTCTCGGAGCGTCCCAGCTCGCGAAGCACATAGCGGTCCCCGGGCAGCAACGGCAGTGGTTCGGGGAGGTGGAAGCGGATCGCACCCGCGGCCCCAGGCTCGATGCGGCATGCGCCCAGGATGCGGATGGCCACTGGGAGGGACGCAGATCCCGTGTGCATCCGGAACGCCCCGCGCCGCTCTACCGGATGTCCGAGCGCGTCGAGGACCTGGAGGACGGCGTCGACGACGGTCGTGGGCTCCCACTGGCCCGGTTGTACCAGGGCCTGCCCTCGAGCGAGGGCAGTGCGCGGCACCCCGGCGAGGTTGACGGCGACTCGCTGCCCTGGTGGCGTGGTCGAGCGCGGGCGCCCGTGGGTCTGCAAGCTGCGCACGCGGACCCGATGGAGGTCGCTCGCGTGGCGCCGTGCCGGCACGACCTGGAGCTCGTCGTCGATCGACAGGGTGCCACCGGTGAGGGTGCCGGTGACCACGGATCCTGCACCGGCGATGGCGAAGGCCCGGTCGATCCAGAGGCGGGGTCGGCCCCGGTCCTCGGCAGTGGGGGTGCGGGCCAGGATGTCGTCGAGCGCGCCGGCGATGGCGCCGATTCCGGTCCCGCCGGACCCGGAATTGGAAACCCCGGAGCTCGAAACCCCAGAGCTCGAAACCCCGGACCAGCGAACCCCGTCCCCGGTGGCGATGGAGTCGGCGACGACGTCGACGGCGACGATCGGAGCGCCGGCCAAAAAGGTCCGCGCGGTGCGTTCGGCAACTTCGCGGAGCCGGTCGGCCAGCACCTCGGCGTCCACAGCCGCTGCCTTGGTGAGGGCCACTAGGCCATGCTCGACGCCAAGGAGCTCCAGGATCCGCAGGTGCTCCTCAGACTGCGGTTTCCACCCTTCCGTGGCGGCCACCACGAAGAGGCATGCGTCGACCATGCCGACGCCGGCCAGCGCGTTCTTGATGAACCGGACATGGCCGGGAACGTCGACGAACGCCACCTCGCGCCCCGATGGCAAGTCGGTCCACGCGAACCCGAGGTCGATGGTGAGCCCGCGGGCCTGCTCCTCGGCAAAGCGGTCCGGCTCCATGCCGGTCAGGGCCCGGACGAGCGTGGACTTGCCGTGGTCCACGTGCCCGGCAGTGGCGACGACGTGCACGGCGAGGTCAGGTTCCCGACCCTGCACGGGCGAGCGCTCGGGCGATCACGGGGTCGTCGGACGGGTCCACGGTGCGCAAGTCGCACACCGTGGCGCCGGCTCGGACGGTGGCCAGCACCGGGGGATCGTGGCGTCGCAGCGCTGCGCTGCGGTCGCCCGGCAGCGACACGCCGACCGAAGGGAGCTCCACGCCGGGAAGGGCCCCGCCACCCACGACCGATCGGCACGACACCACGCTCGCTCGTGTCGTCGCCTCCGACGCGGCTGCGGTCTCCAAGGCGGCTGCGAAGCCCGACACGCCTGCGGTACCCGACTCGGCTGCGAAGCCCGACACGCCTGCGGTCTCCGACGCTGCTGCGGGGCCGAGCTCGGCTGCGAAGCCCGACACGGCCGCCACCACCTGCTCGGCGCGTGCCCGCAGGACCTGCTCGTCCACCGTCGCCATGCGCCACAGCGGGATCGCCGTCGCATCGCCACGGGCGTATGCCAGCAGGACGTGTTGTAGCGCTCCGAGGACCATGGCGCCAGGTCGGAGTGCCCGGGCCAGGGGAAGGCGGGCACAGGCCGCCACCATGTCGGCCCGTCCGGCGACGATTCCTGCCTGAGGGCCGCCCAGCAGCTTGTCACCGGAGAAGGTCACGAGCGCGGCCC
Organism: Actinomycetes bacterium; assembly: GCA_021826725.1. Lineage (GTDB taxonomy): Bacteria > Actinomycetota > Acidimicrobiia > Acidimicrobiales > UBA8190 > JAJZYI01. The sequence continues at coordinate 3,937 of JAKAYQ010000039.1, forward strand.
CCTGGCGCAGCGTCTGGCGAGCGGCCGGCTCGCCGGCAAGCCACGGTGGCGGGCCACCGGTCAGCCAGGGCGTGCGGGCGTCGAGCAGCCCGGAGCCGATGTCGACGATCACGGGGGCTCCGAGGCGGGCGAGCTCGGCGATGGGTACCGAGGCGGTGTAGCCGACGACTCGGTAATTGGACTGGTGCACTTTCAAGATGAGGGGTGTCGGCCCATCGTCCGCGTCGATCGCCGCCGCGTAGTCCGACAGGCGGGTCCTGTTGGTCGTGCCGACCTCGACCAGGCGCGCTCCGGACGACGCGAGCACCTCGGGAATGCGGAACCCGCCGCCGATCTCCACCAGCTCGCCGCGGCTGACGATCACCGAGCGACCTGAGGCCAGGGCGCTCAGCGCCAGGAGGACGGCAGCGGCGCCGTTGTTCACGACCGTGGCGTCCTCGGCGCCGGTAACTGCCCTGAGGAGTCCTGCTGCCACCGCGGACCGGGAACCCCGGCGCCCGGTGACGAGGTCGAGCTCCACGTTGACCGCCTGGACGCTCTGCTGCCAGGCGAGCGGGGCGCGCCCGAGGTTCGTGTGCAGGAGCACACCGGTGGCATTGACCACAGGTTGCAGCAGCCGACGTCGCGTCTGCTCGGCGAGCGCTCGCGCGGACGCTGGGTTCGATGCGGCGATCGCCTGGCGGGCCGCGTCCACCAAGAGCGGGTGGGGAAGGCCGACGTCCGTGATGGAGCGAGCCAGCACGTCGACCGACGGTGGTCGCGGATGGCCGCACGCGCCCATCTCGCCGGACAGCGCCGAGATCGCATCGGGCTCCACACCCGGACCCTATCGAGGCTGCCGGTGGGTGTGCGGGCGGTTTCCGGGACGCCTTTGGCGGGGACGGGCACGCGGGCCGGGCATCGTGCGGGCACCGTCCGGGCATCGTGCCCGGCGAGGGCGTACGTTTGGCTGTGGGCTCAACAGGGAACGGAGCACCACGGCCACAGGGAGGCAGCATGGCGTCGGGCACCGAGTGGCACTGGCCAGTGGCTCGGCAGCTGTTGGGCACGGACCGGCTCGGACGCGGTGCCGCTGCCCGCTCGCCAGCGCAGGACCGGCGGCATGCTCGGACGGCGACGGCGGACGCCGTCGTGAAGTCGGTCTGCCCCTACTGTGCGGTGGGATGCGGGCAGGACGTGTACGTCCGCGACGGCGCGGTGGTCCAGATCGAAGGCGATCCGGGCTCGCCGGTGAGCCGGGGGCGGCTGTGTCCCAAGGGCTCCGCCAGCCTGCAGCTCACCACCGGTCCGGCACGGTGCTACGACGTGCTGTACCGGGCTCCGCACGCGACGGACTGGCAGGTCCTGCCGATCGGCACGGCCATGGACATGGTGGCGGACCGGGTCGTTCGCACCCGGCGCGAGACGTGGTCGTGGGAGGAGGAGGGTCGTCGGGTCCGCCGCACCCTGGGCATCGCCAGCCTGGGCGGCGCCACGCTCGACAACGAAGAGAACTACCTGATGAAGAAGCTCTTCACGGCGCTTGGAGCCGTCCAGATCGAGAACCAGGCGCGGATATGACACTCTGCCACCGTCCCCGGTCTGGGGACATCGTTCGGTAGGGGAGGCGCCACCACCTTCCAGCAGGACCTGCAGAACGCCGACTGCATCGTCATCCAGGGCTCGAACATGGCGGAGTGCCATCCGGTCGGCTTCCAGTGGGTCATGGAGGCCAAGGCACGCGGTGCGACCGTGATCCACGTCGACCCCCGGTACACCAGGACCAGCGCCATGGCCGACGTGCACGTGCCGTTGCGCGCCGGCAGCGACATCGTCTTCCTCGGCGCCTTGGTCAACTACGTCATCGAGAACGACAAAATGTTCCGTGACTACGTCGTGGCCTACACGAACGGCCCGACGATCATCACCGACGAGTTCGTCGACACCGAGGACCTGGATGGGATCTTCTCGGGGTTCGACGAGGAGTCGCGCCAGTACGACGACCGGACGTGGCGGTACGAGGGGGCCGAGGTCCACGTCGCCGCGGCCGTGCGCGACCAGGGTCCGGGGGTCCGGGGCGACACCGACCGGACCGGACATGCGGATCGGCCCGGACAAGGCGAGGCGTCTGGACCAGGTGGCGCCGACGGCGGGGCGCGGGGGGCGCAGCGAGACGAGACGATGCAGCATCCGCGGTGCGTCTTGCAGATCCTCCGCCGGCACTTCTCCCGCTACACCGCCGAGATGGTGGAGGACGTGTGCGGAGTGCCGCAGGAGCTGTTCCGGCGGGTGGCCGAGGCGGTCACCGCCAATTCGGGGCGCGAGCGCACCACCGCCTTCTGCTACGCGGTGGGATGGACCCAGCACACCGTCGGCGTCCAGTACATCCGAACTGCCGCCATCTTGCAGCTGCTCCTCGGCAACATCGGCCGGCCGGGTGGCGGGATCCTTGCCCTGCGCGGCCACGCGAGCATCCAGGGGTCGACCGATATCCCGACGCTCTACAACCTGCTCCCGGGCTATATCCCGATGCCGAACGCGCACCGGCACCACGATCTCGACTCGTTCGTGGAGGCGGAGCGGATCGGCACGGGGTATTGGGCGAACATGCGGTCGTACCTCGTCAGCCTGTTGACGGCCTGGTGGGGACCGGCAGCGACCGCCGACAACGACTTCTGCTTCGACTACCTGCCGCGGGTGACCGGCGACCACAGCACCTACCCCACCGTGGAGGCGCAGATCGACGGCAGGTGCAAGGGCTATTTCATATTCGGGGAGAACCCGTCGGTCGGATCCGCCAACGCGAAGATGCAGCGCCTGGGCATGGCGAACCTCGACTGGCTGGTGGTTCGGGACTTCTCGCTGATCGAGAGCGCCACGTGGTGGAAGGACGGCCCCGAGATCGAGACCGGGGAGATGCGGACCGAGGATATCGGCACCGAGGTCTTCTTCTTTCCGGCAGCGGCCCACACGGAGAAGAACGGGAGCTTCACCAATACCCAACGCATGCTCCAGTGGCATGCGCAGGCCGTCGAGCCTGGTGGCGACGCTCGCAGCGACCTGTGGTTCACCTACCACCTCGGCCGGAGGATCCGCGACGCGCTGGCTGCGTCCACCGACGAGATGGACCGCCCGATCGTCGATCTGCAGTGGGACTATCCGGTCGAAGGCCCCGTGGACGAGCCCAGCGCCGAGGCGGTGCTGGCCGAGATCAACGGTAGCGACAGCGACGGGCGGCCCATTGCCGGCTACGGGCAGCTCGAGGCCGACGGGTCCACGTCGAGCGGTTGCTGGATCTACGCCGGGGTGTACGCGGATGGTGTCAACCAGGCGGCCCGGCGCACGCCCGGGAGCGAACAGGACTGGGTGGCGGCCGAGTGGGGATGGGCGTGGCCCGCCAACCGCCGCATCATCTACAACCGGGCCTCGGCCGATCCCGACGGCCGGCCCTGGAGCGAGCGCAAGGCGTTGGTATGGTGGGATGCCGACATGGGACGGTGGACGGGCCACGACGTCTGTGACTTCCCGTCCGGCACGTCGCCGCACTACCGGCCACCGCCTGGTGCCACCGGGCCCGACGCGCTGTCGGGCATCGACCCGTTCATCATGCAGGCGGACGGCAAAGGCTGGTTGTTCGCACCTACCGGCTTGGCCGACGGGCCTCTGCCGGCCCACTACGAGCCGCAGGACTCGCCGTTCACCAACCGTCTGTACGGCCGCCAGCGAAACCCGGCGCGTGAGCTGTTCCGAAGCCGGCACAACCGGTACCACCCCAGTCCCGGCCAACTTGGGTCCGAGGTCTTCCCGTACGTGGTGACCACCTACCGGTTGACCGAGCACCACACTGCCGGCGGCATGTCCCGCTGGCTGCCCTACCTGGCCGAGCTGCAGCCCGAGTTCTTCGTCGAGGTGTCGCCCGAGCTGGCTGCCGAGCGCGGGCTGCGCCATCTCGGGTGGGCGACGGTGGTCACGGCCCGCAATGCCATCGAGGGGCGGGTGCTCGTGACCGAGCGCATGGCGCCACTGCGGGTACAGGGCCGGGTGGTGCACCAGATCGGGCTGCCGTATCACTGGGGACCCAACGGCTACTCCCGTGGGGACGCGGCGAACGAGCTCGCAGCGCTCGTGCTGGATCCCAACGTCCACATCCAAGAGGTGAAGGCCTTGTCGGCCGACATCGTCCCCGGCCGCCGGCCCCGCGGCCCCGCGCTGCCTGCCTTCGTCGCCTCGTACCGGGAGCGAGCCGGGATCGTCTTCACCACCGGAACGGAGCGCTGAATGCGTGACGACGCCGAGTGGTCGGCCCGCCCGACACCGCATGGTCCGGTGCCAGGCGGCCCGGTGCCTGCGGACCCGATGCGGCAGAATTCAACGCGGGTTGACCCGGTCTCGATGGGTCGGGTGCGGCAGAATGAAAACCCGATGGATCCGGCAGCTGCCAGCGGCTATCTCGATCCCCCGGCCCGCGTCGGCTTCTTCACCGACACGTCCATCTGCATCGGCTGCAAGGCCTGCGAGGTGGCGTGCAAGGAATGGAACGGCGTTCCCGAAGACGGGTTGCAGCTCACCGGCATGTCATACGACAACACCGGGGGATTGAGCGCCGACACGTGGCGGCACGTCGCGTTCATCGAGCAGCGAGTGCCGATCGGTGCCAACCGGCCCGAAGCTCTCGCCGCCGCTCCGGCGGGTGGCACCGCAGCAGCCGGAGCTGGCCGGGGCGCTGGCGAAGCGCAACAGCCGGCCCCGGTCCAGGGGCGGCAGGCGGTCCCAGCAGGGGCGCAGGGGGCGGCACCGGTCGTGGCGCAGCCCGGGCTGCGCTGGCTGATGGCGTCCGACGTGTGCAAGCACTGCACCCGGGCGGCGTGCCTGGACGTGTGCCCGACCGGGGCGCTGTTCCGTACCGAATTCGGGACCGTCGTTGTGCAACAGGACGTGTGCAACGGGTGCGGCTACTGCATTCCGGCCTGTCCGTTCGGTGTCATCGGCCAGCGGTCGGGGGACGGCCGGGCGTGGAAGTGCACCCTGTGCTACGACCGGTTGACGGTGGGAATGGAGCCCGCCTGCGCCAAGGCGTGCCCGACCCAGTCGATCCAGTTCGGCGTGCTCGACGAGCTGCGGGAACGGGCCGACCGGCGGCTGGCGGACCTGCACCGGGCCGGCGTGTCCGACGCCTGCCTGTACGGGAGGGATCCCGCTGACGGCGTCGGAGGAGGCGGGGCGTTCGTGTTGCTGCTCGATGAGCCCGAGGTCTACGGCCTGCCCCCGGACCCGGTCGTCACGACATCGGACCTGGCTGCCATGTGGCGGCGAGTTGCGTTGGCGGCCACCGCGCTGGCAGCAGGCGGGGTCGTTGCCTTCGCGGGGAGGCGGCGGTGAGCCGCGGGGGGCGGAGTGGCGAGCGGCCCATGGTGCCGGTGGCGACCTTCGACTCCTACTACGGCCGCCCGGTGATCAAGAGCCCGGTTTGGCGATCCCCCGACATCCCCGGCTACCTCTTCCTGGGGGGACTGGCCGGGGCGTCGTCGGTGCTGGGGGCGGGGGCGTCGCTCACCGGCCGACCCGCCCTGGCCCGCGTAGCGAAGGTGGGTAGCGCGCTGTCGACCGCGCTCGGCGGCGTCGCGCTGGTCCACGACCTGGGCCGACCCGCCCGGTTCCTGAACATGCTGCGGGTGGTGAAGCCGACGTCCCCCATGAACGTGGGCAGCTGGATCCTGTCCACCTACGGAGCCGCCACCGCGGTCGCCGCTGGCACCGACGTGACGGGTCTCTTCCCACGCGTGGGCCGGGTGAGCACCATGTCGGCGGCCGTCTTGGGACCGCTTCTCGCCTCTTACACCGGTGCGCTGCTTGCCGATACGGCGGTGCCGGCGTGGCACGACGGGTACCGTGAGATGCCGTTCGTGTTCGCTGCATCGGGCTCGGCAGCAGCTGGCGGGCTCGGCCTGCTGGCAGCACCGCTCGACCAGGCTGGTCCGGCTCGGCGCATGGCGGTCATCGGCGGCACGTGCGAGTTGGCCGCTCTGGTGGCGATGCGTCGCCGGATGGGGCTGACAGCCGAGCCCTATCGCGACGGGCGAGCTGGGTCGTACACCCGTGCCGCCGAGGTGCTCGGCCTGGTCGGCACTGCCGGCGCCGCGATCGCTGGCCGCCGGAGCCGGGCGGGTGCCGCCGCGTGCGGGTTGGCCTTGCTGACGGGCTCTGCGGCCACCCGGTGGGCCGTGTTCCACGCCGGCCTCCAGTCGGCGTCCGACCCGCGGTACACCGTGGAGCCGCAACGCCGTCGCCTGGCGGCACGCAGGAGCGCCGTGACCTGAGCGAGCAGCCGTGGGGGTGCCGGCTGCTTGGCTCGTCCACCGCTGGAGAGCACTTCCTCCTCCACGGGCGGGAGACGCCGACGGCGCCCATGGCGGCGGCTCGCGTCATCGACCGGGCTCATGTTGCCGACTGGGCTCGTGTCGCCGACCGGGCTCGTGTCGCTGGGGGCTCATGCTGTCGGGCTGGCCGGCGCGGCTCGGAACGCTCCCGGTATCAGCCCAGCGTGTAGGAGGTCATCGACAGCGATCCCATGGTGCAGCCGTCGACGAGCACGCCGGTCGGCTGGCCCGCTGCGGAGGCCAGGCCGGCCAGGTAGAGCAGCGGCAGCAGGTGGTCGGGGGTGGGCACCGCGGCTCGGAAGTCCGGATGCCCCTGGATCCCGAGCACGTCGGCAGGGGAGCCGACCATTGCGGCACGCACGGAGTCGTCGAAGCGATGCGCCCACTCGAACCCGGTATCGGCAGCCTCCCAGTCGATGTGCCGGAGGTTGTGGACGACGTTGCCGCTCCCGACGACGAGCACTCCTCGCTCGCGAAGTGGCGCCAGCTTGGCGCCGAGCTCCAGATGCTGCTCGAAGGACTTGGTCGCGTCGACCGACAGCTGCACGACCGGCACGTCTGCATCGGGAAACGCATGGACCAGAACTGACCACGTACCGTGGTCGATGCCCCAGCTGTCCGCATCGAGGTCGACCGGTGTCGGCGAGAGCAGGTCGGCCACCTCCTGGGCGAGGCCGGGATCTCCCGCGACGGGGTAGTCGACCGTGAACAGATCGTCGGGGAACCCGAAGAAATCGTGGATCGTCCGTGGCCGTGCCATGGCGGTGACGGCGGATGCTTCGATGTACCAGTGCGCCGAGATGGCCAGGATCGCCCGAGGCCGAGGGATGCTGGTGCCGAAGGCCCGCCATGCTCTGGTGTACCGGTTCTGCTGCAGGGCGTTCATGGGGCTGCCGTGCCCGAGGAACGCCGCCGGCATCGTGGTCACCGATCAGCTCCCCATGTCGACGGCGTTGACGCGTGTCGGGCGGATGCGGATGACCACGCGCAGGTCCCCGGGACCGTCGTGCACGCGCAGGTCGGCGCCGTACTTGGCCCCGACGCGGTCGGCAAAGCCATAGTCCTCGTCCGGCGTGATCTCGGCGTCACCGCGGATCTCCAGGTAACGGTACGGATTGGTGAGGTCCACGATGAGCACCGTGCAGGCTGGTCGCTCCATGAGGTTCCGGGTTTTCTGCCGGGAGGTGTTGAGGGACACGGCGACAGTGCCGTCCTCGTCGAGGAACCAGATCTCCGACAGCTGCGGCCGGCCGTCGGCCCCGACTGTGGCAAGGGTGGCAAACCGGGCGCCGAGCAGGTCACGGTGAGAGAGCGGAATGTCGTTCACGTCGTTGTTCTACCGGGAACGCCGGCACGAGCAGGCGAGAGCGAAGGGGCTCGCAGCCCGTGGACCGGGACGAAGCAGGCGCCAATGGCAGCCCCCGCTTCTTTTGGCGGACTGCGTCATGGGGCGTGCCCGGGCCAGCCCGACCGGCTCGACCGGCCGAGGGCACCCATGCGTTGCGGGCGGGGCCGTATCAATGATCGTGTGCCCGATCGGCGGCGCACAGGGCTCGGATGGTCCGGGCCAGGGGCGGTCGGGCTACGCCGTTCTCGGTCACGATCGCGGTGACGAGGGCCGCCGGAGTGACGTCGAACGCTGGGTTCGAGACCGGGATGTCGGCAGGAGCGGTGGGCTGGCCGGCCCACCGTCGGACTTCGTCTGCACTGCGTTCTTCGATGGGTATGGCCGCACCGCCTGCACACGCCAGGTCCACGGTCGCGACCGGTGCGGCAACCACGAAGGGAATGCCGTGGTGGTGGGCGAGGACGGCAAGCTCGTAGGTCCCGATCTTGTTGGCCACGTCGCCGTTGGCGGCTATCCGGTCGGCTCCCACGATGCAGCAGTCGACCTTGCCGGCCGCCATGATCGCCCCGGCCGCCGCGTCGACGACGACGGTGGCGGGGATCCCTAATTGTGCGAGCTCCCACGCCGTCAGGCGGCTGCCCTGCAGGACGGGACGGGTCTCACGCACCCAGACAGACGGCGCCCGTCCGGACTCGTGGGCCGCCCGGATGATCCCGAGGGCAGTGCCATAGCCGGCGCAGGCGAGGGCTCCGGCGTTGCAGTGGGTCATGACCCGGGCCCTGTCCAGGAGCAGCTCCGCGCCGAATGCTCCGATGCGGCGGTTGCGGTCGATGTCCTCGTCGATCATGTGCAGGGCTTCAGCCAGGGGATCGGTTGCAGCCAGCGCTCGCCGAACGCCACCGGCCAGGTTGACGGCGGTCGGGCGTGTCGCTGCCAAGCGCTGTGCAGCCAGGTGTGGGTCCTCACCGGCGATCGTCGCGAGGGCCACTCCGAAGGCGCCGACGACGCCGAGCGCAGGCGCGCCCCGCACCACCAGGTTCGAGATCGCCGAGCAGAGCTCGTCGACGGTTCCGGCTCGAACGAACCGCAGTGCCTCCGGAAGTGCGCGTTGGTCGACGAGCACGACGGCCTTCCCGTCCCATCCGATGGTCGCCGGAAGACGCTCGTCGGTCGCAGCGGTGGCGCGCAGCGCGGGCCTGGGCACGCGCTGAGTGGCGGAGCCGGGTTCGAGGCGGTCGGCGGCATCGCACACGGGGCCATGGTAGGCGTGCCCGCCGGTGCGGATCCCCAGTTCGGGCCGTTCGGCCCTAGTGCGGCGATCGGCATGGGCGTTCGAATGGCGATGCCGTTGTGGCTGTCGCGTAGCAGCACGACCAATGGCCCGCGCGTGGGCCGCTCCGGCGAGCATCGGATGATCCGAGATGGGAGGGGCGATGTCCACCAGGGCAGCAGGATGGCACGGCGGACCGGACCGAGACGTTCCCGGCGTACCCGTGCCATCGAGGCGACATGCAGGCCACCCCCAGCCCGGCGCCGACGGCGGTGTGGGCGAGCTGGTCGACCAATTGCGGCGGGTCGCCGCCGCACTGCCGGCGTTCCAGCCAGATCCGACCGAGGGCCTGATCTGGGCCCATTACGACGCGGCGTTGTCGGGTCTCTACGGAGCCATCCTGGCGCTCGGGGAGGTGCAGCGGTTGGCGGCAGCGGACGTCGAGCACCTGCGGGCGGCCGAGCGAGCGGGCAGCACAGCGTCTACCGCATGGCGACCGGCCAGGGTGAATGGGAACCGGACGGCGCCCGGAGGAGCAGTCATCCCAGCACCACCGGCTATCGCTTGACGTCACCGGTGAGACGCTGACGCCTGACCCCGACGGGTGAGCGCCGAAGCGCGGGATCGCCGCTTGATCGTGGTGGTCGGGTCTGCCGGCTCCATGCTCGGACCAGGGTCTGGCCGAGGGGTCCAGATCGGATGGACCGGCTTTTGAAGCTCAGCCGACCTGGTCGACGGCGGCGGCGTCCGGTCCGGCGGCGGTCCTCGGGCCGGTGGCGGCGCCTGCGTCGGTGGCGGCGTCTGCCTCGGTGGCGGCCTTGGTGGGGAGCGCGACGAGCACGACCAGGGCTGCGGCTCCCACGACGACCGCAGCCACCTCCATGGCAAGGGCCATCCCGGAGACGAACGCTGCCCGTGCGACGGCTGCCAGGGCTCGTCCCAGGGTGCCGCCGATGGAGTGGGCGACCGCCAGTGCGCCGCCCAGGGATCCCACGATCAGCTGGTGCACCTGTGCCGGCATGGCACGCCGAGCCAGGTCGGGTGCCAGCAGGGTCTGGTACCGGGTGTTGAGGAGGCTCCCCATGATGCCGACGCCGAGCGCACCCCCGGTTTGCAGTGCGGCACCGTTCGTAGCCGACCCGACGCCGGCTTGTTCGGGCGGGACCGAGCCCATGACGGCTTCGGTCGACGGCGCAAAGGCAAGCCCAGTGCCCGTGCCCATCAACAGGAACGCTGGCAAGGCGTTCAGGTAGGTGCCGTGCACCGTGGTCCGAGACAACAGGACGAGGCCCGTCGCGATCAGCACCATGCCGGTGAAGACGACCGCCTTGGTGCCGGCTGCCCGGACGAGCAGGCTCGACAGGGGCGCGACGACCAGGAGGACAGCGGCTATCGGTGCGATTCGCACCCCCGTCTGCAAGGCGCTGTACCCAAGGGAGAACTGCAGGTATTGCGTCAGGAGGAAAAGGCCACCCATGAGGGCGAAGAACACGAGCGCCATCGCTGCCACCGATGCGGAGAAGCGTCGGGAACCGAAGAACGACAGAGGAAGCATCGGGTGTGACGAGTGCCGCTCCCATGCGACGAATACGGCGAGGACCACCATGGCGCCCGCAATGGCGCCGAGCACCACCGGTGACGTCCAGCCCCGCGTCGGGGCGTCGATCACGCCGAAGAGCAGGAGCGCCATCCCTCCCACCGACAGGACACTGCCGGCCGGGTCGGGTCGCAGGCTGCTCAGGTTGCGTGAGTTGGGAACCACGGTCGTGGCGATCGGCAGCGCGAGCAGCACGATCGGTACGTTCACCAGGAACACCGATCCCCACCAGAAGTGGGCGAGCAGCCAGCCCCCGGCGACCGGGCCGACGGCGACGCCCAGGCCGGTCGTGCCCGACCAGATCCCGATCGCCCGGGCTCGCTCACCGGGCTCGGTGAAGACGTTGGTGAGGATCGACAGGGTGGACGGCATGACTGCGGCGGCGCCGATGCCCATGAACGCTCGCGCCGCGATGAGCCGTGACGGGTCGGCAGAGAACGCGGAAGCCGCTGATCCAGCTGCGAACACGGTCAACCCGGCCATGAGCACCCACTTGCGGCCTACGCGGTCGCCGAAGCTTCCGGCCACGAGGAGCAGGCCGGCAAAGACGATGGCGTACGCATCGACGATCCACTGCAGCTGGCTCGACGAGGCGTGGATGTCACGGACGATGTCCGGGAGCGCGACGTTCAGGATTGTGTTGTCCAGGCTGACGACGAGCAGGCTGACGCACAGGACGGCCAGTACCACCCAGCGGCGACCTCCGGCTTCCGTGGGATCGCGCCCGGCGGCCCCGTGCCCCGGTGTGGCTTCACCTCCGGCGCGCTGGCGACGAGGCTCGGGTCCAGCGGTCGGCGGGGCCGCGCTCCCGCCGCGTGCAGTACCGTTCGGACGAGCTGGTCGCATTCCCCTGGTGCCACCTTTCGCTGTCGTGGCCAGCTTCAAGCTTCTCTTGATCGGGCCGGCGGGACCAGGGCACATCGACCCTTGCCCGAGCACGAGGGTGGCACCGCCGTCCTCGAGCGATCCCGACCCGGCGATTGACGGATGCAACACCAAAGGACAATCTGTAGCGTATGCCGCCGCGCCGATCAGTACGAGTACCCCGCGTGACACTGCCGACCATTGGCTCGGTCTTGAGTGTCGACGCCCCTGCAGGTCCAGCCGAGCGGGCTGCCCTCGGCGGTCGGGGCACCCGCGGCGACCGACGTTCCGGCAGTGGCGAGCGGAGGTCGCGGCAGGCTGGTCCGCGGCCAGCGCCGGCAAGCGATCCGTTGGCCTGGTGGGACGGCGAGGAGGTGTCCTCCCTGGTGGAGCGCCTGCCTGCACGGCCGTCGGCTTCGATGGACCGCCTGCTCGACGCCACTGAGGCGTGTCTTCTCCGCCACGGTCTGACCAGGACCACCATGACCGATATCGCCAGGCAGATGCAGGTTGCCCGCTCCACCTTGTATCGCCAGGTCCAGTCTGTCCGCGAGGCTGCGTGGTGGTTGGTGGTGCGTGAGGGCTACCGGGGGCTCGACGCCATGGCCCGCGCCCTCGATGCTGAGCAGAGCGCCGATGCCCTGGTCGGTGCCATGACGGCATTCGTGCGGTTCGTCGCCGCCCATCCGGTGGTGTCTCGTTTGCTGCGGGACGAGCCGGAGCTGGTGGGCATGGTCGTAGGTACGACGGTCCCCGCTGTCGTGAGCCACGCGACGAGGATCCTCGCTCCGCTGTTCGCCCGGGCCATGGATGCCGGGACCGTTCGCCGGGGGGATCCTGTGCTCGTTGCGGAATTGGTCTGCCGGGCGGGCCTGACCTTCATCGCCGTGCCATCGGAGCACGATCCGGCCGTGCTCTTCCGCGAGATGCTGGCGCCGACGGTGGTCTTGTGACGGCCCTGCCCGATGTGCCGCTCGCCGGGAGCGGACCGCCTGCCGGTGGGGTTCCCTCACCTGACGACGCACCAGCTGAGGCAGCATCTGTCGTCCCGGCAGTCGCGAGCATGGTCGTCCCCGATCCCGGCAGATCAGCTGTGCCAACACCGGACCCGGCCGGTCCCGGATCGCTCCGCGTCCGTGACGGCGCACGGGTGGTCGTGGTCGTGTGGGTCGTCTTCAGCAGGCTGGCCGCGGCATCGATCGTCGGGGTGCTCACTGTGGCCCGCCGCCACGCCTGGGGATGGTTGCGCCGGATCTCCGGGCAGCTGTCCGGTGGGCATCGCCGACGCGCTGCCGGCCACCTGCCCAGCGGTCCGCCCAGGTTCGTTCCGGTGGGAGGTGGCGGTGCACCCAGGCAGGGCGGCTCCATGGGTGACGAGCGCAGCTCGTGGCTGCCGGCCTTGGCGTCTGTCGCCGCCGACGGGCTGATCGACGCGTTCATCGCATTGGGCCCAACCTTTGTCAAGGTGGGCCAGCTCATGGCGTCAGCACCCGGCGTCTTCCCGGCACCGCTGGCGACCGCCGCCGAGCGGTGTCTCGATGCCGTGCCGCCGTTCCCGGCCGAGCAGGCGCGCCAGACGATCGAGGAGGACCTGGGTCGGCCGGCCACCGAGCTGTTCCGGTCTTTCGACGAGGTGCCACTGGCGTCGGCGTCCATCGGACAGGTGCACTCGTGTGTCCTCGCCGATGGTCGCCAGGCAGTGGTCAAGGTGCAGCGACCCGGGATCGTCGACCGGATGCTGTCCGACCTCCGGATCGCGGGGTGGCTGGCACGCCAGGCCGAGCGATTCCAGGCCGCTCGCCGCCTGAACCCGACGGGGCTGGTGGCAGACATGCACGAGGTGACGGTGGCAGAGCTCGATTTCGTGCTCGAGGCTTGTCATCAGCGAGCGTTCCGGGACAATATCGGAGCGTTCGGCGACAACGCATGGGTCACCGCGCCGGAGGTGTACCCGGAGCTGTGCGGTCCCCGGGTCATCTGCATGGAGCGGTTGTGGGGAGTCCCCGTCGACGAGTTCGACGTCCTGCGGGAGCGGGGGCTGGACGGTGAGATGCTGATGCGGCGGGGTCTAAAAGTCGGGCTCGAGGCGGTCTGCATCCACGGTCCCTTCCACGCCGACACCCACGCCGGCAACATCTGGGTGCTCGACGACGGCCGTACCGCGTTCCTCGACTTCGGGATCACGGGCGAGCTCCCCGGGCCATGGCGAGCGATGGTCCGCGACCTGTTCCGCACCTTCATGATCGATGGGAACTGGGCGCGGATGGTCCGCAATTACAAGGACCTTGGCGTGCTCGCGGCCGACATCGGCAGCGACGAGGACGTCGGCAGGCTCCTGCAGGTCGCGACCGAGCCTGTCCTGGACGCGGAGGCGGTGGCCATTGACCTTGCCGAGCTCTTCGGCACCCAGCTCGACCTCGCCCGCGAGATGGGGGCAAGTGTCCCGCGGGAGCTCATGCTCGTGGCGAAGCAGCTCTTCTATTTCGAGCGGTACATGAAGGAGCTTGCTCCGGGCTATGCCATCGCCCGGGACCTGTTCCTCGTCAAGAACATCTGGCCGGAGGAGGCAGCGGCGCGGGCAGCAGAGCTCGGAGTGGTCTTCCCCGAGTAGGGGCGCTTCCTGGGCGAGCAGCTTCCGAGTGATCCAGCTCCGGCTCCGAGCCTCGCTGGCGTGCCCAGCCGACTAGTTGGCACAACGAGGACACAACGAATCATGGCCATGCCTCCCAGGACTGGAGTGTCGGTGCCGAATTGCCGAAAGCTTCTGCATGGTCGAGCAGCCCGATCACGATCCGGATGATGGTGACGCTCTGGCGATGATGCAACAGGCGCTTGACGGGGTTGTCCCCGCCGGTGGCTGCTTCGGTGTTCTGGTCATCCACCGGGATGGGGCGCCCGCGGCATGCTCGCAGGAGCTCGACGGTTGTCGATGCGCCGGGAACGACCGCCCACATGCCGGGATCATCTCGTGCCAAGACCTGCTTGGCTCTGGCGGATGTGAGCACTGCCTGGTCGATGACTGGGATGGACAGGTCTGGGCGCACGCAGCGCATGTGGGAGTCCTGGCCGCAGGTCCGCGACGGTGTCGGCGGCATCGATCTCCGGTGACCTGGGCTCCCGACGGCGACTGGCGCGGGACGCCGCACAAGTACCACTTGTAGGCGCTTGGGCGCTCTCGCTTGTAGGCGCTGCCTGCTGCCTGCTGCCTGCTGCCTGCGCCGGACCGGACGAGAAGCGCGCTCGGCGGGCGCTGATGCGGCTGATCGCCGAGAAGCCTGAAAGCCCAGTGACCGCACGTGGTGCGCTGTCGCAGCGGGGCTGCCCACGATGCCCTGAGTGTCCATCCGATCGGCGATCCAATTGGGGGTCGAAGGGGTGGCGGGGTCGGCCCGACCAGTGCTTCGAAGGCACACAGGCACCCGGGCCGCCTCGCGGCGGACACCTGGCGCGGAGCCGGAGCCGGAGCCGGAGCCGGGGGAGTCGTCGTCTGGGAGCCGGTACTTGGGCTTACCACCGGTCTGGGCCTTGATCCGCAAGGTTTGACCTCTCCGACAGTTTCCCTGCGTGCCGGACGCTGTCCGGTCAACACCGGGGTTCAGTTGTCACGGGTGGAGTGCGACCGGAAGCTTCCGGTGGTACGGGAGGAAAGGATGTCAAGGAGATGGCTTCGATGAAGCGAGGTGCCAGTGTGATGGCGGGGAGTGCCGGAGCCGCGGCAATCGCTCTCTTTGCTGGTGGGGCGTTTTCGGCAGCGCCATTGACTGCCACCACTGTGTCCGCAACATCGCCGGTTCCGTCACATGCGTGCGTGCAGACGCCGGCTCCGCCGCCCTCACCGCTGCCGGTATCGGCACAGGGGGAGGGCAGCCTCACTGTGGCTGGTTCTGGTGGTTCGATGAGTGCCAGCAGCAGCAAGGGCATTCAGCTGTGCTTCAGCGGTCCGAGCGGTGGTGTGCCGAGCCTGCCGGGTGGTGGTGTGCCGAGCCTGCCGAGTGGTGGTGTGCCGAGCCTGCCGAGTGGTGGTGTGCCGAGCCTGCCGAGCCT
>JAKAYQ010000258.1 GCA_021826725.1 Actinomycetes bacterium
GGGGGATGTCGTGTGCGCCATGCAGATCCAGGGCTGGTTCGGCCTGTCCTGAGCGGCTGCCGCGCGACCGCCTGCCGGTGGGTCGCGCCATGACCTGACCTGACCTGACCTGACCTGACCTGACCTGACCGTCGGTGGACCTGACCGTCGGTGTGGTCGCTCCACCATGCGGCTCGTCGTGGCTACCGGTCTCGCCGTGCGCCCCGACCGCGAAACCCACGGTGAGCCAGCGATGGCGGCCGCACAGCGGTGCACCGCCGATCTCTCAGGTGATCGATGCCGGTCCCTGCAGGAAGATGCCGTTGTGGATGAGGAAGCCCCGGATCCGATTGCCGGCCACGACGGCGTCGTGGCCGGTCAGGCCTTCGGCCGCGACGAAGGCGGTGACCGCCCGGTCCACCGAGCGCCGCCCGGGGGCACTGATCGCCGTGCTCCCCGCGGCTGTCGACCGCAGGCACCGGGCGATGAGCTCGTCGGGGCCGGTCTCCTGCGAAGCGCAGAAGCGTGCCAGAAGACGTAACGGCTCGCTGTCCTCGTCTGGCGCGGCACCGATTGCCTCCAACCATCGCCGGACCGCCGGCGAGCTGGCCAGCAGGTTCGAGTCGGGCGCGGGCAGGTCGTCTGGGTGAGCGGACCCGGCGTTCGACGGCCCGGTGGGCTCGATCGTGGCGCCGCCGGGCCCGGTGCCGGTCACCGGAGTGCCGGCGACCGTGCCGCCAGCCGGGCTGCTGCGGGCACCGGACCCGGTGCTCATTCCGGTAGCCCGTACATGCGCGACAGCATGCGCACCTCCTGGGCCCGATAGGGAAAGGGACCAGGCGCCTGGATCATCCCCTCGCGGCGCAGGTGCTCGGTGACCTCGAGGTCCTCTTCCCACGGGTGGCTGCAGTCACCTTCGAAGAACATCTTCGAGAGAGGACGCCGTGGCCGTTGGCCGCCGGCCTCGGGCTCCTCGGCCGGGTAGCCGACCAGCTGCAGCCAGACGGGGAGCCAGGTGTCGGGCACGCCGAGAAGGGGCTTCACCGTGGCGTTGGCGGTGAAGGCGTGCATGCAGGTACCCAGTCCCTGGTCCACTGCGGCGTTGATGGCGTTGCAGATGGCGATGCCGACCTCGACCGCACCCATGAAGATGACGGCGTTCATGTCCTTGGAGATCGGCTCCAGGACTTGGGGCCACAGGAAGTCGTCGACGTAGGCCTTCGACCAACCGTGGGCGGCGGGCAGTGCGTGCTGCTCGACCAGCTCCTTCAGCCGATCTTGGACCCCGGCGACGTACTCGAGGTCGAGGTACCAGAAGATGTAGGTCGGCGCGAGGTCAAGGTCCGCGGTCGTGGTCGGGTTGCGCAGGGCGTCGCGCGTCTGGGTGCTGAGGTCGTCACGGTTGACCACCACGGCGCGGAAGTAGTCGGCGTTCATCGAGCGCGACGCCCGATTGGCCGCCTCGAACATCACCTGGAGCTTCTCGCGCTCCACGGGGCGCCACGACTTGAAGAAGCGGACGCTCCGCCTCGTACCGACAACTCTGTTGAACTCCATCGCTGGCTGCTCCTCTTCTTGCTGACGGGCTGTTGTGGCACGCGGGTGTTCCCGCCTGCCTGATGCTCAGTTCCCCAGGATCGTGATGACGGTGGCAGCTGCGTCCGCACCGATGAAACCGCCGCCGTTCTCTGCCAGTGCCAGCCGCGCTCCCTCGACCTGCCGCGCCCCACACCGCCCTCGGAGCTGGTCGGCGAGCTCCACGAGCTGGCCGCAGCCCGTCGCGCCGATCGGGTGCCCGCGTGACAGCAGGCCTCCGCTCGGGTTGACGGGGACCCGTCCCCCGATGGTGGTGGCGCCCGACGCCAGGAGCTTGGGGCCTTCGCCGGCCGGGCAGAGACCGAGCTCCTCGTAGAGTTGCAGCTCGGCGGTCGCCGCGGCGTCGTGCACCTCCAGGACGTTCAGGTCCTCGGGCCCGATGCCGGCCGCGTCGTAGGCCCGGTGCGACGCCCGCTCCGCCACGCTTGGCTCGTCCAGGTTGCGGTCGCGTCCCGACGCCAGGACCGATGCCAGGACCTTGACGGCGGGGACCCCGAGGCGGGCGGCTGTCTCGGGCGTCGCCAGCACCAAGGCGGCGGCCCCGTCGGCGATGGGCGAGCACATGAGCACCGTCAGCGGGTCGGCCACGATCCGGCTGGCCAGCACCTCGTCGATGGTGACGAGGTCCCGGTACTGGGCCTTCGGGTTCTCCGAGGCGTGCCGGTGGTTCTTGACCGACACCGCAGCCAGATCCTCTTTGGTCCCGCCGCTGCGGGACAGGTAGAGCTGTGTCATCTGGGCGTACACCTGCATGAAGGGAGAGCTCTGCAAGCTCCCTCCCGAGCCCCTTGACGCGGCCGACCCGGCTGTTGCCTTGGCTTCTGGTGTGCCTCCGGCCGGAGCGGCGGGCGGCGGCCAGCCGAGGAGAACCGTCGACAGCATGTCCCGGATGCCGGAGAGATCCTCCAAGTCGATGGCGGTCCCGATGGCGGCGAACGAGCGCATCTTGTCGGCGTGGGTCAGCTTTTCGGCGCCGACGGCGAGAGCGATCTCGGCCGATCCCGAGGCGATGGACTGCCACGCCAGGTGGACGGCGCTCGACGCCGATGCGCACGCGTTCTCGACGTTGACGATGGGTGATCCGAGGAGCCCGGTGTGGTGGAGCGCGGATTGGCCGCGGATCATCTCCTGGCACTGCAGGATCCCACCGACGGCGTTGGCGAACGCGGTGAATTCGACGGCCTCGGGGCCGATCCGGGCGTCGCCGAGCGCCTCTGTCACCGCCTCCTCCGCCAGCGACCTGACGCTGCGATCGAAGAACTTGCCGAATCGGGTCATCCCCGTCCCGATGACGACGACCTCGTTCATGACGCTCCCTCCTGGGCTGGTCCGGCCACCGGTCAGCCTCGATCCATCGCAGCCTGGCGGTCCCAGGTCCCGGGTGTGACGCCCCGCTGCTTCAGCTCCTCGTAGCGCACCCGGTGCGTGCCGGTCTTCGGGATCTCGCTGACGATCTCGACGTACCGGGGCACCGCATGGCGCGCCATCTTCCCCTCGCAGTAGCCCACGATCTCCTCGGGCGTGATGTGCGCACCGGGTGCGGGCACCACCACCAGCTTGACCTCGTCCTCGCCCAGCTCTGACGCGACTGCGTGCGCAGCGCACTCCTGCACATGCGGGTGGTTGCCGACGACGGTCTCGATCTCCCAGGCGGAGATGTTCTCCCCCAGGCGCCGGATGGACTCTTTCTTCCGGCCCCGGTAGTAGTAGAAGCCGTCGGCATCCACGCTGGCCAGGTCACCGGTGTGGAACCACCCGTCGCGGTACGCGGTTGCCGTGGCCTCCGGCATGCCGTGGTAGTGGGTGAGCTGTCCACGCGGGTGGCGGAAGACGAGCTCACCGATCTGGTCCGGCGGCGCGGGTACGCCCGCACCGTCGACCACGGCGAATTCGACCCCGGCCACGGGCTTGCCCATGGAACCGACGCGGCCTTCGGTGTTGACGAGGATCCCCGGGGCGTCGACCATGCCGAACCACTCGACGAGCCGAACGCCGAAGCGATCCTGGAATTCCTCCCAGCGATCCGGTGGGCAGCCGGCGGAGAGCACCACGCGCACCGGGTTGTCGGCGTCGTTGGCCCGCTCGGGTTGGGCGAGCAGGATCGAGATCATGCCGCCGAGAGCGTTGAACTCCACCGCCTCGTAGCGCCGGCACTCGTCGAAGAAGCGTGACGCGCTGAACCGCTCCCCCAGGGCGAAGCGAGCGTCGAGCACCATCGACCCGATCATGGAGACGTACAGGGCGTTGCCGTGGAACAGGGGCAGCGGGGTGTACATCGTCTCACCGGGCTGCACACCCGAAGCGCCCAACAGCATGCCGATGGCGCCGGCGTCGTACTGGGTCGTCACCACCCCCTTGGGCGGTCCCGTCGTGCCCGAGGTGTAGAGCATGGCCGGCCCCGCCGGCGCGTCGTCGACCTGGACATCGGGGTCGGTG
>JAKAYQ010000259.1 GCA_021826725.1 Actinomycetes bacterium
TTGGCCGGCGACATCGCGGCTACTACAGACGTGGAGCAGCGCTCGGGTAGTGGGACGGGCCAGCGGACGTCATCCCACGTCGGCGCTACTACACACCTCGTCGCGCCACGGTCTGTGCCGCCGCGGCGGCGAGCGCGCAACCGGCCAAAGATTTTTCTCGGACGTCAGGGCGCGGCCAGCGGTGACCGGCGGTCGAGGTCCCAGCTCCACGGCTACTACAGAGGTGCAGTAGCCGTGGAGTGGCCCCGTGGAGTAGCAGTGGAGTCGGCAGTTGGGGCGTGCGGTCGGCGCGGCGGTGGCGGACCGAGCGAGATGCCGGGTCCGGTCGCTCAGTCGTCGGCGAGCCGGTACCTACGTGGCGCTTGGCTCACCAGCCGGGCCCGCCCATCGACCTGAAGTCGCTGGAGAGCATTGGCCACCGCGCCCGGGGAGCGGCCGAGGGCCTTGCCCACCGTACTGGTGCAGAGCAGTTATTCGATCGTGCGGTATTCGGCTCTTGAGAGGGCCGGCGTGGTGTCGGTTGACGCGGTGACGCGCTCTCGGTGATGAAGGCGGTCCGACCGGAGGGCGTCGTAGTCGGCGATCGTGGGTCAGCTGGCGAGGGGGGATCAGTCGTCGCAGAGTTCGCCTCTCCAGGCCTCAAGGCCTTCGCGCAGGGCGAAGTAGACGACGACAAAGCCGGCAGCCGGGTCGGCCCACCACCAGCCGGCGAGGTCGTAGGCGAGCAGACCTCCGAGGGTGGCGACGGCGAGCAGAGCGCAGAGCCGGGTCTCGGCGGCGTCGGCGAGCACGAGGGCGCCGAGGGGACCGTCGATGCGGCGGCCGGTGGCCCGCTTGGATCGGGCGAGGACCGGCATGACGACGAGCGCGGCGGCGCTGATGGCGATGCCGGCTGGGCTGGTGTCGGGCCGGCTGGTGGTGAGCAGGCTGTGGACGCCGTCGGCGGTCAGGTAGACGGCGAGGGCGAAGAAGGTGACCCCGATCGCTCGAAGGGCTCGCCGTTCTCGTGCCTCGTTCGCCTCGCCGTGACCGGCGGTTCGCAGCCGGTGGAGCACGAGCACGGCGGAGACGACCTCGATGCCAGAGTCCAACCCGAAGCCGGTGAGCACCACCGACCCGGCCAAGAGACCGCTGACGACCGCGACGGCGGCTTCGATGGTGTTCCAAGCGATGGTCGCCGCCTCGAGGCGCACCGCTGCCTGGGCGGCGCCCATGGTGGGGTCAGCGGTCACGGGTGGGTGGCGTGCTCGTGGTCGAGATGGCTGGCTGGTTCCAGCTGGAAGGTGCAGTGCTCGACGTCGAAGTGGCCCGCCAGGCAGTTGGCCAGGGAGTCGAGGACCCGGGCGCCGCCACCGTCGGCGAGGGCGGTGTCGGCGATGACCACGTGGGCAGAGAGGACGGGGATACCGCTCGTGATCGTCCAGGCATGCAGGTCGTGAACGTCGAGCACGCCCGGGGTCTCGCAGATGTGGCCGCGGACCTCCGCCAGGTCGACGTTCTTCGGAGTGGCTTCGAGCAGCACGTCGACGGCGTCGCGCAGCAGCCTGGCCGTGCGGGGCAGGATCAGCACGCCGATGAAGATCGACGCCAGGGCGTCGGCGCGCTGGAAGCCGGTGCCGGCGATCACCGCGGCGGCGACGAGCACCGCCGCAGCACCGAGGAGGTCGGAGAGCACCTCTAAGAACGCGCCGCGGACGTTCAGGCTCTGACCCTGTCCTCGGCGCAACAGGGACAGGCTGGCGGCGTTGCCGGCCAGGGCGATCACCCCGAAGACGACCATCAACCCCGGTGTGGCCGTCTCGGGGTGAGCGAGGCGACGGGCCGCTTCGACGAGGATGAACGCGCCCACGCCGAACAGCAAGACGGCGTTGGTCACCGCGGCGAGGATCTCGGCTCGCTGGTAGCCGAAGGTGCGGGCGTCGCTCGAAGGGCGCCCTGCGAACCACACCGCCAGCAGCGACAGGCCGATCCCGGCCGCGTCGGTGGCCATGTGGCCGGCATCGGCGATGAGCACCAGCGAGTGGGCGAGCACCCCGCCCACGACCTCGACGGCGAGGATGGTCAGCGTGATCCCGAGCACCACGGCAAGCCGGCCCCGCTGCCCGCTCGTCGCGGTGGCGGGCCCGTGGTCGTGGCCCATCAGCCGCCCGCCCCAGTTTCGGTCACCGCGCCGTTCAGGCAGGGTTGATCGAGGTCGACCGCAAGGACCACGTCGGCCAGATCTCCGAGCGCGTGGGCGAGGTTGGCATCGGCCAGCTGGTAGCGCACCTGGCGGCCCTCCGGTTCGGCCAGCACCAGCCCGCACCCCCGCAGGCAGGCCAGGTGGTTGCTCGTGTTGGCTCGGGTGAGCCCCAGCCGGGCCGCCAGGTCACTCGGGTAGGCCGGACCGTCGAGGAGGGCCAACAGCAACCGGCATCGGGTCGGGTCAGCCAGCGCTCGGCCCACTCGGGCCAGCGCGTCGAGCCGGGTCTCAGCAAGGGTGGACATGCCCGCCACATTACAGTCTCAGCTGTAACGTTGTGGGTTTGGCCGGCCGCCGTCAGCCGGCCGTAGGCCTCGCTGCGGCCCAGGAGCTCGTCGATGACCTCCAGCCAGCGAGGGCCTTGAGGTGGTCGCCGACGTGGAGGTAGGTCTTCTGCGACCGAGGTCAGGAGACCTGGAGGTGCCTCATGACTACTGCCACTGCCGCTGCCGACGCTGTCATGGCCGCCCTGGCGGCCGAACCGGCCACCGTCGCCGAGCTGGCCCAGCGCGCCGGGCTCGGGCATTCGACCACGGGCAAGGCCCTCGTGGCCTTGGAGCGCGACAACAGGGTCTGTCGGCTCTCGGGGGGACGAGACCACGGACGACGAAGGCCCGACCGGTGGGTGCTCGATAGCCCGGAGCCGGCGCCCGCTGCCGAGACCGGCCAGACAGCTCCAACGACGCGCTTGGGGCGCGGGGAGTTGCGAGCATTGGTGCTCGACTACCTCTCGTCCCAGCCGGGAGAGGCGAGCCCGTCGGCCATCGCCTCGGTCTTGGGGCACTCCGCCGGGGCCGTCGGTAACGCGTTGGCGAAGCTGGCGGACTCCGGGGAGATCCGTCTGTCGTCGGTGTCGCCGCGGCGTTACGCGCGAGCGGACTGAGCGAGATCGGGGGCGGGACTGTCATTGCGTGTCGTTGTTGTCGAGGCGCGCAGCCACATAGTCGGCCCAGGGTCGACCGGCGATGGCGGCCCACCGCTCGGCGGTTTGCACGCTGACGCCGAGGAGATCCGAGACCACGGCAGCGGGTAGCTGGGCGCAGAGCTGGACGAGGGCGCCGTGGCGGTCGTTGCCGGGTTGGACGCCGATGCGCTGGAGGCGTTTGGAGAGCACTGACTCGTGGATCGGCTGGCCGGGGGCGCCTCCGGGGAACAGCCATCCGCTGTCGGGGACCCCTGCCGCGACGCGGGGCCGGCGCTCGTCGAGAAGCGCTCGGAGGTGCTGGTCGAGCGGGCTCGGCACCTCGACGGGGCTGTGGCCGAGGCGAAGCCGGACAGAGCCGCCGGCGACGAGGACGTCGTCGACGCGCAGGCGGGTGATGCGGACAAGGGGCTGAGCGAACAGCACGACCAGGGCGGCGGCCATCCGGTCGGAGACGGCCAGGCCCGGAGCGTGGAGGATCTTTCTGACCAAGGTGGTCTCGGTCGCGACGGGCCGCGGCACCGAGGACGCATGCGGTGGCACGTGGAGCGGCCCGGTCATGCGCTGTGCCCGCAGCCAGGCGAGGAACGGTCGAAGCTCGTCGGCCGGGGCGGACCGGTTGTCCAGCCAGCAGTCGACGTGGGTCTGGTCGCAGCTGGCGAGGTCGACGCCGTCGACGGCGAGGTAGCCGAGGAAGTCATGGGCGATCTTGAGGCGACGTCTGGCGCCGTCGGCCCGGTTCTGGCTGGTCGGCTGGGCTCCGGGCAGGTCCCTCCACCTCGGCCTCGATCTCAAGGCCGTCCTGGTCGCGAGACGGTTTCGAC
>JAKAYQ010000260.1 GCA_021826725.1 Actinomycetes bacterium
CCGCGGCTCCACGGCCGTGCAGCTTCGCCCCGAGAACGGGCGCCATTCCGGCAATCCCGGCCGCAGCAACGCTCTTCAGCGCGCTCCGTCGGCTCTGCTCTGGTTCCACGATGAGCAGTGTCTTTCACCGCCGAGGACCAAAGACAGGGACCGATGGCACTACTTTCTCATGCCACAGCCGGAGAACGGCCCGGGTAGTACGGAGGTGACATCCGTAATTCCACGGTCGACAAACAGGCGAGCTCCAACGTCGTCACGTCCGGAATCGGACGCACCCCGCCCGTTCCTGAGCGCCACCGGTGCGTTTGACCGGGGTACGTCAGCCAATTGCGTGACCAGACCTCGGCAACGGGATCGGCACTTCTGTCCTCGCTTCGGTGCCAGGCCTGGCGTTCCCGTTCGACCGGCCGCTGCCGTCGCCGGCAGAACGTGCTACTGGATCGGGGCTGAAGGCACGTGGGGGTGCGACCTGGAGACGATCGGCGTCAACCGCCGAGGGCCCGACGGACCTCCGCGAGGCACCCCGGCGCGAGCCGCCACCAGGTCCAGCGGCCGCGCTTCTCCCCGACGAGGATGCCGGCCTCGACCAGCACCTTGGTGTGGTGGCTGACCGTCGGCTGGCTCCGAGCGAGCGGGCCCTCGAGATCGCACGAGCACACCTCCCCGACCGACGACACGATGGAGATGAGCCGGAGCCGGACGGGATCGGCCAGGGCAGCGAGCACCCGGGCCAGCGCCACCGCGTCGGCGTCGCTCAGGGGTGCGGACACGAGCGTCGCCGCACAGCCATCGCTGTCACCGGCTTTCCCGTCACCGCCGGCGCGGCGATCACCCGTCGATGTCGAGCCGGTCACCACCACGGCACCCCCTGTCGGCAGCCTCTCCTATTGACAACTGTCGATGTCAGCCAGGAGACTATGAATCGATAGAGGTCAATCTAGCAACGGAGGCTGGCGGTGTTGCGTGCACACCGTGCCCTGGGCACGTCGGAATTGGACACGTCGGCACCGGGCACGTCCGCGCACAGTCGACCGGCGACCGCAGCCGCAGCAGCACCTCGCGATCCGGCCACCACCCAATGAGCACCGCTCCGACGCAGGCCCCACCCACGCACCACGGCCCGGGCGCCGACCCGGTAGCGGCGCGACTGTCGGTCCTCGACCGTTACCTGCCCGTGTGGATCGCCGGCGCCATGGCGCTCGGGATCGGCCTCGGTCGGGTGGTCCCCGGGCTCAACCGCACCCTCGACCACGTGCAAGTGGCGGGCACCAGCCTGCCCATCGCCCTCGGCCTGCTGGTGATGATGTACCCGGTGCTGGCCAAGGTCCGCTACGGCGAGATCGACCGGGTGGCGGCCGACCGCCGCCTGCTGGTGCCGTCACTGCTGCTCAACTGGGTCGTCGGCCCGGCACTCATGTTCGCGCTGGCGTGGCTGTTCCTTCCCAACCTGCCGGCGTACCGAACCGGGCTCATCCTTGTCGGCCTGGCCCGGTGCATCGCCATGGTGCTCATCTGGAACGACCTCGCCTGCGGGGACGAGACCGCTGCGGCGGTGCTCGTCGCCGTCAACTCGTTGTTCCAGATCGTGGCGTACGCCGGGCTTGGCTACTTCTACCTCAAGGTCCTGCCCGGCTGGCTGGGGCTGTCGACCACCACAGTGCACGTGTCGATCTGGGCCATCGCCCGCAGCGTGCTGATCTTCCTCGGTGTCCCGCTCCTCCTCGGGTTCCTCACCCGCACAGTCGGCGAACGGCGCCGGGGGCGCGAATGGTACGAGCACCAGTTCCTGCCCCGCATCGGCCCCCTCGCGCTCTACGGCCTGCTGTTCACCATCGCGCTCCTCTTCGCTTTCCAGGGTGACGCCATCACCCACCGACCCCTCGACGTCGCTCGGATCGCCCTGCCGCTGCTGTGCTACTTCGCCGTCATGTGGACTGGAGCGTTCGCCCTCGGTCGGGCTCTGCACCTCGACTACCCGCGCACGGCGACCTTGGCCTTCACCGCCGCGGGCAACAATTTCGAGCTGGCCATCGCCGTCGCCATCGGTACCTTCGGGGTCACCTCCGGCCAGGCCCTCGCCGGCGTGGTCGGGCCGCTCATCGAGGTCCCCGCCCTCGTCGCCCTGGTCTACGTGTCGCTGTGGGCACGGCGCCGCTTCTACCCGAGCACGACGACCGAGCTGTGACCTGCCCCGGCCAGGTCCCCTCTGCCACCGGCCGTGCGGCACATGACGCCGACACCACTGCGTCGACCGCAACCGGCCCGGCACGGGGGACCGAGACCACCGCGTCGACCGAGCGCGTCCCGACCGTCCTGTTCGCCTGCATCCACAACGCCGGCCGGTCTGTCGCCGCCAAGGTGCTCACCGAGCACTACGCAGCCGGCCGCGTCGACGTTCGATCGGCAGGCTCCGAGCCCGGCACGGCAGTCAATCCCACCGTGGCCGAGGTGCTCGCCGATCGGGGCCTGTCGACCGGCGCCGAATTCCCGACCCTGCTCACCCGAGATGGCGTTGAGGACGCCGACGTCGTGGTGACCATGGGATGCGGGGAGACCTGCCCCGTGTTCCCTGGCAAGCGCTACCTCGACTGGTCCGTCGACGACCCCGCCGGCCAGGACCGCCCGAGCGTCGAGCGCATCGTCGCCGACATCGACATGCGGGTCCGCGGGCTCTTGGCCGACCTCGGCATCGCAACCGGGCCCCCATCCCAACCCTGAGCGGCGTCGCGCCGAGGCCTGCCGGCCAGGTACCCCGTGGTGGCCACGGCAGGTCCTCTTTACGGGCGGGACCGCACGCGACCCCACCAGCACAGCCGCACGCGACCCCACCAGCACAGCCGCACGCGACCCCACCAGCACAGCCGCACGGGAGAAGGCGCGTGGCCGCGCCCCGGACCCTCCCGGCCGGAACCGGTATGCAAGACTCGTCGTCGTGTCAGTACCGGCAGAGCGGGACCAGGGCCGTTGACGGGCGACAGCGAGGAGAAGCCAGCCGAGGCCGACGCGTTCGTTTTCTTCGGCGCCTCAGGTGATCTTGCCCACAAGATGATCTTTCCCGCTCTCCACCGGATGGTGCAGCGCGGCACGTTGCGCGTTCCTGTCATCGGGGTGGCATCGTCTGGATGGAACCTGTCCCAACTCCGAGACCGGGCCCGGGACAGCATCGCCACGGCCGGGGCAGACACCAACGATGGCGGCGCTCTCGACCGGCTGCTGTCGCTTATGGCGTACGTCGACGGCGACTACGGCGATCCGACAACCTTTACGGGGCTGCGGCACGTGCTCGGAGACGCACGACGACCGGCGCACTACCTCGCTGTCCCGCCAGCCCTGTTCTCGACCGTGGTCGAGGGCCTTGCCACATCCGGGCTGGCCCGCGACGCTCGGGTCATCATCGAAAAGCCGTTCGGACGAGACCTCGCCTCGGCGCGCGACCTCAACCGCGTCCTGCGATCGGCGTTCCCCGAGCCCTCGATCTTCCGCATCGACCACTACCTGGGCAAGGAGGAGATCATGAACCTCCTCTACTTCCGGTTCGCCAACTCCTTCCTGGAGCCGATCTGGAACCGGAACTACATCGCCTCCGTCCAGATCACTCTGGCCGAGCAGTTCGGCGTGCAGGGCAGGGGGGCGTTCTACGAGACGGCCGGCTGCCTGCGGGACGTGGTGGAGAACCACCTGTTCCAGATCGTGGCGCTGCTGGCGATGGAACCACCGCCATACCAGGGGATGGGCGCCGTGCAGGCGGAGAAGTTCAACGTGTTCAAGGCGATGCGACCGCTCAGCGCCAGCGATGTGGTGCGAGGCCAATTCACCGGTTACCGTGACGAGCCGGGCGTGGCGGCGAGCTCCGATGTGGAGACCTTCTGCGCCCTCCGGCTGTTCATCGACTCCTGGCGCTGGGCGGGCGTTCCGTGGTA
>JAKAYQ010000040.1 GCA_021826725.1 Actinomycetes bacterium
ACCGCTCCCCTACGCAGGGGGAACTTCGGCCTAGTCCGCCGCCTCCGCCAGGGCCTCCGCCAGCGCCGGATGCACCGGCATGGAGTCGACAAGGTCCGCTACCCGCAAACCGGCGGTCACCGCCAGGCTCAGCACCGAGATGAGCTCCGAGGCGTTGCGACCGACGATCGACCCGCCGAGCACGACGCCGGTGGCCGGGTCGGACACGATCTTGACGAAGCCGCGGGTGTCGTTGGTGATGAGTGCTCGGCTGCTTGCCGTAAAGGGAACCTTGGTCACCCGGATCTTGCGCCCGAGGGCGAAGGCGTCGGCCTCCGCCAGGCCGACGTCGGCGATCTCGGGCTCCGTGAAGATGGCGGATGGCGCCTTGTCATACTCGAGGTGCCGGTGCGCCGCTGTGTGTCCCATCACCACGTGCTCGGCGATCTTTCGACCTTGCATGGTGGCGACCGACGACAGCGGCAGCTTCCCCGACAGGTCCCCCGCCGCGTAGATGTGAGGCACGTTGGTCTGGCAGTGATGGTTGATCGGCACGTGCCCGGACGGGCTGACGTCCACGCCGGCAGCCGCCAACCCGAGGCCTTCGCTGTTGGGGACCGAGCCGATGGCGAGCAGCGCGTGGCTCCCCTCCACGACCCGGCCGTCCTCGCACCGGACACGGATTCCCTGCGCTTCCCGGTCGATGCCCGTCGCCCGGGCGCCCATGAGCAGCTGCACACCCCGGCGGAGGAACTCGTCCTCCAGTGCGGCAGCGACCTCGGGGTCCTTGCCGGGCAGAACCTGCTGGCGGCTCACGACCAGGGTGACCCGAACGCCAAGCGACGCGAACATGTGCACGAACTCCACCCCGGTCACGCCCGATCCCACCACGACCAGGTGGTCCGGCACGGTGGGCGGGGGATAGGCGTGGCGGGTCAGCAGGACCCGCTCGCCGTCGGGCTCCACCCAGTCCGGCACGCGGGGTCGGCTTCCGGTGCACACGACCACGGCGTCCGCCGACCAGGTGCGGGTCCCCTCGGCGGTGTCGGCTTCCACGGTGTGCGGTCCGAGGAGCCGGCCGCTGCCGCGAACGAGCTCGACGCCCTGGCTCTCCAGGATCTCGGTGGTGGCTGCCTCGAGGTGCCGAGCGATGCCCGTGATGCGTGTTCTGAGCGCGTCGAGGTCGAGGACGGCGTGCAGATCGCCCAGGCCCATTCCCGACATCCGCTCCAAGTCGGCCATGGCGCCACCCGTCGCGATCATGGTCTTGGAGGGGATGCAGTCCCACAGGTTGGCGGCACCGCCCACCACGTCACGCTCGACGAGGGTCACGTCGACGCCCAGGCGGGCGGCGTCGGTCGCTGCCTGGGTGCCGGCCGGTCCTCCGCCGACGATCACCAGGCGCATCGGATGCTCCTGTGCGCGACGGGGACGAGGGTCATGTCCGTTCCAGCGTAGGGGAGCGGTTGCGGAATGGTCGATTCGCGCCGGGGGAAGCCGCCGCCCGCCGCCAGGATGTCGGTCTGCGGCGCCGGAAGGTTGGTGCCTGCCAGCGGGGTGGTCGATCCTGGCCGGGGGACGCCGTTGCCCGGCGCCAGGATGTCGGTCTGCGCCTGGTGCGGGGTGGTCGATCCTGACCTTGCGGGAGTGGGTGCTCACGGGGCCCCAGCGCTCCGTGACCGGGCGCGGAGCGGGCGCCCCGAAGGGCGCCCGCTCACGTCCATCGTGCTGGAAAGGCATCGGCACCCGGACAGCGCGGATGGGACCAGCTTCCGCTGAGGTGTCGATTGGCGACTGGCTGGAATTCGCCAGCTGGTCCAGCGAGCCGGCTAGCGGCCAGCCACCTCCAGGGTCCCACGTCGATTGTGCAGTTGGACCACCTCCTTTCTCTGGTGGAGCCATCGTACCGCCGAACAGCGGCGCGTTGGTGACCCGTTACGGCTCGCCCGAGCGGGTCGCTGTGCCGGCTGTTCAGGCTGGTTGCTCGGGCTTCCGTCGGCGGGGTAGGGAGCAGCAGGACACGGGGCCGGGTCAGGGGCGTGCCGGCGGCGTGGGCTTGCCGATGGCCACTGACGTGGCGTCGAGCGTCGTGTGGGTGGCGTCGATGTTGCCGGCGGCATTCACGAATTCGCCTTTCGTGATGGTTGGGGAGCTGACCGAGGAACCGTTGTCGGTGTAGGTGGTGGACGCCGAGGTGACGATGGTCCGCCAGAACCCCTGGGCATCGGCCACCACGATGGTGGACGACGATCCCGACGTGCTCACGCTCTGGACGACGCCGCCCAGGTGCGGCAACACGATGTCCACCTCGACGGCGGTCGCCGGCGTGGTGGAGCTGGACGAGGGCGGTGCCGAGGTGCGAACGGCGACGTGCTCGCCCACCGCGAGGGCAGCGTAGGTGCTGGCCGCGTGGTCCTTCTGGTAGGTCGTTGAGCTGGTGAGCGTGTAGCTCACCGACGTGCCGTCGGGCCGCGACACCGTGAGCAACGTCGGCGACACCGCGGTCACCGTTCCGCCCATGGCACCGGGGCCGCCCATGCCGCGCGGACCGCCCATGCCGCGCGGACCGCCCCAGCCTGGGTGGGAAGGTGCCGGCATCGAGCCTGACGAGCTGCCTGACGAGCTGCCGGACGAACTGCCGGTCGTCGCGGCGGCCACCCCGAAGCTGCCGGCGACGAGCCCTCCGGCGACCAGGGCGGTGGCGCCCACCTTCCTGCTGCGCAGCAGAAGCCGCGATCGTGCCTCGTTGTCCATGGTTGTCCCTCCTGTCGGCCGGATCCGCTCCGGTACGACCATCTTCGGCGGCCCGGGCAAGAAGACGGTGAGAGAGCGCCGTGAAACCGGTGTCGATCTCCTGTGGATCTCCTGAGCTTCTTACCCGTGGCTCACCGTGGTGCGCTACGAATTGATCGGTGGATGCAACGGGCAGGACGACGGTGCTGGTCGCGGAGGACGATCGGGCTACCCGGGACGCTCTTGTCCTCGCGCTCGGCATGGAGGGCTATGCCGTCACGGCCGTCGCCGACGGGACGGCTGCCCTTGCCGCCATGGCCGGTTCCAGCCCCGACGTCGCCGTGCTCGACGTGATGATGCCCGGCCACGACGGCATGGCCGTGTGCCGGCGGGTGCGAGCCGCCGGTGACCGCACCCCAGTGCTGCTGCTCACTGCCCGGACAGAGGTCCGGGACCGGGTGGACGGCCTCGATGCCGGTGCCGACGACTACCTCACCAAGCCGTTCGACCTCGACGAGCTCTTCGCGCGCGTGCGGGCGCTCGTTCGCAGGACCGCCGGCGGTGACGGCGACGTCGTGAGCGTGGGCGACCTGCGGGTGGATCCGGCGTCGCGCCGGGCGTGGCGCGGCGACCGGATCCTCGACCTGACCAAGACCGAGTTCGACCTGCTCGACCTGCTCGCCCGCAACGCCGGTCAGGTGCTCACCCACGAAGTGATCTACGACCGGATCTGGGGCTACGACTTCGGGGCTGACTCCAAGAACCTCGCGGTGTACATCGGGTACGTGCGGCGCAAGCTCGAGGAAGCAGGTGAGCCGCGCCTGATCGAGACGGTGCGCGGCGTCGGCTACGTCTTGCGAGCCCCGTGAGCCTGCGCTGGCGGCTGGCGATCGCCCTGGGCCTGCTGGCCGGCGTGGCCGTGGCCGTGGCATCGCTCGTGGCCTACGTGACCACTGCGGACCGCCTGGCCGCCCAGGTCGACGGCTCGCTCGACCGGGCTGCCGCGCAGCTTGCCGTCGCACCGCCGGGTGCGGGGCCGTTCGGCCCGCTGGGCGAGCCGCGGCCGGGAGCTGCGGCCGGTGCCGGCTCGGGACCGGGCATGGGCCTGCCTGGCAGCGGAGGCTCGGGAGCGGTCATGGGCCCGCCGGGGGGTGGTGGCCTCCGGGGCGGTGCCGCTGCGCTGCTCGACCTGGTGTCGGTGCAGCAGTTGGACCGGTCCGGCGCGGTGGTCGCCGCCGGTGAGCTCCGCCTGCCCGTCACGGCCCGCGACCGCACCATCGCCGCCCATGAATCGTCCACCTGGCTACGGACCGAGCAGGTGGGGGGCGTCCCCTACCGGGTGGTCACCGTGGCCACACCGCACGGTGCGCTCCAGCTGGCGGAAGGGCTTGGCCAGGTCGACGGCACCCTGGTCGGCCTCC
Organism: Actinomycetes bacterium; assembly: GCA_021826725.1. Lineage (GTDB taxonomy): Bacteria > Actinomycetota > Acidimicrobiia > Acidimicrobiales > UBA8190 > JAJZYI01. The sequence goes on from JAKAYQ010000040.1 coordinate 4,134, forward strand.
GGTGGCGCCTCGGCCTGCTGGCAGTCACCGTGATCGTGGTTGCTGCCGGTGTGGGCTGGCTGGTGGCTCGGAGGATCACCGCGCCACTGGCTGCGCTGAGCGAAGCGGCAGACCATGTGGCGGGTGCCGGATCCGTCGACGCGGCGGGACCGGCCGTGGCCGGCGCGCTGGCCACGGCTGCGGCAGGAACCGACGAGGTCGGACGCCTGGCGCGCGCGCTCCGGGCGATGCTGGCGGCGCTGGCCCGCGGTCGTGAGCAGCAGCGGCAGCTGGTGCACGATGCCGGGCACGAGCTTCGAACGCCGCTGACCAGCCTCCGGGCGAACGTCGACCTCCTCCGCCGGCACGGGATGGTGCTGCCCGCCGAATCCACGACCCGGATCCTCGCCGATCTCGACGCGGAGCTGTCCGAGCTCACCACGCTGGTCGACGAAGTGGTCGAGCTGGCAACCGACAGCCGTGTGGCAGAGCCGGTCGAGCTCGTGCGGATCGACGAGATCGTGACCACTGTGGCCGAGCGCGCCCGCGGCCGCGCCGATCGCGTGGTGACTGTGGACGCCGCGCCGTGGACGGTGCTGGGCAGTGCCCGGTCGGTCGAGCGGGCGGTGTCGAACCTGGTCGACAACGCCATGAAGTTCAGCCCCGCAGGTGCGCCTGTTGAGATCGTGACCCGGCCCGGCAGCGTCCATGTACGGGACCACGGAACCGGTTTCGCCGAGCCGGACATCGAGCGAGCCTTCGATCGGTTCTATCGGGGGGAGGCGGCGCGGAGCCTCCCCGGCTCTGGGCTGGGCCTGGCCATCGTGTCACAGGTGGCGGCTGCTCATGGTGGGTCGGCAGCCGCCCGCAACCATCCCGACGGTGGTGCGGAGCTGTGGCTGTGGCTCCCGCAGTCGGTGTGACCAGATCCCGCAGGTCGTGCCGACTGGGCTGTCGGCGGCGGTGCCGGCCATGGCCAGTTCGGGGGGACGCGAGTGGCGCGCCGATCGTGCCGGGGGAGCGCTGGCGACCGCGTTGCGATCAGTCCGATGCCGCAGGGATCTTGACGAGTGCCTGCAATCCCTCGTCGCCGGCGGACACCTCGACGGTGCCCCCGGCGGCACGGGCCAGTCGGTCGAGGGCCTCGATGTCCGGGATGCCGGCACCCGGCTCGACGGCGACCGCCACGCGCACCTCGGATGGCCCGACCATCGTCACCACGAGCTCTTCGCCGGTGCGGGCCAGGCAGCGGAAGAGCTCGCCGGCGATACGAGCCGTCGACGTGGCGGCGATCGGGTCGGCGACGCCGTGTCCGGCGCCGATCTCCAACCGGCTCGGTGTGCCGATGATCTCGCGGATCAGCTCCAGCTCGACGGCGAGCGCGGCGCCGACTGTGCCGTCCCACGGGACCGGCAGAGGAGCGGACGGTCCGGCGATCTCCCGCCACTCCCGTTCCAGCCGGATGCGCTCGAGGTGCCACAGGGCCTGCTCCTGTGCCTGCGAGGTCTGGCTTGCCGCTGCGTGCGTTCTTGGGTCGTGCGGTGCCAAGTGGGCGGGACTTTGCTCGGGCCGAACGGATCCGGACCCGGTGGCGGCACCTGCTCCGGTGGTCCGGGCACCGTCGTGGCCGGCACGCCGCTCGGCGACCGCTGCGTGCTCGGCAGCTTCCCCGGCCCGCCGTTCGGCATCGGCTGCGCGGGCCTCGGCGTCGGCTGCGCGGGCCTCGGCGTCGTCGGCACGCTGTTCGGCTTCGGTGGCGCGGGTGTCAGCGTCGTCGGCACGCTGTTCGGCGGCCGCTGCGCGCTCGACCGCCGTGCTGGCGCGATCCGAGGCAGCCGTCGCCTGCTCCTGCAGCGCGGCTCGGGCCCGGGTCTCCGACCCGAGCTGTGCACGAAGCTGCTCCACCAGCGTCCGCTCGACCGCCAGCTGCCGGGAGCGCCGGTGCCCCGACACAGCAGCGGCGATAGCGGCGGCGATAGCGATCGCGCCGACCGCGGCGAGGAGGACGGTCATCGCCGCGACCGTAGCGGGCGCGGCCGGAGTCGACGCGGAGCGGTGGCGCCGATCGTGCCCGATCAGCCGGACAGACGGGGTGCTCCGGCCCCGCGGCCCGGTGCCGGCGGATCAGTCGGCCAGGTCGAGCCGGTAGACGGTGGTGTCGCGCCGTACGAACCCGATGCGCTGGTACAGGCGGTTCGCTGCTGCACGTGAGGGCCGGGACGTAAGGTCGACGGTGCGCGCACCCGCAGCTCGGGCCCGGTCGATGGCGGCTGCTGACAGCGCCGCACCGACACCGGACCCTCGTGCCGACTCGTCCACGACCACGTCCTCGATCCATGCCCGCATGCCGGTCGGGAGGCGAAACATGGCGAGCGTCAGGCTGCCTATCACCCGGCCCGCGCTGCGGGCCACGAACAGGACGGTCGCCGGATCGTCGATGATGGTGGTGAGCTCCTCGGCGGTGAGCTCTGTGGCCGACGACGATAGCTGTGGCAGGAGGGATGCCATGGCCGCGAGGAGGTCGGTGTCCGCCCGGGTGGCCTCGGTGACGGTGACTCCGGCCGGTGTGTCGGGCAACGGCATGCCGCCAATGTAGTGGTGGGGCTGCGTGCCCGGTGCCCGTGACCAGGTGGCCGTTCAGGACCAGGCGGCTGCTCGTGTCCGGGCGCCGTGACCAGGTGGCCGTTCGTGCCCGGTAGGACCGAGGCCGTCGGCGTCCGACGCGGTCAGGCGGCCGAGCGGTGCTCGCGGTCGCGGACCTGGCGGAGGCGTTCGTCGAGCTCGTCGAGTGCCCGCTGGTGCGCGTGCAGCTCGCGTTGCGCATTGCGGGTCGCTCCAGCCGTCGACAGGCGGGTCAGTCGTGATGTCAGGGAGCGCGGGGTGCTGTCCACGGTGACCTCCTCGAACCGGTCGACCGCCGCCTGGTGGCGAGGTGCCGGCATCACGAACGGTACGCGGTGGACGTGTCCGCAGGGTCACCGGCGTGTGAACGCAGCACGAACGACTGGTCGAGCTCCATCGGACTGCCCGGGCCGACCCAGCGGGGCGGGGTTCGACCGGCGGCTCAGCCGGTGGTCGCCGGGCTCGACGCGAGCCGGTCCAGGGCGGCGACCCCGGCCACGCACTGGGCGACGGCCAGGGGGGGATCGGTGAGCGGGCGGCAGCCGAGCACGGCCGTGGGCGGTACCTGCCACGGTGCGGATGCGCCGCGGACGTGGTTCCAGACGTAGGCACCTTCCTGCACCGTCGGGACGGAGCCGAGCACGATGGAGAGGAAGCCGACGGCATAGGACGGCGATCCGCTGGTTTCGGTCACGACGACGGTTGTCACCTGCCATCGCTCCAGCGCGCGGCGCAACGTCCCCACGGCAGCGGTGGTGGCGAGCGGCGGTTTGGCGTAGCCGGTGAAGGCGCTCAGGATCTGTCCGGCGCTCCCTGGGGGCGGCTTCGCCTGGAACCGCCCGGTGGGGCCGGGCACGAAGGCGTCGCCGCCGGCCATAACGAAGTGCATCCCCGAGATGGCCTGCCAGGCGCTGGTCTGGGACAGGCCCCAGGGGACAGCGAGCACGACGGACCCGGCGCCGAGCCGTGTGCCGGCAGTCCGGTACCACAGCGGGACCTGCACGCTGCTCGTCGCGAACGGGAGCTGGTAGGCGGCGCCCACGGGGACGAGTACGGCGGCGGCGGCCAGCAGTCCGGTGGCCCCGGGGACGAAGCGGCGCATCCTCGGCGACGGCGTCCGGCCGGTGCTCTCCCGGCCCGTGCTGCCCAGGTCGGCGGTGCCCAGGTCCAGCCGATGGCGGACGAGCTGGACGAGGCGGTCGAGGCCGGCGGCGCAGACGATGGCTACGAACAGATCGAGGATCCCCGAGAGCCGTCCTGGGCTGGCCTCGTCGGCGAGGGGAAGATGGGCGACCAGCTGCCATGGCATCCACCAGTGAGCCGGCGGCAGGTGCTGTGCCTCCGACAGGAAGGACCCGGGCTCGCCCACCAGGACGGTGCCGAGCGACAGGACGGCGAGCACGGCAGCCATGACCGCAGCGAATTGCACGAGCCGGGAGCGCCGCAACAGGACGACCGCCGCCACGACCGCCGCCAACAGGGTCGGACCAAGGTAGTTCTGTGCCGGTCCCGCGTCGCCGAAGTACCCGAAGACTCCGGGCTGCAGGGCCTGGCGCGTGGCATTTTTCCCTGGAAGCACGAAGTCGCCGATGCTGTTTCCCGTTTTGGCGATGAAGGTCCACGGGGCGCCGACGGTGTGGCGGGGCCCCTCCAGCGCGTACCAGACGGGGTAGGCGAGCAGGGCGACGGCGACCGCACTGCCCGTGCCGATGCCCCGCAGTGCGAACGGTGCGCGTCGGCGCAGCTCGTCGGGCTGGCGCCTCGCCGCGTAGGTGACGACCAGGATCGTGCCGATCAATGCGGCCAGTGCGGTGAAGACCAGCATTTCGGGGCTGACCAGGTACTGCACGGCGGCCAGCGCCCCGAGGGCGATACCGACCGGAACGGGCCGGTACCGCTGGCGGACCATGAGCTCGTCGAGGCACAGCAGCACGAGTGGGGGGATGGCGAGGAACGCAGCCTGCAGGTGGACGTACTCCAGGCCGGCGACGACGAACGGCGAAAAGCCGTACAGCAGGCCGCCGAGGGCGGCTGCCGGCCACCACCGGACCCACCGTCGCAGCAGTGCGAAGCCGGCGAGAGCGGACAGGACGGGCGTTACCAGCAGCACGACGTTGACCGCCGCGATGGGCCCGAAGATCCAGGTGATCGGGCTCACTGCCACAGCCAGGCCCAGCACCCCCGGGTTGTCGAGCATGTTGACGCCGCCGGGGTGGTAGTCCGCTCCGGTGAAGAACGGCAGGTGCCCGTGGCGGAGTGCGTCCGCCGGGGCGGTGAAGAACCACAGGTACTGGCCTGGGTCCCCGCAGGCGCACAAGAACGAGGACGTCGGGTGTCCGGTCCAGACGTGCCACCACATGCCGAACGACAGCACCAGGTACCCGGCGGCCAGGCCGGCTGTACCTGCGAGAGCTTGCCACCGCCGGCGGTGTGGGCCGGCGCCGCTGGCGGCGGCAGCAGGTTCCGCTGGGCGTCCTGCAGCGAAGGGCGTGCTGGCAGGGTCACCGGGTGCGGACCGTTGCTCGATGTCTCGCGGCTCGGCGACGCGTTTGGTCGTGGCTTCGCGCCGCATGCCGGTTCGCAGCGCGGCGAAACCCGCGCGTTGGCTCGGCGGGCTCACCCGCCGGTCCCGCACGTGGGTTCGGTGGCGGCGTGCCCTTCCGCCCCCTGTCGCATCTGCCGAGTGTGGCACACCACAGCAGGCGGGATGGTCGGCGCCCAGCGTGCTCACAGGAGCCGGCGTGCCAACAGGGTGGTGCTGCCAGGTGGGCGGGGTGGCCCGGCGGTCGGGGCAGCGGGCGAGGTGGCGCGGGCGCAGTGGTCCGCGACTGGCGAGTGCAGGGCGGATTGCGGCCGGCGGAGGCCGGTGCCGGGGTGTGGGAGAGCGATCGTCGACGTGCCGACCTAGGCTTGTCGGGGCATGGCATTCCCTGGCGATCAGCGTTCCCCGGTACGGGTGTTCGCCGCCAAGGCGCCGAGCCGCCAGGCGATGGTCTTTGCGCCGGGGCCTGGCCGATTGGTGCGCCGGCCCGACCGCCTTGCTGTGGAGGAGCCCTTGGAGGTGCGGCTGTCGAGCCCTGCCGGGACGAGCACGCTCGGCGTCACCATGCGGACCCCGGGAAACGACATGGAGCTGGTGGCCGGCCTGTTGCTGGCCGAGGGCATCGTCGACGGTGTCGACGACCTGGCGAGCATCGCCTACTGCGTCGGTGGCGCCGGCCGTGGTGGTGGTGCTGGCCGGGACCCGAACCAGTACAACGTGGTGACCGCCCGGTTGCGGCGTCCGCCCCGGCGAGCGGGCCGGGAGCGGCAGACCGTGACGTCGAGCGCCTGCGGGGCGTGTGGAACCGCCTCGATCGACGCGCTCCGGGCCGTCGGGCATCCGGTGATCGGCCCCGGACCGCGAGTGGCGGTGGACTGGCTGTGCGCGCTTCCCGGCGTGCTGCGCCGCGAGCAGCTCTGCTTCGACGAGACCGGCACGGTCCACGCCGCCGGGCTGGCCGAGCCTGGCGGCGAGCTGCTGGTGGTTCGCGAGGATGTCGGACGGCACAACGCGGTTGACAAGGTGGTGGGATGGGCGCTGTGCGAGCGCCGGCTGCCCCTCGGTGACGCCGTCCTGGTGGTGAGCGGGCGCGTGTCGTTCGAGATCGTCCAGAAGGCCGTGCGAGCAGGGATCGGTGTGGTCGTCGCGGTGTCGGGTGCCACCAGCCTGGCCGTCACGCTGGCAGGGGAGCTCGGCGTCACGCTGGTCGGCTTTGTGCGCGATGGGCGCTGCACTGTGTACTCGGGACCTGAACGGCTGGCTGTCGGCTGACGGCGGGATCTCCTGCGCTCCAGCACTGCACCCGCTGGTCATTCGGTGTCACAGGCCGATCCATGCCGGGGACCAGCCCATGCTCGATGTCGGGTCGAGGTGTGGCCTGGACAGAGGTGTGGCCAGGGAAGAAGGAATGGGGTGGGCCGGCCCGGGCTCGGCGCAAAGAGGAGGTCAGCACCGGGTCGAGGGTCGGGCCGGGCCAACCTCAGGCCGGCGGAACGGTTCCCACCACCCGGGGTGCCCGAGAGCCGTCTCCGACCGGTTCGCGCAGCGATGCGTCGTCGAGCAGGCTCAATGCCTCGATCCCGAGCAGTCCGGCGATGCGTTCCACGGTACGAAGGGTCACGTTGCGCTCGCCGCGCTCGAGCCCCCCGATGTAGGTCCTGTGGATGCCCAGGCGATCGGCGAAGTCCTCCTGGCTGAGCCCGGTCGTGGTGCGGATCATGCGGAGGCGCTGCCCGAGGCACCGCTGGAGCTCACCCTCCATGGGCACACCCTGATCGAGTGCTACTTGACGGTCTACAGACTGATGAGTAGCATTCGTGACGGTGGAGGCGGCGATCGGAAGGAGCGGTGTCACGCGGTGGGGCAACCGTTGCTGCGTGACGTGCACCCAACCGGAAGGCGGCGGCGCTGGTCCGGGGGCTTCGGGGATGCCCCTGGCGGCGGCTGGGTGTGGTGGGCGAAGGCGGTGCGTCGCTGTCCTTCGCCCACCACGCCCCGAGGTGAGCATTGTCACGGGACAATTCTCCGTGCGCTCCGCATGCCGTGGGCCTGCCCGGCGGGGTCAACCCCCCTGCCCCGGCGGGCGGCCCCGGACCGTCAGCTCGTGCCCGGAGCAGACGGGAGGTCTCCGGCGGATCTGAAGTAGCGACGCGCCAAAGCATCAGCAGCGCGGATCGCATCCGCCAGACCGTGGTGTGTGCTGTCGGCGAGACATCGAGGAGCGCTGCCGGTGCGGGAAAACCTGCCGATTCCGGGCAGGAGCTGAGTTAGTTGACACTGATCAGTAGCGTAGCGCCACTCTGTGCAGGTACATATCCGAACGTGTGAACAGCGCGATGCGCCGAGTGGTGGAGAGCCGGGTCAGGTGATCACGGGTCGCCATCTGCCTGGGCTGGGTGGACGACGCCGTGCCATCCCCCAACGCCGTCCGCCCCCACCTCGATGGTCGCGATGACCGCGCCCTCGGCCCAGATCTGCACCCCGGCCAGTGGCCCCATCCCGGTATGCCCGGGTGCCGCGAACATCACGACCTCCGTTGTCGGTGGCGTGCCGTCCGCCTGCACGCAGCCGCATTCCGGGCCGGGGAGCACTGCTGGTGGCGATGCTCCCGGGCTGCGTGGCGTGGTGGCGTGCCGGAGATGACCGGCAACGACGCAGACCTGGGCGTGGCCCCCGGCCACGTCGGCAACGATCCGCTCGTCGCCTGCATCGTCACACACCACGAGTCGCCGGGTACGCACCTCGGCGGCGAGCGCGGCGATGACCGCCTCCGCCCGCTCCAGGCGGGCAAGCACGGCTCCGTCGCCGTCGATCCCACTTCCTCCGTCCTCGATCCAATCGCCGGCGCCCGGCCTGGCGGTCTCGTCCTCTGCCATCGAACCCTCCACCTCGATCAGGGGAATGGCACCCAGGCGGTGCGACACGCAGCGCCGGGCACAAGTGAGGACGCAGGGGCTGCGGCGTGTCGACGTGCCGCCCACCGGAGCGCATCCGGGCGATCGGAGCGCCATGCCGGGTCGTCGAGGCCGGCGTGGTCGCACTGTACGTCTCACCTGTCGCACTGGAGCAGGAACCCGGTTCTCCCCCGATGCGCCGGCATGGTGGAGTGGCGCCGGCATGGTGGAGTGGCGCCGGCATGGTGCCGGCATGGCGCCGGGGGCCGCCCGGTCTTTGGTTCCGGTGGCCACGTGTCGAGCCGTGACGGCTCACACGTGCGACGATGACGGTGTGCTTGCCGCCTTTTCCATCACCCCGATCGGCGTCGGCGAGTCGGTGGGAGACGCGGTCGCCGCTGCCGTCCGCGTGGTGCGGGCCAGCGGCCTGCCGAACCGGACCGACGCCATGTTCACCACGGTCGAAGGCGAGTGGGACGAGGTCATGGATGTCCTGCATTCGGCCGTCGAGGCTGTGGCCGATCACGCCAAGCGGGTGTCGGTGGTGGTCAAGCTCGACATCCGCCCGGGTGCGGTGCCGGGCCAACTCGACGCCAAGGTGGCCTCGATCGAGCACTATCTGGCCTGACGGCGGGGCCAGGCTCACGAGCGTGGGTGCGGCTCGCTCGGTGTCGTGCCGGCCCCCCGAGCCGTCGTGGCTGCATACCGGCATGTCGGGGCGTGCGGGCCCCACCCGAGGCTCACCCGCACCTGCAAAACGGCATGCGAGCGTTCGCGTATGCTTCCCTGCACGGGGCCAGTCTGCCGATCCTGGACAAATTATCGACACCGTCCACGGTCGGCAGGCGAAATCCCTGATGGAGAGGTGCGAGAGCGGCCGAATCGGACTCACTGCTAATGAGTTGACCTGGGAAACTGGGTCCGAGGGTTCAAATCCCTCCCTCTCCGCTGTACAGGCGCTCTGGGTCCCGGCTCGGGCGCTGGCGTGGGCGGAACCCGGTGGTACCCCGGGCATCCGTCGTCGTCAGCCTGGGGTCCCCGGGTTCGAAGCCCGACGCGGGTACCGTCGGCGCTGTGGGCCGATCTGCCGTTCCCCGTTCCCGGACCCGTTGCGCGTCCGGCGTGTCGGGTGCTCCTGCTCCCGGTCCCCAGGGGGGCTGGCCGCTCGGCGCCGTGCTCCGACGGGCGGGGGGGATCGTCGTCGCTGGCGACCTGCCGCTGGTCGCGCTGGTCCACCGTCCGACACGCGACGATTGGACATTCCCGAAAGGGAAGATCGAACCCGGCGAGCTCCCCGAGGACTGCGCCCGGCGCGAGGTCGCGGAGGAGACGGGGCTCCGGTGTCGGACGCTGCGGTTTGCCGGGATCGCCGAGCACGTGGGTCGGCGCAGTGGCCGTCCCAAGATGGTCGCCTATTGGCTGATGCACCCGCTGGGTGGGGCGTTCCAACCCGGTGACGAGGTCGACGACCTTCGGTGGTCGGGGCTCGCTGGGGCGCTGGCATTGCTGACCTACGACCACGACCGCGTTCTGTTGGCCCGGCTCGCCGCCGAAACGGTTGGCTTGGGTCGTCTGCCATCTCCGTGGAGGGCCACCTCGCCTGCGGGGGGCGTGGCCGGCTGACGGGTTGCGGCCGGTCGATGGGACCGGTCCGGCTGGTGTCGCGGTCTGCTCTGCGGTGGCCGAGCGGGGTGCCGGTAGATTGTGGAGGTGGCCGACCGGTACTGGCTGGAGACGTTGGGCTGCCCGAAGAACCAGGTGGACTCGGCCAAGCTGGCCGGGTCGCTCGCCGTGGGTGGCTATGAGCCCGCTTCCGGGCCCGACGAGGCCGACCTGGTCGTGGTCAACACCTGCGCCTTCATCGAGGCGGCCCGGCAGGAGTCGATCGACACCATCTTGGAGCTGGCCGCTGCCCGGCGAGACGGCGCTCGCCTGGTGGTCACCGGGTGCATGGCGGAGCGCTACGGCGACGAGCTGGCTGCAGCACTGCCCGAGGTCGACCGGGTGGCAGGCTTCGGCGTACCGCTGGTCGGACCGCTCGACCAGGCCTGCGCCGAGGAGGGGGAGGGTGCCGCTCGTGGCGCTGGCCCGGCGGTGACGGTCGTGGCGGTCCCGGGGCCGTCGCGGCGGTCGCAGCCATCGCCGGGGGCACCGCCGCGATCGGGTCGCGGTCTGGCGCTTGCGGTCCGGCCCACCCCGGCGTTCGACCTGCTGGAGCTGCCTCGGCCGGCGGCCTCGGCGCCGTGGGCGTACGTCAAGGTGGCCGAGGGATGTGACCGGCGCTGCGGGTTCTGCGCCATCCCATCGTTTCGCGGTCCGCAGCGGTCCCGCTCCGTGGACGCCGTCCTGGCCGAGGTCGACGCGCTCGGACCCGGGGTCCGCGAGGTCGTGCTCGTTGCCCAGGACCTGGCGTCGTGGGGTCACGACCGTGCGGGCTCGGGGCCCGGTGGTGTCGCGGTCGACGCCGGTGCCGGAAGCGACAGCGGCGGCCGGCGGGGGGCGGCCCGCCCGCTGGTCGACCTGGTGGACCGGATCGCCAGGCGTGTCGAGCGGGTCCGGCTGCTCTACCTCTACCCCTCGTCGCTCGACGACGCCCTGGTCGCGGCCATCGTCGGCACCGGCATTCCCTATTTCGACCTGTCGCTGCAGCACGTGTCGCGCCCCCATGTCCAGCGGATGCGCCGCTGGGGTGATGGTGACCGGTTCCTGGAGCGCATCGCCGCGATTCGTGCGGCCGCACCCGACGCGGCCCTTCGCTCGTCGTTCATCGTGGGGTACCCGGGCGAAACGGAGGAGGACCACGACCAGCTCCTTGCCTTTCTGGGCGAGGCACGCCTGGACTGGGCCGGGTTCTTCACGTTCTCGCCAGAGCCGGGCACCTACGCTGCGGGGCTCGGCGGCATCGTTCCCGGCGAGCTGGCCATGGAGCGGCTGCGTGAGTGCGCGGAGGTCCAGGACGCCATCACCGACGAGAAGCGGCGAGCATTGGTCGGCCAGAGCGTCGAGGTGCTGGTGGACTCGCCCGGGGTGGCCCGGAGCTGGCGCGAGGCGCCGGAGATCGACGGGATCGTGCACGTGCCCGCCGGCCTGGCGGTCGGGGAGATCCACCAGGTCCAGGTGCAGTCGGCCGCCGGCCCTGACGTGTGGGCGGAGCCGGCGCCATGAGCGTGGCCGAAGGCGGGGAGAGCGGAGCCTCCGGCACGGCGCCGGCACCTTCGGACGCCGCGCCAGACCCCCTGGTCGACGTGGCCCGTGGTGGTAGGTTGGCCGCGAGTACGCCGACTCCGGCTCTGCCGGGTGGACCGACCCTCGCAGTGTCGGGTGGACCGACTTCTGCATCGCCGGGTGAACCGGCCCGAGCCCAGGTCCACGCCGGGTTCGGTCCTACCGCACTGGCGACGCCGGCGAACGCGGTGACGGTCGCCCGGTTGGCGGTCGCCCCGGTGGTGGTCGTGATGGTGGCCGTGTCGGGGGCAACATGGGCCGCTTTCGTCCTCGCCTTCGTGGTAGGGGTGACCGACGGGCTCGACGGGTGGCTCGCCCGGCGCCAGGGCCCGACGCGCTCGGGTGCCTTCATCGACCCGCTGGCCGACAAGGTCGTCGTGGTCGGGCTGCTCGCTGCCGTCGCGGCGCGCGGGGAAGTGACATGGGTCCCCGTCCTGGTGATCGGGGTTCGGGAGCTGACGATGAGCGTCTATCGATCCGTCGTCGGCCGACGCGGCGTGTCGGTTCCTGCCCGCCCGCTGGCGAAGGCGAAGACGCTGGTGCAGGCCGTCGCCACCGGGCTGTGCGTCCTGCCGCCGGTTGCCGCGCACCACGAGGTGCTCGACGTGGCCGTCTGGGTGGCCGCGGCGCTGACGGTGGTGAGCGGGGTCCAGTACCTGGTGGACGGCCGGCGGGCCGCGGCGCTGGGACCCATGTCGTGAAGGTCGAGGTCCTCGCGGTCGGCACCGAGCTGTTGCTCGGGCAGATCGCCGACACCAACGGGGCCTGGTTGGGTGAGCAGCTGGCCCTGGCCGGTGTGGACTCGCACTTCCACCAGGTGGTCGGCGACAACCTGGATCGGATCGTCCTGGCGCTTCGGACAGCGCTGGCTCGAGCGGACGGGGTGGTCGTCACGGGCGGGCTCGGGCCGACCCACGACGACATCACGCGCGAGGCCATCGCCGAGGTCATGCAGGTCCCCCTCCGTCGGGACCCCGAGGTGGCGGAACGGATCGGGGCGCTCTTCGCGTCCCGTGGCCGTGAGATGCCGGCCTCGAACCTCCGCCAGGCAGAGGTGCCCGAGGGGGCGACGCCGATCGAGCAACGCACGGGGACCGCACCCGGGCTCGTCTGCCCGGTTGGCGGCAAGGTCGTCTACGCGCTGCCTGGTGTTCCTTACGAGCTCACCGAGATGTTCACGCGCGGTGTGCTGCCTGACCTTCGTCGCCGGCTGGCGTCGAGTGGTGCCACCGGGGTCATCGCCAGCAGGGTGTTGCGCACGTGGGGGCTGAGCGAGTCGGCGCTCGGTGAGCGTCTCGCCGAGCGGGTGGCGGCACTCGACGAAATGGGTGGCAACCCGACGCTTGCGTTGCAGGCGAGCGGCATCGAGGGGATCAAGGTGCGGATAACGGCCAAGGCCGCCGATCCGCAGTCCGCGTCGGCCATGCTCGCCGCCGAGGAAGCCGAAGTCCGGGCGGTGGTCGGCGACCGGGTGTTCGGTGTTGACGCGGAGACCATGGAGCTCGCGGTCGGTCGCATCCTGCAGGATCGCCACCTCACCCTGGGACTGGCGGAGTCCCTCACCGGCGGGTTGATGGCGTGTCGCCTGGTCGCCGTGCCCGGCGCCAGCACCTGGTTCCGGGGATCGGTCGTGTCGTACGCGCCCGAGGTCAAGTGGAACCTGCTCGGTGTTCCGGTGGGACCGGTGGTGACGGAGGCGGCCGCCGAGGCCATGGCCGCCGGTGCTGCGAACGCCCTGGGTGCCGACGTCGGGTTGGCGCTCACCGGAGTGGCCGGCCCCGACGAGCTCGAAGGCCATGCGCCCGGGACCGTGGTCGTGGGGCTCGCACTGCCGGGGGGTCCCCCGTCGTCACGGCATCTCCAGCTTTCCGGCGACCGCGAGCGGGTGCGGCAGATGGCGGTCATCTCGGCGCTCGACCTGTTACGTCGGGCCCTGGCGACCCAACCGGCCGCTGGCGGCTGATCCGCTCTCCCAGCGGGGTGACCCGGGTGCGAGGCGTGGTTGGTTCAGTCGCCGGTCCGGGGTATGTGTCTCGGTGTGGCGCACAACGGGTACGGTCGGTGTGCATGGCCCGTTCTGCAGCCGATCGACATTCCCGTTGGCGCCGACCGACCCCGCAGGGATTGCTGCGGCCGCTGGTGCCGCCACGGCAGGCCAACGCCCGGCCGTCCGACCTCACTGAACCCGAAGATCCCCCGACCGACCCCGGGCCGGGCCGGTCGGAAGGGCGCCACGGTGCCCCTGCCCCTGCCCCGTCGGTGCGCGTGCGCAAGCCCGACCAGGTCTGTGTAGCGTCACGAGGGGGCGCCGAGCCGGTTCCCGGCCAGTCCCGCGTGCGGGTGTTGCGGACGCCCGAGGAGCTTGCTGCGGCCAGGGAGCGGGCGGCGACACAGATGCAGCGCATCGCTGCGGCCATGGGGCCGGCTGCACGGCGGCTTCGTTCCGTCGGAGCGGTCGGCAGCAGCAGCACGCCCCCTGGCGCGACTTCCGACAAGGCCGACCGGTAGGCGCAAGCCCAACGCAAGACGCGCCGTGATGCCGGGCAGTGTTCGGCGTGGTTGCCGCCGCAGGTCGCGATACCCGCCGCAGGTCGGCGTCATCGTGGTTGCCGGTTGCCGGACCCCCGCGGCGCGGCGCCATCCCTGCCGGTTCGGAGCGAGCCCGGCGTGCCAGCGCCTGAAGTGGCATCGGTCGCATACTGGAGAGGACGAGGGCTTCGGAGGTGCCATGTGGCGGAACCGCACGGATGACCGGCTCGCTGGTGCGCAGGGGCGTGGCGGGTCCGGGCATGGTGTGCCCGGGCGTGGTCCCGATCCCATGACTGACAGGCCTGGGGAGCGAGCGCTCGGCGCGATGGCCGAGGCGGCGCGTCGGGCGGCGCAGTCCACCGGAGACCCACGTTCAGCCCCGGCCGGCAGGCCGAATTCTGCCGTGCGACCGGTTGCTGGCTCCGCCGGCGAGGCGCCACGCCGACGGTGGCCATCGCGCAACCCGCCGACGGTGGGCGGCGGTGCCGGGGGTCAGCATGCCGGTGGCGGTCCGGGTGTCGGTTCCGGTGGTGGTGCCGCTTCCGGTTCCGGTGGTGGTGCTGTTCCCGGTGTTGGCGGCAGCCCGGGTGCAGGTACCGTGATGGCAGGCCGGTGGAATCCCCGGCAGGTCGCCTCGGTCGCGCTCGTTGGTGTCGCACTCATCGCCGCCGGCGTTGCGGTCGCCGTGGCCAGCGCGAAACGGAGTCCCCAGCGGGCTCCGGCCGCAACGGCATACCGCGACCTCGCTCGCCACCGAAGCGCCCCGGCGTCATCGGGATCCGCTCCAGATCGGCCGGCAGCCGGACCGGTGGCATCCGCTCCGTCGGGTTCGGGCTCGGGGTCGTCGCCGTCGGGCTCGGGGTCGTCGGTGTCGGGCTCGGGGTCGTCGCCGTCGGGCTCGGGGTCGTCGGTGTCGCCGAGCCCGGGTGCAGGGGGGCTGGGCAGCGCCGGGGCGGGCTCGGCCGCTGCCGCGACGGTTGGTCCTCCGCCGGTGATCTCCACGCTCTCCCCGTCGTCAGGTGTGGCCGGCGAGACCGTGACCGTGACCGGGCAAAACTTCTTCAGCGCCAACGGTCGGATCGTGGTGCGGTTCGGCGGCG
>JAKAYQ010000041.1 GCA_021826725.1 Actinomycetes bacterium
AGCTGTCGCAGCACCTCGTCACCCGCTGCATGACCGAAGGTGTCGTTGACCGGCTTGAAATCGTCCAGGTCGATCATGCCTACGGCCAGATGGGTACCGTGCCGATGGGCACGGGCGATGGCCTGGGGAAGCTCCTGCATGAGGGCGAGCCGGTTCGGCAGGCCGGTCAGGACGTCGTGGCGGGCGCGGTGGGCTTCGCGCGACTCCTTCTCGACCAGGCGTTCGCGCAGGTCGAGCTCGTCCAACCCGCGACCCAGCAGATTGGCGGCGCTGGTGCACAGGGCGACGGTGTCGCTGTCGAACACACCGGCTACGGGAGAGATCAGGGCCAGCGTGGCCCAGATGCTGCCGCCCCGGAACACGGGCGCAGCGAGCAGCGCCATCCACTGGTGCCGGCGAAATCCCTCGTGCCACGGCCGCAGCCCTTCGTCAGCCATCGTGTCGTTGCACACGACAACCCGCTCGGTAGCCCATGCCCGCGCGACGATGGAACCCTCGGGTCCATCCCCCAGGCGCGGCACGTCATCGTGAACCTGCTGCGCTCCCCTGCCGGCGATCGCCAGGATGTCGAACGCAGGTGCCGTCCCCGGCTGGCCAATCCATACCGCATGGAACGAGGTATCGCGAACCAGAATGTCGCAGAGACTCTGCAGCATCTCTGTTTCACTGCGTCTGTGGATAAGAATTTCCGCTGAATGCAAAAGTGCTCGGTACAGACTTTGCAGATCGAGCAGCTGTCTCTTCTGGTCGAGGTTCTCGAACGTGTGCCAGCTCAGCGCTTCACTCAGCTGACTGAAGGAGGCGTCGGACTGCTGTTCGTTGATGCCCCGGTTCATCGCGTTTGCTCCGGATCGTGCCTCGGGCTGCTCCTGCTGCCAACGAATCTCGTCCGCCATCTGCCTGTCCATGAGCATGATGTGAAAGACCAGCCATTGCGTGAGCACGATCAGGGCATTGCGGACGGCATCCTTTGGGTAGCGACCGACCATGTCACGGATCTGCTGCAAGAACCTGATGAATTGACCGTGCTGGCGGAGATGCACGTTCTCATGGGCCGGGTCGACTGCCCAGCTGCGCATCAGCTGTGCTTCCTCACGGAAGTGATAGTCGGTATAATCGAAAAGGGACACGAGCAAGGAATCGGCATACTGCTCGTTCGTGGCATCAGCGGAACCGTGTGCCACGGCCTGGTTGAAGATGTCCAACAGGCGCCGGTGTTGTCTGTCGACGACTTCCAGACCGGTGGCCAAGGCGGCTGTCCAGGGCAACTCGCCCGACACGTACTTCATGTCAATTCTCACAGACGTTGTGGTCGGTCACCGTGCCGAGCTCCGCCGGAGCGGCGCAGGGCGGGCCACGATGAGAGACAGCCGAAGCGGCAGGTGGACGGCGGGAGGTCCGGTGTCGAGCCGGTCGAGCGTGCGGGGAACAAGTCGGCCACGGCCACAAGCTCCTTGCCAAGGTGCCTGGAACGTTACTCATCACCATCGTTATCGACCAGTGATTGTATTGGTTGAGCGTCCTCGGGGGCCTTCTGCTGTTTCCGTGGGTGTCATCGGCTGGGTAGCGGCGGGCAGGGTGGCGGTGGGGTCGAGCGCTGGCGCGGTGGCGACGATCTGACGGTGCCGGGGGTTTCTCAGCTTCGATCCACCGCGTGGCAATGGTCGAGCGGACGCCGGCTGCTGTTGGCGGTTGCCGATGCCGAAGCAGCAGCGCCTTGCTGGTGCCAGCCGGTTGCGGGACGCGTGGGGCACCGCTCCTGGCGGCCGTTGGGTTTGTCGGCGTGTGGGTGTCGTCTTGCTGCCACGCCCGTCTGCCGTCACGCGCTCAGGTCGGGGCGGCGGCACGCAGGTCGGCGAGTGCCCGGGCGAAGCGCAGTGCCCGGGGCCGACGTTCGGGCATGCGCAGAACGGGTCAGCCGGAACGATTGACGAGGCGGCCGGGCACAGCGAAGTAGCGGGTGCGCGGCGTCGCTGCGACGACGAGGCAATTGTGTTCCTCGGCCGGCCCGGCGAGCGCCGCCGTCCATTGCATCAGGTTGCGTGCCAGCACTGCTGTTCTTCGACGTCACAGAGCTGCGCGCCGCGTTTCACGACGCGGACGAGGTCGCCCTCCTGCTCCAGATCAGCGCCGGCATCGTCGGCGACGGCCCGACGCTCGCCCGGTCGATCCCGCTCCCCGTGTTCGCGGCGCCTGCTGCGGGTCTTCCGTCAGGACGTAGCCGTCGTCGGCCAGCATCACCCCGGCGTTGGCCGCCCAACGCTGCGCATGTTGCCGGTGAGTGTCGAGCACGGCGAAGGCCACCGGGTCAAGCGACGCCCCTCGGTCCTGGTGTGTCTTGGTCAGCCCGACGCGGAGCTGACGGCCGTCCTCCTCGCGCGTGCCGGCACGCTCGACTCGCAGGGCCATCTCGTCCCGATCGACGTCCGACCATCGCATGCCGAGCAGTTCGCCGCGGCGGCACCCCGTCAATGCGGCAAGCATGCTCGCCGTACTCCGCGCCGGGTCCGGCTCGTCCGAGGCCTGCACCAGCTGGCGGACGGTGGCGACGTCCGGGTCGGTCATCCGCCGAGCCTGGGCCGCTGGAAGGGTGACCAGCGGTGCGATCGAACGCTAGAGACGGCCCCGCTGCACCGCCTGGGACAGCGCAGCGTTCAACACTGCGTGATGCGCCCGGACGGTGACCGGGGTCATTTCGTCGGCCGATCACTGCCGGTAGGCCTCGTCGACGTGGTGAGCGCCGAGCTTGTCGAGGCGGACTCGACCGAGGGCAGCCACGACCTTTCGGAACCGCATCGCGTGGTTCTGGAGGGTGTCGGGCGGGCGGCGGGCCCGGACGTGGCCCATCTTCCGTTCGAGGTAGTCGCCCACGGACGTCGAACCGACGAGAGCGTGGCCGTGGTCGGCCTCGACCAGCAACCTGGCCATCTCGCTCTCGGCGGTTCGACGGGTCCCGTGGACCGTCCGTGATGCCTGGCGGGGCTACCAGCCGGAGTGGCACCCGACGACGGCTCGAAGGCGCCGCACGCCCGGCCACACCTGTGGGATCGGCCCCAACGGCCGCTCGGCACCGACCGGTTCCAGGCACGAAACGGCCGATCCTCCGAGATTTACCCAGTCTGAACTGGGGCTTTCTCAGATGTCGTAGTAGAGCATGAACTCCCAGGGGTGCGGCCGCAGCCGGATAGCGTCGACCTCGTTCAGTCGCTTGTACTGGATCCAGGTCTGGATGAGGTCATCGGTGAATACACCACCAGCCTTCAAGAAGTCGTTGTCCGCCTCGAGCGCGTCGAGCGCCTCGTCGAGCGAGCCGGGGACCTGGGGAACCTGGGCCAGCTCCTCGGGCGGCAGGTCGTACAGATCGCGGTCCATTGGCTCGGGCGGCTCGATGCGGTTCTGCACGCCGTCGAGCCCGGCCATCAGCATCGCCGAGAACGCTAGGTACGGGTTGCACGACGGGTCCGGACAGCGGAACTCGACCCGCTTGGCCTTCGGGCTCTGCGAGTACAGCGGGATCCGGCAGGCAGCCGACCGGTTGCGCTGCGAGTACACCAGGTTGACCGGCGCCTCGTAGCCGGGCACCAACCGCTTGTACGAGTTGGTGGTCGGCGCTGCGAAGGCGAGCACAGCGGGGGCGTGGCGCAGCAGGCCGCCGATGTACCACCGGCCCATGTCGGAGAGGCCGCCGTAGCCGTCGCCGTAGAACAGCGGCTGGCCGCCCGACCACAGGGACTGGTGGCAGTGCATGCCCGACCCGTTGTCCTGGAACAGGGGCTTCGGCATGAACGTCGCCGTGTAGCCGGCGGCCTGGGCCACGTTCTTCACCACGTACTTGTAGAGCATCAGCTTGTCGGCCATGACCAGCAGGGTGTCGAACTTCATGTCGATCTCGGCCTGGCCGGCAGTGGCAACCTCGTGGTGCTGCACTTCGATCTCGATGCCGAGGCGCTCCATCGTCAGGATCATCTCGGAGCGCAGGTCCTGGAAGTGGTCCGTCGGGGGGACCGGGAAGTAGCCCTCCTTCGGGCGGATCTTGTAGCCCAGGTTGCCGCCGTCCTCCTGGCGGGCCGCGTTCCACCAGCCCTCGATGGAGTCGACCTGGTAGAAGGCGCTGTGCTGGTCCTGCGAGTAGCGGACGTCGTCGAAGATGAAGAACTCCGCTTCCGGACCGAAGTAGACGGTGTCGGCCAGTCCTGTCGTGGCCAGGTACTTCTCCGCCTTTTCGGCAACGTAGCGCGGGTCGCGCGAGTAGGGCTCGAGCGTGATCGGGTCCCGGACGAAGCAGTTGATGTTGAGGGTGCGGTGCTGGCGGAACGGGTCGACGACCGCAGTGTTGGGGTCGGGCATGAGGAGCATGTCCGACTCTTGGATCTCCTGGAAGCCGCGGATCGACGACCCGTCGAAGCCGAAGCCCTCGGTGAACACGTCCTCGGAGAGGGCGTGGGCGGGGACGGAGAAGTGCTGGGTGAGGCCTGGTAGGTCGATGAACCGGATATCGACGATCTCGACACCCTCGTCCTGCACCAGGCGGAGCACCTCCGCCGGGGTCCGCTTCTGCACGGGTCCTCCTTGGTTGTCCTGGGTCTTCGGTCTGTCTGTCTGAACATCTGTCCCTGCACCGGCACACCGGCCGGTGTGGCCCACCGGATCTTCCGGCGTCCCGGCCGCCCGGAACGAGGGTGTCGCCCCGGGGCGGCACCCTAGTGGTGGTGTCACCATGCTGCTGGCCTCGACCTGCCGCACCCTGTCGCGGGCCGGTTCTGACCGCACCATGCTGCTGGTTCGCTCACGCCGGGACAAGTCCAGCGGGATCCACCGGGTTCGGCCCCCGGCCCGGACACCGGGCAGGCGGCACCGCCCGGTGTCCGGTGCAGCCTCGCAGGCAGCCATTTCACCCGCGTTGCCGCCGTGTGAACGGCATGTGAACCGGCGCACCGAACGCCGTCGCACCTGCGACACTGTGAGCGTCGCCCATCAGGAGGACCCCGCCACCATGCGCAGCCAACAGGAGTACGTGCTGAGGACGGTCGAGGAGCGCGGCATCCGCTTCGTTCAGCTGTGGTTCACCGACGTGCTCGGCACACCCAAGACGTTCAGCATCACCCCGGCCGAGCTCGAGAACGCCCTGGAGGAGGGGATGACGTTCGACGGCTCAGCCATCGACGGGTTCAGCCGGGTACAGGAGAGTGACGTCCTGGCCCGCCCGGACGCGAAGACCTTCCAGCTGCTGCCGTGGCACACCGGGGACGTCCCCGTGGCGCGCGTGTTCTGCGACTTGTTCAACCTCGACGGCACCCCGTTCGAGGGCTGCCCCCGCCACGTCCTGCGCCGCGCCCTGGACCGGGCCCGCGAGCGGGGTTTCACGTTCTTCGCGTCGCCGGAGATCGAGTACTTCTACTTCGCCGACGCCGACCCGTCGCGGCCCCCAGTCACGCTGGACAGCGGCAGCTACTTCGAGCTGACCAGCGGAGACCTCGGCGAGGAGATCCGCCGCCAGACAGTGCTCACCCTCGAGGACATGGGCATCCCGGTCGAGCACGCCCAGCACGAGGACGCCCCCTCGCAGCACGAGATCGACCTTCGCTACACCGATGCCCTGACGATGGCCGACACGGTCATGACGGTCCGGCTGGTGGCCAAGGAAACGGCCCAGCGCCGCGGCGTCCACGCCAGCTTCATGCCCAAGCCACTGGCCGGGGTGCAGGGATCGGGAATGCACACCCACCTGTCGCTCTTCGAGGGCGACACCAACGCCTTCGCTGACACCGGCGACCCCTCGGCGCTCTCGCCGGTCGCCCGGCAGTTCGTGGCCGGGCTCCTGCGCCACGCGCCCGAGATCACGGCGGTCACCAACCAGTGGGTGAACTCGTACAAGCGCATGGTGGCCGGGTACGAGGCGCCCATCCACGTGTCGTGGGCCCGCAACAACCGTTCGGCACTCGTCCGGGTGCCGGTGGTGAAGCCCGGCAAGGCCGAGTCGACACGGGTGGAGTACCGGGCTCCGGACCCTGCCTGCAACCCGTACCTGGCCTTCGCCGTGATCCTGGCCGCCGGCCTGGCCGGCGTGGAGAACGGCTACGACCTGCCGGCGGAAGCCACCACCAACCTGTTCGAGCTGACCCCCCAGGAGCTCGCGGCCGAGGGTGTTCGGCCGCTGCCCGGCAGCCTGAACGAAGCGATCGCCGAGATGGAACTGTCCGAGCTGGTAGCCGACACGCTCGGCGAGCACGTCTTCGAGTGGTTCGTGCGCAACAAGCGGGCGGAATGGACGGCTTACAAGACCCACGTCAGCCAGTTCGAGCTGGACCGCTACCTCCCGGTCCTGTGACCCGGGCCCGCACCCGCATCGCGATGAGCCCACTCACGCCGACGAGACGATGACCTCGACGACCCCGCCCACAGACCCGGTCGCCCAGGCCCCCATTCCCACAACGGGAACGGCCGCGCCCTTGCTGTGCTTCCCCGATCCGCTTCCGCCGGAGATCGTGTCGGCCATCGACCGCGCCGGCTACCCGTGGCGTGCGGTCGACCGGCCCCATGCCGCGACCACCCAGGAGCCCGAAGACGGCTGGGCCGGCGCCGTGGTCAGCGCGGCGAACGACGCAGCGCAGGCGTTCGCCTTGTGCCGGGCCGTCCGCTCCCGTGACGTGCCGCTGCGCCCCCTGCTGCTGGTGGTGCGGTCGGACCAGCTCGGCGACCTGGCGCTGCGCGACGACCTGTTCGACGACTTCTGCGTGCTGCCCGCTCACCCACAGGAGGTCGCTGCCCGCCTCGCCCACCTGTTCGTCCGCACCGGCCGAGGCTTGCGCCCCGAGCTGATCGAGTTCGGCCCGCTTGTCCTCAACCTCGAGACCTACCAGGCCGCGGTGGCCGGTCGGGTGCTCGACCTCACCTTCATGGAGTACGAGCTACTGCGCTTCCTCGCCGCACGGCCAGGCAAGGTGTTCAGTCGCGAGACCCTGCTCAGCCGGGTGTGGGGCTACGAGTACTACGGCGGTGCCCGCACCGTCGACGTGCACGTCCGGCGCCTGCGGGCGAAGCTTGGCGAAGAGCACGCCCACCTGATCGAAACAGTCCGCTCGGTCGGCTACCGCTTTGGATCGGGCGCCTGGTCGCCCTGACCCGCCTGCCCGGCGTCGGCCCACACCTCGACCTCGACAGCGGCGCCGAGCGGCAGCCCGGCAACGGCGACGACGGTGCGGGCCGGCCGGCTGTCGCCCAGCGTGGCCACATACCGCTCGTTGAACACGGCATAGTCACCGATGTCGGCGAGGAAGGCGGTGACCTTCACGACGTGGTCCCACCCCAGACCTTCCCCGGCCAGCAAATCGGCCACGTTGGCCAGAGCCTGGTCCACCTGCGCGCCGGTCCCGCCGGGGACGAGCGCCGGGCCGGACGGGCCAGGACGGGCCCCGAGCTGGCCCGAGCACACCACCAGGTCGCCGGCTCGCCGCACCGGGCTGTAGGGGCCGACGGCCGGCGCCATCAGCGGCCTCCCGGGTCAGACGGCCAGTGCGCGACGAAGCCCCGCTCGGCCCAGGCGGCAGCAGCCACGGCTGCGAACACCGCGTCCCCACCGGGAACGGGGGGACCACCGCCGGCGCGCACCGTGACGGCCACTTCCGGCATGGCGCGGGCGGGCAGCACGCCGAAGGATCGGATGGTCAGGTCGTGCACCACCCCATCTTCGTCGACCGCGACCCCTTCGGTGCGCACCCAGCCGAGTGCCTGGTGGGTGGCGCCGACGCAGTAGGAGCGGAGCACCACCTCGTCCAGGACCGTCCCGGCGTCGATGGTGACGGTGACCGCTCCGGCGGGGTCGATGGCGGCGCTGGCCACAGCCCCGGCCGGGGACCGCACCCATGCGGCCGGCTTCGGTCCGCCGCCGGCCTTTGCGTCACTCCGCGTTTCGTTGCCGTCGCCATCGCTGTTGCCGGCGGCCTCGTTGGCGGCGGCGTTGCCGTTGCCATTTCCGGCGCGTTTGATGCCGGCACCCTTGTTCGCAGCGCCGCCCCGCCCTACGGCCTCGACCGCGCCGATCTTGCTCGCGACTGGCGGTGGCGGGACGGCGGACCTCCCTACGGGTCCCGGGGCACCGTCGGCCAGCATGCCGAGCCCCGCCAGCAGCACAGCCCCCTCCACCCAGCCCGCGCCCCGGAGCGTGGCGGACACTGGCGGCCCGGGCACGTCGACGAGCTCCACGGTCAGACCCGGTGCCACCGACGCCAGAGCCTCGACCCATCCGCTCAGATCGGACCCCGGAGTGCGCGCCACCCGGATGATCCCGCGACCACCGGCAGATACCCCCGCCGCTATCGGCGGCCGCTTGGGGCCCATCCGGACCACGTCTTCGCGGCTGAGGACCACGCGGACCGGCCGGCCATACCGGTCTGCCAGGTCGCGGGCGATGGCCGGTGCCGAGCTGACGAGCTTGCCGCCGAACGCGCCCCCGTTGGCCAGCGGGGTTGCCGGATCGCCCCCTGGCACGCACCACGATGCGTCGGGCTCGAGGTACGCGGGCTCCACGAACGTCGTGGTGAGCACCAGGTCCCAGTCCCCGTCGGGGACCTGCAGCGGGAACCGCACTGGCAACGTCGTCCTGCGACCCTGGGTCTTGCCGGCGAGCACGCGGGCCTCGGCCAGCGTGTCGGCCACGATCCACCCACCGTCCCCACCAGGTACCGCCACCAGCGCGTCGGTAGGTGCTGTGTCCTCCGCGAACCCTGCGGACCCGAGCGCCGCTGACAACCCGACCTGCTGCGGCACGCCGCCTTCCAGTGCGGCCCGGCGACCGGCCGCCAGGAGGTCGCGCGGCAAGATAGCGGGCGATGCCGAGCCGGATGCCGTGGCAGAGAGCCGGGTGGCAGCCGAAGCGGGCAGCCCAACGACGGCTGCGGCGGGGGCCTGGGTGCCAGGCGGAACGGGGGCCTCGGAGGCAGCCGCAGCAGACACCCGGGAGGCAACGTCGAGGGCTGCGTCGACGATGGGCCGCCAACCCGTGCAGCGGCACAGGTGCGCGGCGAGAGAGCGCTGCAGCGCGGTGGGGTCACAGGTGGCAGCCGCGCCTCCGACCGTGCCCACAGGCTCGACGGCGGCGATCAGGCGCATGAGGATGCCCGGGGTGCAGAAGCCGCACTGGCTGGCCCCGTGGTCCACGAAGGCCTGGGCCCACCGGCGGCGCACGTCGTCGGGCAACCCGTCGAGGGTGGTGACCTGCCGGCCCGCCACACGGCGAGCGGCGGTGACGCACGACGCGCGCGGGTTTCCGTCGACCCACACCGTGCAGCAGCCGCACTGGCCCTGCGGGCTGCACCCGTCTTTGACCGATCGCCGCCCGAGCCGATCGCGAAGCAGGTCGAGCAGGGAGCCGCCGTCGTCGGGGACCTCCACCGCCTCGCCGTCGACGGTGAGGCGCAGAACCGGCGGCATGGCTGACCCGCTCCTCGCGCCGGACGGGCCTGGCGCCAATGATGGGAGACTCGTCCCGGCCACGGACGGGCCCGAAACGGCGTCGTTCAGTTGGACCTCAGCTGAACGAGGACCCGCAGCCGCAGGTCCGTGAGGCGTTCGGGTTCGAGACGTGGAACCCGGCGCCCTGCAGGCCGTCGCTGTAATCGAGGGTCGACCCAGCCAGGAGCTCCGCGCTGGCCGTGTCGACGGCCACCTTGACGGTCCCCTGGGTGCGGACGATGTCGTCGTCGGCCACCTCGCTGTCGAAGAACATCTCGTAGCTGTAGCCGGAGCAGCCACCGGGACGGACGGCAACCCGAAGGACCAGCTCGCCCTGACCTTCCTGACCCTCCTGGGCCAAGAGATCGGCCACCTTGCCCATGGCACTGTCCGTCAGCGTGATCGGATCGGGCTTGCGGCCGATGCGCACGTTCGCCATCGTCGTCACTGCAGTGGCCTCCTCGTCGTCCGGGGCTGGGTCCGGCCGGGGCCGACCAGAGGCGTCCGCCCGGCGGCGCTCCGTGCCGATCCCGTTCCTTTCTTCAGTCTACCGGCCACCCGGATCCGCTGGGCCAGCGCCGGCACCACGGTCGGATCCGGTCACACGCCCGGGGGCGCGGCGGTGCCGGGATCCGAGCGGGGCGCGAACCCGGAGGGACCGGACGGTGCGCTCGGTAGGATCGCAGAGGTGCAGCAAGCACCCTCTCTTCCGCCCGACGACACGGCGGTGCGCCAGGCGCTCGCGGGCGTGATCGACCCCGAGCTCGGCGCCGACATCGTCGACCTCGGCATGGTCAGCGACGTGACCGTCGGGGCGACCGGCACCGTGTCCGTCGAGGTAGCGCTCACCATCGCCGGCTGCCCGCTGCGGTCGCAGCTTCGGGGCGACATCGACGCCGCCGTGCGGGCGCTGCCCGGTGTCAGCGCCGTCGACGTCCACTTCGGGGTCATGGACACCTCCGGCCGGCGCGACCTGATGGACCGGGCGCGGCGACGGGCCCAGGAGAGCGCCGTGGGCCCCGATCTGCCGGCACATACCCGCGTCCTGGCCATCACGTCGGGCAAGGGTGGCGTGGGCAAGTCCTCAGTGGCGACGAACCTGGCGGTGGCCCTGGCCGCCGATGGCCCCACCGTCGGCCTGCTCGACGCCGACATCTGGGGCTTCTCGGTGCCCCGCCTGCTGGGCCTGTCCGGGGATCTCCAGGCCGAGGGCGGCAAGATCGTCCCCATCGAGCAGCCAGTCGGTCGCGGCATGCTCCGGGTGGTGTCGATGGGCTTTCTGGCCGAAGAGGAAAGCGCCATCATGTGGCGTGGACTGAAGCTCAACCGGGCCGTCCAGCAGTTCCTGGAGGACGTCCGCTGGGGCGAACTGGACTACCTGGTGGTGGACATGCCCCCAGGGACCGGCGACGTGCACATGGGCCTGGCCCGAATGCTGGCGCGGACGGAGGTCGTGGTGGTGACGACGCCTCCTGTGGCAGCCCAGCAGGTGGCCGCCCGGGCCGCCGACATGGCCCGCAAGGGTCACCTGCGGATCGTCGGGGTAGTCGAGAACATGTCGGACTTCGTCTGCGAGCACGGCACCCACTATCCGATCTTCGGCCAAGGGGGTGGCGAGCGGCTCGCCCGCTCCATCGGGGTCCCCCTGATCGGTGCGGTGCCGTTCGACCCGGCGGTGGCCATCGGCGGCGATGCGGGCACACCAGTCGTTCTCTCCCCGGGGCCGGCTGGCGACGAGCTTCGGCGCATCGCCCGGCACCTCGCAGCTGAGACCCCCGAGCGGACAGTCGCGGACGGGTGCACGGCTCGGCTGCTCGGCGCGATCGAGCGCGCGGTGGAGGCCGGCGCGGCCGAGGCCGGCAGGACGGGCGGCGCGGCGGAGGCCGGCAGGACGGGCGGCGCGGCGGAGGCAAACGAGGAGACCAGGACAGGCGCAGCCAGCACGACGGCCGGCGCCTCCGAGACAAGAGCCGACTGACGTCGGGAGCCTCGGATGCGGCCGCTGCCCCGCCCGAAGGCGCAGGCGGGGTCCGCTCGGGACGACCGGCGATCGGCTCCCGCTCCCGTCGCCTGCGCCAGCTCGACCGGCGCCAGCTCGACCGGCGCCAGTAGTGTGGCGCCCGGCTCGGCACGACCGCCCGGCCCTGGCGACCCCCGCATCGTGACGGCGGACCACGGCTGCGTCGCCGAACCCACCCATGACACCAACGCACCCCACCGACACCACGGCCACCGGACCGCCGGGCACACCGGCCCCGGATGCCGGTCCCTCCCGGCGTATGCCGCTGGCGCTCGCCACCGTCTCCCTGGTGGTGCTGGTGCTGGTGCTGGTCATCGCCCTGCTGGCCGTCAAGGTGACCCACCGGTCGAGCGCCGGCGGGCCGCCGCCGACCACGCTGGCGCCTGCGTCAGTGGTGCTCCAGGCCACCACGGTACCGTCGTCGGTGCTCGATGCCATCGGAGCCCCGGGACCCCCTGTCGTGACGCCCCCGGTGCGCCTCGCCCACTCGCAGCTGCTCCGCAACGGGAACCGGCCACTCATCGTGTACGTCGGCGCCGAGTTCTGCCCGTTCTGCGCAGCCCAACGGTGGGCGCTAGTGGTGGCCCTCGGCCGGTTCGGAACGTTCTCCGACCTGGGCCTGGCCACCTCGTCGACGCAGCTGGTCTTCCCCGGTGTCGACTCGTTCACCTTCCGGGGCGCCTCGTACCACAGCCGGTACGTCACCTTCCAAGCGGTCGAGACCTACGGGTCCGACACCACCACAGGCACCGCGTCGTCCCCGGTGTTCGAACCGCTCGAGTCGCTCGCGGGCCAGGACCGGGCGCTTCTCGACCGCCTGGACGTCCCTCCGCTCGCCCCGGTGCCCGCGACGTTGCCCTTCGTCGACATCGGTGGTCGCTACGTGACGGTCGGCGCCGAGTTCTCCCCCGGTCTGCTGGCAGGCCGGTCCACGAGCACAATCGCCGCCGACCTCGCCCAGCCGACGAGCCACCTCGCCCGGGCCGTCGACGGCACCGCGAACGAGTTGACCGCAGCAATCTGCACGTCGACCGGCCAACAGCCAGCCGCCGTGTGCAGCGCTCCCGCGGTCACGGCCGCCCAGGCGCGGATCGGATAGCGGCCGCCACCAGGCTTCTGCCACCTTCGCCACGCCATCATTGGGCGTCCCGGGGGACGCCAGGCGGGCAATCACGGCACGTCAGCCAGCTCGGCGCTCCACCACCTGTTTCCGCTCCGATTCGTTCAAGCCACCCCAGATGCCGTGAGGCTCACGAATGCGCAGCGCGTACTCCAGGCAGTCGCTCTGCACGCTGCAGGTCTGGCAGATCGCCTTGGCCCCTTGCTCGCGCAGCTGCTTGTCTTCCTTGCGCTCGGCGTGTGCGGGCGGAAAGAAGGCCGCTGCCTGCGGCCCCTTGCATGCTGCCCGGACCTGCCACGCCTCGGTCGTTGCTCGAAGTGCCACGTGTCCCCTCCCATCAGCGAGGCTAGTACCTGCCTCTGCGTCCGACAAGGGGTCTGACCAGCACATTCGCGGTCCGATGACACCTTTGGCCTGGGCCAGGCGGCGCGCCGGCGGCTGGACCTGACGCCCCGGACCGAGCGGGACGGTTACGCTCCCACGCGCATGGACGTCGCCTCGTTCCTCCGACAGAGCAGCGTCCTCGTCGTGGCCGGCAAAGGTGGGGTCGGCAAGACGACCGTGACCGCGGCACTAGCCCGGAGCGCCGCCCAGGCCGGCCTTTCGGTCTTGGTCGTCGATCTCGAGGGCAAGGCTGGCGTCCCCGCCGCATTCGGTCACGACACCGCGCTCGAGTACGACGAGGTCGTCCTCGTCGGCGAGGCCGGCACGACGGGGTCTGCCGACCGCGCGGCCGGCCGCATGGCGGGGACTGCAGGCGGGGAGCCCATCCCGCCGGGCACGGTCCGGGCACGGCGCATCACTCCCGACGACGCCCTGCTCGAGTACCTGGCCGACCACGGCATGCGCCGGATCTCCAAGCGGCTGGTGTCGTCTGGCGCACTCGACGTCGTGTCGACCGCCATCCCCGGCATCCGCGACATCCTGGTGCTCGGCAAGGTGAAGCAGATCGAGCGCTCTCAGGTCGCCGACCTCGTCTTGGTGGACGCCCCTGCCACCGGCCATGCCATGACGTTCCTGTCGTCGGCCAAGGGGCTGCTCGACGCGGCACGCTCCGGCCCGGTGCGAGCCCAGGCCGCCGACGTGGTCGAGCTCCTGTCGGACCCGGCCCGCTGCCAGGTCGTGCTTGTCACGCTGCCCGAGGAGATGCCCGTGAACGAAGTGGTGGAAGCCGCCTACCAGCTCGAGGACCGCATCGGCGTGGCTCTGGGCCCGGTGGTCGTGAACGCCTGCCTGGCAGACCACCCTGCGCTTCGGGCCGACCCGTCGGCGGCAGCAGCCGAGGTCGGTGCCACCCTCACCACCGGCCAAGCGGCAGCCCTGGACGCAGCGGCTCGGTTCAGCCTGCATCGCCAGGCATTCCAGCAGGAGCAGCTGGACCGCCTGGCCGACGAGCTGCCCCTGCCGCAGCTCCGGCTGCCCGACCTGGTGAGCGGATCGATCGGCCCGATTGAGCTCGACATCCTGGCCACCGCCTTGAGCCACGGGATCGAGCGGCTGCCGAACGTCCCCGGGGTGCCGTCGGGACCGGGGCTGCGATGACCAGAGCCGCCCCCGGCGAGCCGGGGCCCATCGGATCACTGGTGGCCGAACGATCGGTGCTGGTGTGCTGCGGGTCGGGCGGGGTGGGCAAGACCACCGTGTCGGCTGCCCTGGCCCTCGACGCTGCCCGCCAAGGCCGGCGGGCGTGCGTCGTGACCATCGACCCGGCCCGCAGGCTGGCCAACTCACTAGGAGTCGACAGCATCCCGAACGACCCGGTCCTGCTCGAAGGGGCGTGGCCCGGAGAGCTGTGGGCCGTCATGCTCGACCCCAAGCACACCTTTGACGACCTGGTACGCCAGCATGCCGCCAGCGACCAGCAGGCCGAGGGCATCCTGCACAACCGGATCTACCGGAACCTGACGGGTGCCCTGTCGGGCACCCAGGAGTACATGGCGATGGAGAAGCTCCACGAGCTGACCGAGAGCGGTGCCTACGACGTCGTGGTGGTCGACACGCCGCCGAGCCGCAACGCCATGGACTTCCTGGATGCTCCCCGGCGCCTCACCCACTTTCTCGGGCACCGGCTGTTCCAGCTGCTCCTGATGCCCACCCGGGCCTACCTACGAGCGGTGTCGGTCGCCTCCCAGGCACTCCTTCGGGCCATCGGCAAGGTGGCCGGCAGCGACGTCGTCGAAGACGCTGTCGCCTTCTTCCAGGCGTTCGAGGGCATGGAAGAGGGCTTCCGCAAGCGAGCCGAGCACATGCAGATCGTGATGCGCTCACCGGACACCGCCTACGTCCTCGTCACCGCTCCCCGGACCGACCTGGTGACCGAAGCCAGCTGGTTCGCCGACCGGCTCGAGGAGTCGGGCTTCTCCGTCGCTGCCCTGGTCGTGAACCGGGTGCAACCCCGGTTCCCCTACCAGGGCACGCTCCCGCAATCCCCGGCGGGCAGCGACCTCGCCGCGCTCGAGGAAAACCTGCACGAGATGGAGCGCCGGTTCGCCCTGCAGGAGACGGCCATCGCGTCGATCACCGGGCGGGTCGCCCCGGCACCGGTGGTCCACGTCCCCGTGCTCGACCAGGACGTCCACGATCTGGATGGACTTGGTGCGGTGGTCGACGCGCTCACCACTGCGCCTGCAAGCCGCTGACCCCAAGCACACGGCTGGGACCGGGCCGGGGGACAGGCGGGCCGGGGGACCCGCACCCGCGATGGGATCCGCGCCCCGGGCCAGGGACAGCGGGCCAGCAAGCCCAGGCACGCGACTGCGACCGGGCCAGGGGACGGCCAGGCCGGCGTGCGCAGGCCCGAGACGGGACCGGTAGCCGCAGTCAGGGTCAGCGGCCCGAGCCGCCGGGTGGCAGCGGTGGTAGGCCAGGGCCAGGTCACGGTACCCTGCAGGGGTGCGAACGATCGTGGTGGCCAGCGACGCTCCATCGGTGCGCAGCGAGGTGATCGCGGTGATCGGCAACCCCGACACCACGGTGATCGAGTTGTCGGCCGGTGCCGAGGTGGCCACGGCCGTGGCCGAGCACCATCCGGACCTGGTGATCGCCGACCTGCAGATGGGCAACATGGGTGGCATGGCAGTGTGCATCGACCTCCACTTGGAGGAGTCGTGCGGCAACCTGCCGGCGGTGCCGGTGCTGATGCTGCTCGACCGCCGGGCGGACGTCTTCTTGGCTCGGCGATCGGACGCCGAGGGCTTTTTGGTGAAACCGCTCGACCCGATCCGCGTGCGCCGGGCGGTAACGACCTTGCTCGGCGGCGGCACCTACTTCGACGAATCGTTCCAGCCCCTTCCGCTGGAGGTGGCGCCAACCTCCCAGCCGTCCGCGGTCGGCACCGCCGGCAGCTGAGGCGACGCGCCCGGCTGTGGCCCCCCGGCTCCGGTTCGGCCGCACCGCACCCGTCGACGCCCGCCGGCCCGACGCGCCGGACCTCGATGGCCAGGAGCAGGCCCAGCGGATCCTGATCGCGCTCGAGGACCTTCGGGACATGCCGGTCCGCGAGGTGATGACCCCCCGGGTCGACGTGGTGGGTCTGCCGATCCCCGTCGACGCGTCCCACTTGGCGCGAGCGGTACGCCAGTCAGGGCACAGCACCTTCCCGGTGTACGACGACGACCTCGACAACCTCGTCGGAGTGCTGTACGTCCACGACCTGTTCCGCGCCGGGTGGGAGATCGACCGGTCCGGTCCCGATACGGCAGGAGCCCCTCCAGAGACGGCATCAGAACCCTCCGAGACGGTACGAGCACCCTCCGCGACTGTCCCGGCCGACGGTGATGGGACGGCTTTGTCCCCGGCCGCAACCCATCTGGCGGCCGTGACACCGCCCGCGGCCGCCGCAGTGCCGGCGGAGACATCCCCACCGGCGCCAGGAACGGCCGGACCTGGCACTGGCACTGGCACTGGCACTGGCACTGGCACTGGCACTGGCACTGGCACTGGCACTGGCACTGGCACTGGCACTGGCACTGGCACTGGCACTGGCGGCACTATCCAGCCCACCACGGTCGAAGAGCCGTCCCCCGTGGACATCTCACGCCGGATCCGCAAGCCCTACCTGGTGCCCGAGTCACGTTTCGTGCTCGACGTGCTGGCCGACATGCGCCACGACCGCCGGGCGTTCGCCGTCGTCGTCGACGAGTACGGCGGCGTCGCCGGCATCGTGACCATCAAGGACCTGCTGGGTGCGCTCGTCGGCGACCTGCGCGACGAACTGGACCGCGGCGCCGAGCCTGACTTCATCCGCGTCGACCGCTCCCGCTGGCTCGTCGACGGCGGCGTCAGCGTCGACGACCTTCGAGAGCGGCTCGGCATCCCCGTGCCCGAGGGTGACTACGTCACCCTCGGCGGCTACCTGTTCGATGTGTCGGGACACATCCCCGAGGAGGGCGAGGTCATCCGGGCCGGCGGCTGGGACTACCGGGTGGTCGAGATGGATCGCCGACGGGTGGCAAAGGTCGTCGTGCGAGCGGCCGACGAGCGCACAGCGACCTCACACGAGGCCGAAGCCAACGGACGGGCGTGACCGCCAGCCCCGACCAGCGCGACGGTGCCAGCCTCACGTCGCCACTGCGGAACGCCCCTGGCAACCGCACCGGCACTGTCGGCTAGCATCTCCCCGCTGGGGGATCGCTCCCCCGGACGTCGGTAGCGGGTCCCGATCCCGCCACCGTCACAACGGGCTGTAGCGCAGCTTGGTTAGCGCGCCACGTTCGGGACGTGGAGGTCCCGGGTTCAAATCCCGGCAGCCCGACCACCGGATCCGGGGTGTTCTCCCTGGTAGTGGCACATGTTACGGGTGACCGATCGTGCCCGCCGGTGCCCGCCCGAGACCGCTCGAACTGGCACGAATCTGGCACGCCGGACGCAGGGACCGGCAGGTGAGAGCTGGACCGCCTCGGCGTGCCCGGTCCATCGATCAGGCGGCTTCCCACGCACTAACGAACGTTGGGGCATGCCACCGACGCTATAACGCACGGTGGTGTTTCATTATAGTTAGTCGTCGTGGACCCAACGAGATTTCGGGCTTCTCCGATGGGACGTGCGGTGAAGGGACCCGGCCGCTGGGGCTTCTACCGCTACGTCCCCGAGTGCCTGCCCCGGAAACTGGCCCTTGACTCGACGACGGTCCTGGCCTTGTCGAAAGCAGACACCGCCCTGGGGCGGCTGGCGGGCGCCGGTCGGCTGCTGCCCAATCCCCATTTGTTGGTCGGGCCGTATGTGACGGCAGAAGCCGTCGCCAGCTCCCGCATCGAGGGCACCCAGGCATCGCTGAGCGACGTGTTCGAGGCGAACGCCACGGGCAGGAGCACACCTGGGAGCGACGTGCTCGAGGTCCAGAACTACATCGCGGCGATGGCGACCGGGCTCCGCCAGCTCGAGGACATGCCGCTGTGCTTGCGGCTCATCCGGGACGTGCACGCCGTCCTGATGAGCGGCGTCCGGGGGCAGGAGCGCCGCCCCGGAGAGCTCCGAACGAGCCCGAACTGGATCGGGTCGTCGACTGACACCCCGGAGGACGCCGCCTTCGTTCCCCCGCTGCCCGACGAGATGGGCCCCCTCCTCGGCGACCTGGAGCAGTTCCTGAACGAGGATGCGCCGCTGCCGGTGCTGGTCCGCTGCGCCCTGGCGCACTACCAGTTCGAGACCATCCACCCGTTCCTCGACGGCAACGGGCGACTTGGTCGCCTGCTCGCCGTCTTCTACCTCGTCCAGCAACAGCTCCTGCCGCAACCCCTGCTGTACCTCAGCGCCTACTTCGAGCAGCACCGCAGCGAGTACTACGACCACCTGCAGGCCGTCCGAGAGCGGGGGCAGCTGCAGGAGTGGTTGCAGTTCTTCCTCACGGCAGTGGCGGTCCAAGCTGGTGATGCCGTCGCCCGAGCTGAGCGCCTCTCCGACGTGCGCGAGCGCTACCGGCAGGAGACGGCCACATCTCGGAGTCGTGCCCCAGAAGTCGTGGACATGATCATGGCCAACCCGTACATCACGGTGCGTCAGGTCCAGGAGGGGCTCGGCATCAGCCAACCCGGGGCGCTCAACCTGATCCGCCGGCTCGAAGGGCTCGGATGGCTCCGTCAGCTCGGCACGCACGGCCGAGGTGGCCGGGCCTTCTGGGTCGCTCCCGAAGTGCTGTCCACGATCTCAGACACCAGCGGCGATCTTCAGTAAAGACAGATCGTCAGCGGCCAGCAGGAACCAAATGGCTCTACTGCTGTTTCCGTGGGTCGCTTCCACAGAACGCATGTTCGAAGCCGGGAGGCGCACAGGTCAGCCGCAGGCGGCTGACCTGCTCCATTATGGCTGGCGGTCCTCGGACTCCCGTGTCCCACCGGCCAGCAGGCTGGCTGTGACGACGCCCATCTCGGCGGTCCTTCGATGACGTGCCGCCCCCGG